>NZ_VTXJ01000009.1:0-222860 GCF_013114525.1 Vibrio sp. T3Y01 | reverse complement strand
TGAATCTTGCCTCTAAGAGGCGAATTTGGAGCGATACATCGGGTTCGAACCGATGACCTCAACCTTGGCAAGGTTGCGCTCTACCAACTGAGCTAGTATCGCATTAGAAAAGGTCTTTCACCTTTTGATTACCGCTTTCGCCGTAACCTACAAATTGGAGCGATACATCGGGTTCGAACCGATGACCTCAACCTTGGCAAGGTTGCGCTCTACCAACTGAGCTAGTATCGCATAGAAAGGTCTTTCACCTTCTGATTACCGCTTTCGCCATAATCTACAAATTGGAGCGACACACGAGGTTCGAACTCGTGACCTCAACCTTGGCAAGGTTGCGCTCTACCAGCTGAGCTAGTGTCGCATTCTGAAAACGTCTTTCGCCGTTCAGGGCTGCGAATTATAAGAGCATTTTTTTGTGATGCAAGTCCTTAATGCAAAATTACGAAACTTTTTATTCAACTGCTGTAAAAGCACACAGATTTGCAAAAAAATTGGCTCTTATGTCCCTGAAAAGTTAGACAAACGTGATCAGTTTATCCGGCTAGATGTTAATAATTGTTTTTCGGTAGTACTGCAGTTCGGCAATCGACTCACGAATATCGTCTAATGCTAGGTGGCTTCCTGACTTAGAAAAACCATCTAATACTTCAGGTTTCCAACGACGAGCTAGCTCTTTTAGGGTGCTTACATCGACATAACGGTAGTGGAAGTACTCTTCTAATTCAGGCATATGCTTGTATAAGAAACGGCGGTCTTGGCCAATGCTGTTACCACAAATCGGCGATTTACCTTTTGGTACCCACTTTTCAAGAAACGCGATCGTCTGTTCGATAGCATCTTGTTCAGTCACGGTGCTTTCTTGAATTCGCTTCACCAGACCACTGCCAGTGTGCGTCGTTGTACACCACTCGTCCATTTTGTCTAGTTCACTTTGAGGTTGGTGAATAGCCAAAACAGGTCCTTCAGCAAGGATGTTAAGCTCACTATCAGTCACGATAGTCGCAATTTCAATGATTTTATGAGTTTCAGGATCCAGTCCCGTCATCTCTAGATCTACCCAAATTAGGTTCTGATCGCTAAAGGACATAAGGCGTCGCCTATTTGTTTATGTTTAAAAGAGGTACTATACCCAAATAACTATACTCAAACTAGCTTTAGGACCATCGAAATCAAATGGCACCAGCAACACCAGTTTGAGTTCCCAATCATCAAGTTAGATGTGTTAAGTGAAAAATTGTGGCTAAAAAAAAGAAGTTAACTAAAGGTCAGGTACGTCGTGTACGTAGCAACCAGAACAAGCGACTCAAGAAAGAAGATTCTATCCAGTGGGATGAGAACATGCTTGGTGGCACCAAAAGCGGACTCGTGATTACACGCTTTGGTCAACATGCTGATATCGAAGATCTTGAAACAAACGAAGTTCATCGTTGTAACTTACGCCGTAGTATCGAGACTTTAGTTTCTGGTGACCGAGTGACTTGGCGTGCAGGCTTAGAGTCGATGGCTGGTATTTCAGGTGTTGTGGAAGCGGTTGAACCAAGAACCTCAATGCTTACTCGCCCTGATTACTACGATGGCCTAAAACCGGTTGCGGCTAATGTAGACCAGATGGTTATCGTGTCTGCTGTACTTCCAGAGCTATCGCTTAATATTATCGACCGTTATTTAATTGCTTCAGAAACAGTAAAAATCGCACCGCTTGTTGTACTCAACAAGGTCGACCTACTGACTGAAGAGCAAATTGCTGAGTACCAAGAGACACTGAAAATTTACGAACAGATCGGCTACAAGGTGATGTTCGTGAGTAAAGAGTCTGGCTACGGCATTAAAGAGCTAGAAGCTGAACTTAAAGGCCGCATCAATATCTTTGTTGGCCAATCTGGTGTAGGTAAGTCCAGCCTAGTGAATGCGCTAATGCCGACACTCGACATCGAAGAAGGTGAAGTTTCTGAAAACTCAGGCCTTGGTCAGCACACCACCACTGCCGCTCGTTTGTACCACTTCCCTTCAGGTGGTGACCTAATCGATTCACCTGGAGTTCGTGAGTTTGGTCTATGGCACTTAGAAGCCGATGAAATCACCGAAGCTTTCGTTGAGTTCAAGCCTTACCTTGGCGGCTGTAAGTTCCGCGATTGTAAGCACAATGATGATCCAGGCTGCATCCTGCGTGAAGCCGTTGAGGATGGGAAGATCAGTCGACTGCGCTTCGACAACTACCACCGCATCATTGAGAGCATGGTCAACAACAAAGACAACCGTCAGTATTCACGAAACAAAAAAGCAGATCTTTAATCGCGTTTTTGTGAACAAATATGTGCAGTTACTGACAATTGGCGCGAATTTAAGTAACATCTCGCGCCCTAAAGCGTCATCGATAGATTGAATTGAAAAACACATAGCATTGGAAAATTAATACAATGGATAAGATTAAAGTTGGATTGCAGTACTGGATTCCACAACATGGACTAACTCGTCTAGTAGGCAAACTGGCGTCTGCTAAAGCGGGTGGCTTAACGACAGCGATCATCAATTGGTTCATCAAACAATACAAAGTGAACATGGATGAAGCGCTACATAGCGACCCAAAACACTTTAAAACATTCAATGAATTCTTCGTACGTGAATTGAAAGAGGGCATGCGCCCTATCGCTGAAGGCGACTCTGTTATCGTTCACCCAGCAGACGCTCGCGTAAGCCAATTTGGCCCAATTACTGACGGTCAACTGATTCAAGCGAAGGGCCACGACTACTCTGCACGTGAGCTGCTAGGTGGTGATGCCGGTCTTGCTGAAGAGTTTAAAGACGGTGAATTCGCAACGCTTTACCTATCTCCAAGTGATTACCACCGCGTACACATGCCATGTGACGGTACGCTGCGTCAGATGATCTACGTTCCAGGTGACCTTTTCTCTGTTAACCCATTAACAGCTGAGAATGTTCCAAACCTATTCGCACGTAACGAGCGCGTAGTGTGTATCTTTGATACTGAGTTTGGCCCAATGGCACAAGTGCTGGTTGGCGCCACTATCGTAGGTAGCATCGAGCAAGTATGGGCTGGCACTATTACTCCACCACGCGGTAACTCTGTGTACAAATGGGATTACCCAGCACAAGGCGATAAAGCAATCATCTTGAAGAAAGGCGAAGAAATGGGTCGCTTTAAGCTTGGTTCAACGGTTATCAACCTATTTGCGAAAGATGCAATCAAGTTCGACGACACTATGCAAAATGGTGAGAAAACGGTTCTTGGTACGCCTTACGCGCACATCGCTGGTAAAGAAGTTGAGACTGAAGCTGTTGATTCAGTAGAGAACACAGACCAAGCGTAATGATTTGAGTAAACTCATTTAGCTTTCAAGGCACGTTATTTGAATGAATAACGTGCCTTTTTATTACCCAGCCCTCTAACCTTCCAATACCCCTAAGCCCTGACCTAAAAGAGCAATGCATAAATCAGCGCTATAAAAGATTGACCAAAAACAAAACAGTTGCCGAAACCTTAAACAACTTTTTGATTTTCCAACCCGTCTCCAAGTACCAAAAATCCAGATAACTTACTCTATTTGAAGATATTTTATTCATAGGGTCTTTGTACATGCCTAAACTCAATGTTGGCGTTCTGGTCAAGCTGTTGATTTGTTTTGCGATTCCCTTGGGCGTGTTATTCATGCCAATAGATTCAATACCTATCGATGACCTGACGCTGATTCAACACCGCCTGCTAGCGATATTTCTACTTGCTGCCCTACTTTGGGTACTTGAACCCGTTCCAGTTTTCGCCACCTCAATACTGATCATTGCACTTGAACTGGTGATGATTTCCGACAAAGGTCTGCACCTATTTCGAAATCCACCAGCGGGACACGATCTTGGTGAATTAATTAAATATACCGACATATTCGGTGCATTTTCATCACCAATCATCATTCTATTCATGGGTGGCTTTGCTCTCGCAATCTCGGCATCTAAGTACGAACTCGATAACAACCTAGCTCGAGTGCTGCTGAAACCATTCGGTACAGAACCGCGCTTCATCATGCTTGGCTTAATGCTGATCACCGCCGTGTTCTCAATGTTTATGTCGAATACCGCAACCACTGTCATGATGCTGGCCCTGCTTGGCCCAATTGTAGCTTCGGCACCCAAAGGCGATATGGGGATCAAAGCACTCGTATTGTGTATTCCGATTGCCGCCAATACTGGTGGTATCGCGACACCAATCGGTACGCCTCCCAATGCCATTGCACTTCAATACCTAACCGGTGAAAACACCATCGACTTCCTGAGCTGGATGATGATGGGCTTACCTTTTGTAATCATCCAACTCACCATTGCTTGGTTCCTTCTTCAGAAAATCTTCCCTTCCACGCAGAAAAACATGGTGCTTAAACTCGATGGGCAGTTCAGAAAGAGTTGGCGTGCGATCGTCGTTTACGTCACCTTTGCCGCGACCATCTTGTTGTGGATGACTACCAAACTGCACGGCATGAACACCTATGTGGTCTCTATCATTCCACTGGCGGTCTTCACTTTGACCGGCATCATGGGCAAAGAAGAACTGAAACTAATCAACTGGGATGTGTTGTGGCTAGTCGCCGGTGGTATTGCGATTGGTATCGGCTTAGATAAAACAGGCTTGGCCTCTGCATTGGCACACGCGATCGACTATGAGTCTCTTTCCCCTGCAGCCGTAGTCATCACGCTATCCATCGTGTGCTGGTTAATGGCAAACTTCATGTCGAACACCGCTACGGCCAACTTACTGATGCCAATAGCCGCGGCAATTGGCGCTTCTATGGAGAGCTTGGCAACAATTGGGGGCTTACAAGGATTATTGGTTGTGGTTGCCTTCTCTGCATCACTCGGCATGATTCTTCCAGTATCAACGCCCCCTAATTCCCTGGCTTACTCTACCGGACTTATCGAAAGCAAAGACATGGCGAAGATGGGGATCATCTTGGGGATTGTCGGCTTGCTATTGGTCTACCTCGCCCTGTTTATCATCACCTAGTAAGCGTTCAACGATCACTTCTATTACGGACTAAGGCGCTAAATATAAATTTAGCGCCTATTCGCGCTGCATCACGAATAACTGCCAGAACAAACAGTTGATTTTTAAATCAATAAACAACTGTGACTTTACTTCACTGTTTTGCAAAAAGAAGAGTAAATATATTTATAATTTATGATTTTAAACACATTCATTCTGCCTAAGACAACGGCACTATACGCCTATCAGAGACACATCAATTCACCATCAAGTACGTCACTGTAGTTAGGTTTTTGTCTAATAAAAGAGGAATGGACCTTGAGACATACTATTAAGTTTAAAATTCAGATCGCCATTGCGATCATTATCGCCGTCGTGAGTGGCACCCAAGCCTGGATATCGGTTACCCAGCTCACCCAAGAGACTGAAGTCGCGATCAACCAAGAAATGAAGAATGTCAGTGTAGGGACGACCAACTACATTGCCGATTGGCTCTCGACTCGCAGTGACATGATGCTGGCCAATGAGCCAACCATTTCAAGCAACAGTAACTCAGACCGCGAATTATTGATCACCAAACAAGCCGGGCAGTTCTTGTCTGTTTATGCTGGTTTTAGCGATGGCACGATCGCTTATGGTGATAAAACGGAAAGTTGGCCAGCAGACTACGACCCTCGCACGCGTCCATGGTACAAAGATGCGAATACCGCATCAGACCTGATCATTACTGAACCGTATCAAGATTTCGATGGCAGTATCGTCATCAGCTTTGCGAAAGCCTTTAGCGGCCAAAAGCAGGGCGTACTGGCTGCGGACTTAACCGTGACGAGCATTATCGATACGGTTCTCAACGTAAAACTGGATAACGATGGCTTCGCCTTCTTGGTGGATGGTAACAACAACATCGTTGCGTACAGCGATGAAGCATTAAGTCAAAAACCACTCACAAGCTTAAATCCAGAGCTGACCGCAAACCGAGTGTCACAACTGATTCAGAACCAAACGATCACCACATTGGCTTGGCCGAGTCAGGGAGATAAGTTGGTTTACATTGCTAACGTGCCGAATACCGATTGGTCTCTGGGCATTGTTATCGATAAAGAGCTGGCGTTCTCTGCGGTCACTGATGCGATTCAATTCATCGCCCTAACCTCACTTGTTCTGTACATTGTGATTTCAATCGCTAGCACCATGGTCATCAACCGGCTGCTTTACCCATTACAAACCTTGTCAGAGGCGCTAACCCAGCTTGCTCAAGGCCGAGGTGACCTTACTCAACGCATCGATATAACCCGCATGGATGAGATAGGTAAGCTTGCTGAGCTGGTGAACCAATTCTTAAGTCAAATGCAGAGCATGCTGAAAGGTGTCGTTGAGCACAGCCACGATTTAAACAACCACGCCGAAAAAGCCAACCAGTTGGCAACGCAATCCTCCATTCGTGTGGAGAATCAACAAAACGATATCAACCAGATTGCGACTGCAATTCATGAGATGTCGGCTACCGCAGCCGAAGTAGCGAGCCATGCAGAATTAACCGCATCCGCTTCTCAAGCCTCTGCAACCGCGTGTAATGACGGCCAAGAAGTGATTCAACAGAACCGCGATGCCATCACTCGCCTTGCGACCCAAGTAGAAGACGCGGCCAATGTTATCCGAGAGCTGGAAAACAACGCGCAAAGCATCAACCAAATTCTATCCACCATTCAAGGCATTGCTGAACAAACCAATCTATTGGCATTGAATGCTGCCATTGAAGCGGCACGTGCGGGCGAGCAAGGTCGTGGGTTTGCCGTTGTCGCCGATGAAGTTCGAGTGCTAAGCCAAAGAACGCATGGCTCGACGGAAGAAATCCGTGTGATGATCGATACCCTACAGAAGAATACTGAACATGCGGTGGATAGCATGACCACCAGCACTCAACTGGCAGAAAACAGTGTTGGCTTCGCAGAACAAGCACACGACAGCCTGTCTAAAATCACCCAAGCCATCAGTGAAATCAACGATATGGCACTACAGATAGCCAGCGCAGCCGAAGAGCAACGAGCAGTAAGCGAAGACATCAGCCGTAATACACAAGGGATCAAAGATGCCTCTGACGACCTAGCCCAGCAAGCTGAAAGCAGCCGCAATAGCTCAAATGAAATGAGTAACGCTGCTGAGTCGATGCGTCGAGATGTCGAGCGCTTTAAGGTATAAAGCCTCGCTATTTAGACAAACGAAACAGATAACTGGAGTAAACCTATCACTGAGGAGCAAAGCGGTGCATTTATTAAGAATCGCTTTGTTCTCAGTTCGGTTTGATGCATATTGATGAGCTAATTTATCCCAGACACAAGGACTGTTAATCGATGGGGTTCGAATGGTTGGCTCTCGCTGCTGCTTTTCTTTGGGCTATCGCAAGCCTAATGTCCGTAAAGCCTGCTCAACACTTAGGTTCTTTTGCCTATAGCCGCTGGCGTATGGGCTGCACTGCGGTCATCTTATCAAGCATGGCTTGGTTTACGGGTGGCTGGTCAACTGTCGAAACAGACTTAGTCACACCGATGATGCTATCAGGGCTGATTGGCATCTTCATTGGTGATACCGCCCTATTTGCCTGTTTGAACCGAATGGGCCCGCGCCAAGCTGGCTTACTGTTCTCTTGTCACGCTGTGTTCTCTGCGATTCTCGGTTACTTCCTGTTTAGCGAGAGCATGACCTCTGGCGAGCTTATTGGCTCGGCCTTGGTATTCAGTGGCGTATTAACTGCGATCTTCTTTGGTCGTCGAGGCCAAGCAAACAACCAGCTTGAAACCATCAAGGGCACCGTGTGGATTGGTGTCGCTCTGGGCATCACGGCCGCTATCTGCCAAGCATTGGGCGGTATTATTGCCAAACCTGTGATGCAAACTAGCATCGACCCAGTAGCCGCTTCTGCTATTCGAATGATCACCGCCTTTGTCGCCCATTCCGCATTTCGTTTAACGGGCGCTAAACTTTCACGCGCAATCAACCCAATGAATGGTCAAATATTCGCGATTACCGCAGTGAACGGCTTTCTTGCTATGGCGGTGGGAATGACGCTGATCTTATATGCACTGCAAGAAGGAAATGTCGGCATGGTTGCTCTACTCTCTTCAACCACACCTATCATGTTGCTGCCCATTCTATGGCTATACACCAAGCAGAGACCAAACGCCTATGCTTGGATCGGTGCCATTGTTGCAGTGGTCGGCACAGGTATCCTAATAAGATAGTGGTACTGGTATTCTTGTCAGCTAATCGAGCTGCTAGCTAACTTCTGCCAACTAAAGTTAAGAACGTGGGAATGGGAAAGCAGTCACATCATCAATATGGTCGTAACCCAAAGCCAGCATGATTAACCTATCAATACCCAATGCAACACCCGCACAATCAGGTAAGCCCGCTTTTAATGCCTCAATCAAGTGATGGTCAATCGGCTGAGGCGACAAGCCCATCTCGATACGCTTGGCATTATCATCTTCAAAGCGTTTAAGCTGCTCTTGTGGCTTATCTAACTCATGAAAGCCGTTTGCCAGCTCGATACCTTTGAAGTACACCTCAAAACGGTCAGCCACTCGCGGATCATTCGGGTTAATCTTGGCTAATGCCGCCTGTGAAGCTGGGAAATCATAAACAAATGCGGGCACTGTCTGGCCAATCTTTTCTTCGACACCCACGCTAAATAGCAGTTGCAGCAAGGTATCACGGTCCTCTTCAGGATCGGCAATATCACTTAACCCAAGCTTGGCTGCCGCTTGTTTTAGCGTATCCATAGAATCTTCAAGCGGACACACACCTAGCACGTCTATGAAGGCTTGTTGGTAAGTCATGCGTTCTGCCTCGCCTGACTTTAAGATTTTCTGTAGGAGCAAGTCCATCTCATCCATTAAGTCATGATGATCAAAACCGACACGGTACCACTCCAGCATAGTGAACTCGGGGTTGTGGTAACGGCCGTTCTCTTCGTTACGAAACGACTTACAAATTTGGTAAATACAGCCACTACCTGCTGCCAACAAGCGCTTCATATGAAATTCAGGGCTTGTCATAAAAAACAGAGGCTGGCCTTGCGCGTAACCTGGGCCAACGAATTCAGTTTTGAAGGTATGCAAATGCACATCGGTCACCGTGGCGTGACTCATGGCTGGCGTATCCACCTCCATCACGTCTCGCTCTGCAAAAAACTGGCGGATTTGACTAAGGATATCAGCACGTTGCTTTAACTGCTTAATGGTTGCGGCAGGTTGCCATGTAGAGTGCATTACTAAGTTCCATATCACTGAATTCTAGGCGACGAAAATTATCACTTTTCGCTGCTTTTGTAAGCTTCTATCTTTGCATTAATTAAACCGTCGTGTTGTTTAGATGAAGCCATGAAATCACGTTCTACAATACAATTATTAATATTCAAGCTGACCCAACATTGATAACAAAAATCATACTCAACAAGCCGTTAACACAAGCCCTGTGGACGAATCGTTATCAATAATTGATTGCCGTGATTGCAGTCACATAACCTATAATTTCTATGCCTCCATATGCATTACCGGAGCAAAAACCTAAATACATCAATTTTTCAAACCCCCTCCTCTCTTACACTGAACCTACCACTTAAGGCTTAGGGGTGATGATCGGTTGATGCCGTTTACTGCTCTCTAAATAGGCTTTTTATAATAACAAGCGGAATACTCCGCATCACACTGGAGAATAACTGTGAAGACAATTACCACAGATATCGCAGTCATCGGCGCAGGCGGCGCTGGTCTTCGTACAGCTATTGCAGCAGCTGAAGCTAATCCTGATTTGGAAGTAGCACTGATTTCTAAAGTTTACCCAATGCGCTCGCACACGGTAGCAGCAGAAGGCGGTTCAGCAGCGGTAATTAAAGACGAAGATAGCCTAGATAACCACTTCAACGATACTGTTGGCGGTGGCGACTGGCTATGTGAACAGGATGTTGTTGAATACTTTGTTGAAAACGCGACTCGCGAAATGATCCAAATGGAACAATGGGGCTGCCCATGGAGTCGTAAAGAAAACGGTGAAGTAAACGTACGCCGATTCGGCGGTATGAAGGTAGAAAGAACGTGGTTCGCAGCCGATAAAACTGGCTTCCACATGCTTCATACTCTGTTCCAGACTTCGATGAAGTACGACCAAATCAAACGATTTGACGAGTACTTTGTGGTGGATTTGATCGTTGAAGAGGGCGAAGTACAAGGCCTTATCGCGATTCATATGTCTGAAGGTGAGCTTGTTACCATTAAAGCGAAATCTGTTGTTCTAGCAACGGGTGGCGCAGGTCGTGTTTACCACTGTAATACTAACGGCGGCATCGTAACGGGCGACGGTATGGCAATGGCTTATCGCCACGGTGTACCACTGCGTGACATGGAATTCGTTCAATACCACCCAACAGGCCTACCGGGTACTGGCATCTTGATGACCGAAGGTTGTCGTGGTGAAGGCGGTATCATCGTTAATAAGAACGGCTACCGTTACCTACAAGATTACGGCATGGGCCCTGAAACTCCAGTGGGCGAGCCGAAAAACAAATACATGGAACTGGGTCCACGTGACAAAGTTTCTCAAGCATTCTGGCACGAGCAGCAGAAAGGCAACACCATCAAGCACCCTCTTGGTGATGTAGTACACCTTGACCTTCGCCACCTTGGTGAAGAGTACCTGCAAGAGCGTCTACCGTTCATCTGTGAGCTAGCAAAAGCGTACGTGAACGTTGATCCTGCAAAAGAGCCAATCCCAATCCGTCCTACCGTTCACTACACCATGGGTGGTATCGAAACTAACGGTACTTGTGAAACTCGCATCAAAGGCCTATTCGCGGTTGGTGAATGTGCTTCAGTTGGCCTACACGGTGCAAACCGCCTTGGTTCTAACTCTCTGGCTGAGTTCGTGGTATTTGGCCGCGTCGCTGGTGAACACGCCGTGAAACGCGCTGCTGAATTCAAGGGCTGGAATGAAGAGTCTATCGCTAAGCAAGTAAAAGCGGTTGAAGATCGCATCGCAACGCTGATGAACCAAGAAGGCGACGAAAACTGGGCTGATATCCGTACTGAAATGGGTCACACCATGGAAGCGGGCTGTGGTATCTACCGTCAAGAAGACTTGATGCAAGAGACCATCAACAAGATCACTGAACTGAAAGCGCGCTACAAGAAGATCAGCATTAAAGACAAAGGCAAGGTGTTCAACACTGACCTACTTTACGCTATCGAAGTGGGCTACGGCCTAGAAGTCGCAGAAGCGATGGTTCACTCAGCAATCCTTCGTAAAGAGTCTCGCGGTGCACACCAACGTCTAGACGACAACTGCACAGAACGTGATGACGTGAACTTCCTGAAACACTCTCTATCGTTCTACAACGAAGATGCAGCACCAACTATCGACTACAGCGGCGTGAAGATTACTAAATCTCAACCTAAAGCTCGTCTATACGGTGAAGCAGCAGAGAAAGCCGCTGCCGCTGAAAAAGCTGCAGAAGCGAATGCTAAGAAAGATGAGAAGAGCGAAGAGGAGCAAGCATAATGTCAGCGAACCGTATCCAAAAAGTAGACATTCTGCGCTACGACCCAGAGAAAGATGCAGAACCTTACATGCAGACTTTCGAAGTGCCATTCGATGAAACTATGTCAGTGCTTGACGCGATTGGTTACATCAAAGACCACCAAGACAAAGACCTTTCATACCGTTGGTCTTGTCGCATGGCGATCTGTGGTTCTTGCGGCATCATGGTTGATGGCGTGCCTAAGCTAGCGTGTAAGAGCTTCTTACGTGACTACCCGAACGGCCTAACTATCGAACCATTAGCTAACTTCCCAATCGAGAAAGATTTGATTGTCGACATGACACCGTTCATCGAGCGCCTAGAAGCAATCAAGCCTTACATCATCGGCAACGACCGTAAACCTGAAGACGGCACTAACCTTCAAACACCTGAGCAAATGGCGAAATACAAACAGTTCGCTGGCTGTATCAACTGTGGTCTTTGCTACGCAGCGTGTCCTCAATTCGGTCTAAACCCAGAGTTCATTGGCCCTGCGGCACTGACTCTTGCTCACCGTTACAACCTAGATAGCCGTGACAACGGTAAAGATGAGCGTATGAAGCTTATCAATGGTGAAAATGGTGCTTGGGGCTGTACGTTTGTTGGTTACTGTTCTGAAGTATGTCCGAAGAAAGTAGATCCAGCAGCGGCGGTTAACCAAGGTAAAGTTGAGTCTTCAATGGACTTCGTTATCTCGATGTTCAAACCTGACGGTACATCAGTTAGCAAGAACCAAGTAAAAACAACAGAGGAGGCATAAGATGAGCAATCGTAAGCCTTATGTTCGTGAGATGAAGAGAACGTGGTGGAGCAACCATCCGTTCTACCGCTTCTACATGCTACGTGAAGCAACTGTACTGCCTTTGATTCTGTTCACGGTATTCCTAACCTTTGGTTTGGGTGCGCTAGTGAAAGGCCCTGAAGCGTGGGCTGGTTGGTTGAGCTTTATGGCGAACCCTATCATTGTCGGTATTAATATCGTGGCACTGCTAGGTAGCTTAATGCACGCTCAAACCTTCTTCAGCATGATGCCTCAAGTGATGCCAATCCGCCTAAAAGGTAAATTGGTAGATAAAAGAATCATCGTACTGACTCAGTGGGCTGCGGTGGCTTTTATTTCTTTAATCGTTCTTGTTGTGGTGTAAGGAGCTTTCGTTATGAACACAAATTACAAAGTGAAACCTGTGAACCACAACCCTCAACGTTCTGATGAACCAATCTGGTGGGGTCTATTCGGCGCTGGCGGTACTTGGTTCGCGATGATCACGCCAATCACGATTCTAGTGTTAGGTATCTTAGTACCAATGGGCATCATCGATGCAGAAGCAATGAGCTACGAGCGTGTGTCAGAGTTCGCCACTAGCATTATCGGTGCACTATTCATCATCGGTACACTAGCACTGCCAATGTGGCACGCAATGCACCGTCTTCACCACGGCATGCACGACCTGAAATTCCACGTCGGCGTTGCAGGTAAAGTGGGCTGCTACTTCTTTGCAGGCCTAATCAGCGCATTGTCTGTTATTTTCATCTTTATGATCTAAAAGCAGATATGGGATTCGAGTAATCGAGTGTCGAAGAGCTTAAGAGCAGATGCGGGATTCGGGTAATCGAGATTCGAAGAGCTTAAGAGCGAAAAGACTAAAAGCAGAGCAGGATTATCTTGTTCTGCTTTTTTGTTGCTTGTCGAATATCACACACCTAGCTCACTAGCTCTTGCTCTTCCTGCTTTTCGTATCCCGTATTTCGCTTACTCTCATCTGCCCTTCCAGCTCTTCGTATCCCGTATTTCGCTTACTCTCATCTGCCCTTCCAGCTCTTCGTATCTCGCATCCCGCTTACTCTAATCTGCTCTTCCCGCTCTTCGTATCCCGCATCTCGTTTACGCGCATCTGCCCTTACAAAGGCTTACGCTGACTTACATTCCTTCATTTCACTAAATGATACCGTTGCGACAAATAATAAAAACAAATCACTCAACACCCATTCAATTAAATTAGTGAATATTATGAAACCAATATTTTTAGCATTACTTACCCTAGCCGTGGCGGGTTGTAATGGTTCATCTAGCGGCAACTCTTCGACTTCTACATCAACAGCGAAACCAAAGTCACTAGTCACCGTTTATTCATCTGTAGATAACTGCTCAACAGCAGCAGACGTGCCAAACTGTAGCTTCGAGAAAGGTATTTACGTATTAAAAGCGAATTCAACCGTAACGGATGAACAGCACCAGCGTGTAATAAGCCAAGTAAAGAACTTCACGACATGGGCAAGTGAAGACGTTCAAAAGCAGTTGAACAAGAAAAGCCTAATCATTGGGGTCATGGAGACAGAACCTGATGGCTCTACAGCCGCCGACCAATTTGTTATTGCACTGAGCCAAGCGAAGCAAATCGTAGATGGTGTTGAGTTGGTGTATACCGCTCTTGGCGGAAAAGACGAGACAAAAAAATCGACGACATACCAAAAGCTGATGCAGCTTTTTGATTACTACGTCGATGATAACCAAAACAACCTGTTAGGTTCTAACTTGAGTGACGCATACGACACATTCAGAGCGGTGCTCGCCGTTCAAGGTGGCTTGGCATCTGCCGCTGGCATGGAGTCGCTGCACTTTAACGAATGTAACTACGGAAATGGCCAACTGACAGCTCAGCGAGCATTGGGGACACCAAACCCGTGTACTGAGGGTGGTAAAACAACCGATGATGACGGAAATGACATTTCCAATGGTAAGATTGACCCGATACATGAAGATACCAATGTAAACCTGAACCCAGGCTCACTACTTGGTTTGATTTACGAATACAAAGTCTCTCCAAAGCTGAGTGAAGGTGGCGGTGAACTGATCGGTTCAAAAGGCACTAAGTTCAAAATCGCTGGCGAGATTGGTTCTGGCAATTTAGATAGTGATCCTGCCTCTGTATTTGTCTCTTGGGCTAACCCTGCATTTATGCCGTTAAACAACTACCTAGAGACACACTTCTTTGCCAATAAGTAACTGACTAATAAAAAAGCAAAGATAAAAACAACAAAGCTGGCATCTTGCCAGCTTTGTTGTGAGCTACGGGTTGTATCTCATCGAGATATGCTCATCAAAGAAAGGTAGCGATGTCATCCAGTGACTTCTTATGCATCGCGTGTTCGGGGATGGTTGCATCCTCTTCAGGGTAGCCGGTAACAATTAACATGTAAGGGCGATCGATCTCATTGTCCCGTCCACAAATCTTACTCAAGAAACTCATTGGCTTAGGTGTATGAGTCAAAGTACCCAAGCCAGCATTGTGTAGCGCTTGAAGCAAAAAACCAGTGGCAATCCCGACAGACTCATGCACGTAATAATTGACCTGTTCGCCATCGTTCGTCATGCCGCCTTTCTTCTTTGCAAACACCGCAATGAGCCATGGTGCTTTTTCTAAGTAAGGTTTGCTGGCATTGGTGCCAAGAGGTTTAAGTGCGTCTAACCACTCTTGCCCTGCTCGACCTTGATAAAAAGAATGCTCCAACTCTTCAGCCGCTTGGCGTATCTGCCCTTTAACGTCGGCACTATTAATAGCAACAAAATGCCAAGGCTGATGGTTAGCACCACTCGGGGCAGTTCCTGCCGCTCGAATGCAGTGTTCAATCACTTCTTTTGCGACAGGGCGCTCAGAGAAGCTCCGAATTGAATGACGCCTCTGAAGTTGCTCAAGGTTATGAAGTGCTCTTACTACCATTTCTTGTGGCGGATATTCCACAAAATCGTTAAGCGGATGATGTTGTTCTGGTGTCGACATTGTGCTTCCTTGCGCTTACTGGTGTTTGATTCACTATAGTCACAAATTTTCGACTCGCCTGTTTATCGTCATCAAATCAACGTGATAGTGAGATGCAGTTCAACTATTCACCAACCGTTCTTTGCCTCGCATCAATTGGTTTTAAAAAGTCGCTTGAGAACGCATTTGAGGCTCATCATTAGCGCAAATAAAGAAAGTTAATAGCACGATCTCTATCACTAATAAGAGCTCCTTGATTTTGATTTTTGCGATTACCATAATCGCAACCCATTGTTTAAATTGAAGTCATTGATAAAACCATTAGCATTCGCCCCTTTCTTATACAAACGGTTACCTATCCATGCACCAATCAGATACAGCCTTAAACAGTCAAAGCGGGCGTTGGACACAGCACGATACTCAATGGGTATTGAGTTTATTTGGTACAGCTGTCGGCGCAGGTATTCTATTCTTACCTATTAACCTAGGCCTTAGTGGTTTCGTTCCATTGCTCATCATGGCAGCCTTGGCATTCCCTATGACTTTCTTAGCGCACCGTGGCTTTACTCGCTTCGTTCTATCTTCCAGCCAAAAAGACGCAGACTTTACTGATGTCGTCGCTGAACATTTTGGAGCTACCGCAGGACAAATCATTTCACTGCTGTACTTTTTGTCTATCTTCCCGATTTTATTAATTTATGGTGTCGGATTAACGAATACCGTCGATAGCTTTATGGTTAACCAAGCTGGACTAGAGTCACTGCCGCGACCTTTTCTGTCAGGAGCCTTAGTGACAGGGTTAATCGCAGTGATGATCGCTGGCGAGAAGATCATACTTCGTACACTCTCGTTGATGGTTTATCCCCTAGTCGCGATTCTGTTATTTTTATCCGTCTACTTGATTCCAAGCTGGCAGGTTCCTGAGCTGACAATGCCTTCATTATCTTCTTTGGGCAGCACGCTATGGCTATCGACGCCAGTGGTGATCTTCTCATTCAGTCATTTAGCAGCGCTCTCCTCATTTGCTCACGCACAACGCAGCCATTACGATGACAGCGCTAGAGGAAAATCAGAGCACGTCTTACGACGTACCAGCATCATGCTGATCATGTTTGTGATGCTGTTTGTATTTTCTTGTGTTTTGACACTGTCTCCTGAACAGCTAGCACAAGCCAAGGAGCAAAACGTGTCGATTCTGTCTTATCTGGCCAATGTTAAAGACAACCCGTTCATTGCGACACTTGGCCCGATCGTGGCATTCCTAGCGATAACATCATCATTTATTGGCCACTTCTTAGGTGCGAGAGAAAGCATGGTCGGGATGCTGACCAAAAGTACTTCCCTATCCACACCTTTGGCTCATAAAGTCACAATAATCTCGCTGTTTGCATCGATCTGGGTGGTAGCGATTGTCAACCCGAGCATTTTAGGGATGATGGAAGCCTTGTCTGGGCCTGTAATCGCGATGATCTTGTTCGTTATGCCGATGATGGCTGTGTACAAAGTGGAGGCGTTACGCCGCTACAGAAAGGATTTATCCTGCGTCTTCGTCTTGTTGGTGGGTATCGTCGCCGTGAGCGCTTTAGTGTTTAGCTTGCTTAAGCCATAGCGGGTTAGGGACGAAAAGCAGATTCGGGATTCGAGTAAACGAGTATCGAAGCGCTTAAGAGCAGATACGGGATTCGAGTAAACGAGTATCGAAGCGCTTAAGAGCAGATACGGGATTCGGGTAAACGAGTATCGAAGCGCTTAAGAGCAGATACGGGGTTCGGGTAAACGAGTATCGAAGCGCTTCAGAGCAGATACGGGATTCGGGTAAACGAGTATCGAAGCGCTTAAGAGCAGATACGGGATTCGGGTAAACGAGTATCGAAGCGCTTAAGAGCAGATACGGGATTCGGGTAAACGAGTATCGAAGAGCTTAAGAGCGAAAAGAATCAAAGCAGCACAATACTATTTTGTTCTGCTTTTTTTGTTTTTCGTATCTCGTTTACTCGCATCTGCCCTTCAAGCTCTTCGCATCCCGAATCCCGTTTACTCGCATCTGCCCTTCAAGCTCTTCGCATCCCGCATCTCGTTTACCCGTATCTGCTTTTTAAATGTAAAAAAGGCCGCCTAAGCGACCTTTTTCATTTCACTGAACCACCTTAAATCAAGGTGAGAACAATCAAATTACTTTACACGACCAACGTATTCGCCAGTACGAGTATCTACTCTTACAACTTCACCGATAGCGATGAATAGAGGTACGCGAACTACCGCGCCAGTTGCTAGAGTTGCAGGCTTACCACCAGTACCCTGTGTGTCGCCTTTTAGGCCAGGATCTGTATCAGTTACTTCGATCTCAACAAAGTTTGGTGGAGTTACTGTGATAGGGTTATCATTCCACAACGTTAGAGTACATACGTCGTTTTCAACTAGCCATTTAGCTGTGTCGCCAACTGCTTTTACTTCAGCAGCGATTTGCTCGAATGTCTCGTTGTTCATGAAGTGGTAGAATTCGCCATCGCTGTATAGGTAGCCTAGTTCAACGTCTACAACGTCAGCTAGTTCTACTGTATCGCCTGACTTAAATGTTTTCTCTAACACTTTGCCTGACAGCAGTTTACGAAGTTTTACACGGTTAAACGCTTGGCCTTTACCCGGCTTAACGTATTCATTTTCGATAATTGAGCAAGGCTCGTTATCCATCATGAATTTTAAACCGCCTTTGAATTCATTGGTGCTTACTGACGCCATGATTTCCTCTTACACATCTTTGAGTTGATTTCAATGCCGCATATCATAACCCGAAAAGTCGAATCTGTTGAGCAAAACTGGCTCAAACAACTATCGAATGCGATCTCAGACCCGACAAAACTCCTTGAAGCATTGGAAATAGACCCAACACCATGGCAAGCAGGCTTTGCCGCACGCAATCTATTTGCGTTGCGCGTACCGTTAAGCTTTGTCGAACGAATGGAAAAAGGCAACCCACACGACCCGCTATTACGTCAGGTTTTACCGTTAAGTGAAGAGTTCGAAGTTCATGAGGGCTACTCGGCCGATCCACTAGAAGAGCAAGACAACGCGATCCCGGGGTTATTGCATAAATACAAAAACCGAGCCTTGATGATTGTGAAAGGTGGCTGTGCGGTTAACTGCCGTTACTGCTTTCGACGCCACTTCCCTTATCAAGACAACAAGGGTTCTAAATCGGTGTGGCAAACCAGCCTCGACTATGTAACTCAACATCCTGAGATTAATGAAGTTATCTTATCAGGTGGCGATCCACTGATGGCCAAAGACAGCGAAATCGAATGGCTGATTCATGCTATCGAACAAATTCCACATGTGAAAACCGTTCGTATACATAGTCGTTTACCAGTGGTGATCCCGACTCGTATTACTGACGAACTGTGCCAAATCTTATCTAAGACTCGCCTCAATGTAGTGATGGTGAGCCATATTAATCACGCCAATGAAATCAATGCAGAGCTCAAACAAGCCTTCCTTAAATTAAAGCTTATTGGCGCGACTCTACTTAACCAAGGCGTGATGCTAAAAGGCGTGAACGACAGTGCTGACGCATTAAAAGCACTCAGTGAAAAGCTATTCAACGCTGGCATTCTACCGTATTACATGCATGTACTGGATAAGGTTCAGGGCGCCGCTCACTTCTACATCTCAGATGAAGAGGCAAAACATCACTTTAAGGGATTAATCTCTGAAGTTTCTGGCTACCTAGTACCCAAGTTAACCCGCGAGATCGGTGGCCGCAGCAGTAAGACACCTCTCGACCTACACATTGAATAAAGAAGTCCTATCCATGAAACACCATGCCGCTGTTACTCCACCAGCCCAGAAACACCGTTCAAAAGGCTTTACCATTATTGAACTGGTTGTGGTGATCGTGATTCTGGGCATTGTGTCTGTGACGGCGGCTTCTAAATTTCTCAACCTTCAAAGCGATGCTCGTATATTAGCCCTTCAAGGCTTAAGAGGTGGTATGCAGGGAGCTGCTGATATGGTTTATCCGATAGCTATACAGCGAAATTTAGAAAAGTTGAGTTCTGCACAAATCACTATCGAAGGGGATAACATAGAACTAGTTTATGGATATCCTGCAGCAGACTCTGCGAACGCATGGAGCTTACTGATTGAGAGTACTTTTGCCGACTCAATATTTAACGAAAATGACCCTGCTGAATGGTACTTCCACAATACTTCTAGAAATGAGCCTTGGATTCGCTTCATGACCAAGAGTAAGAAAAAGTCTTCTGAAGATTGCTTCTTACTTTATAACGAAGCTACCTCCTCTTCCGCACCGACCTTTGAATTAACCACAAGCGGCTGCTAGGTTTTAAGTAACCTTAATCAATCGTTAAGACAAAAAGTTTTTGTTCGATCGTCCGGTCTATTATTAGCATACTCGGCTCTATTCTAAATTTTTAGGAGGGGTGATATGACACAATTTATAGAACAAACTCTCAACCTTGCCCCCTTTAGCTGGGCAGGTCTTGCAGTGTGTATGCTGTGTGGTTCGTTAATCGGTATCGAGCGACAAACACGCGGCAAACCGGTAGGTATCAGAACCTCGATTCTGATCATCAGTGGTACCTACTTCTTCCTTACCATGGCGATTAGCCTATCTCCAAACACACTCGATCAGGCTCGTGTACTTGGTCAGATCATTACTGGTGTTGGTTTCCTGGGTGCGGGTGTGATGATGACACTCGATGGTAAGATTCATGGCGTGACTTCAGCTGCCATTATTTGGGTATTGGCAGCACTTGGGATGATGATAGCGCTTGGTCACCTTTCACAATCGGTTATTATCACGCTATTAGCGTTAGCGATCTTGCTTGGTGTCGATAAGGTGGAAAACAGTTTCCAAAGCCTACGTCGTGGTGTTCACCAGAAATGGATGAGAAAAGGCCGCGTGAAGAAATAATACCGTCCTTCAAAGCCTTTTCCTCAAGACCTAAATGCACGGCCTCTGATACAAAAAAGCCTAGTCAATCGACTAGGCTTCTCGTTATTTGGTGGGGTACTAATACACCTCAATACACACTTGGTTCTTACCCGCGGCTTTGGCCTTGTAAAGCTGCTCATCAGAAGAGCGGATACTCTGGTTTTCCCACAAGTGCCCTACACTGTCGAACTTATACAGGGAGTAAAGGGTTGCTCCACCAGACACTGAAATATTAACCTTATCCCCAGTTGGTGTTCGGTAGCACTGCAAGCTGATGTCGTTCTGAATTCGCTCAAAGATCGATGAAAGCAGCTCAGAGGATTCACCTGTAATCGCGACCACAAATTCTTCACCGCCAAACCTAGCGACGATATCTTGCTGACGCACGCTGTTAGTCATCAGCTGAGCCACATGACAAATCACCTCATCCCCTATCTTATGACCATAGTGATCATTAACCACTTTAAAGTCATCGATATCAAACACACCAACACCAATAATAGGTTCTTCATCTTGCGCTAACAGTCGCGCTTCAAAGCCACGTCGATTCAATAAACCCGTCAATGGGTCTTGCATCGCTAAGTCATTCAAACGGTTATGTTCTTGCTTGGTATAAAAGCGCCATAACCATAATGCTGAGACAATATATAGCGCCAACAGTATCGATAACTGAGCGCGCTCCATCTCCAACACATGTAAGAAGTGTTCACTCTTGTCCTCTTCGATGGTCAGATAGAGTTGGGTATTAATACCATCTACATATAGCGGTCGAGAGTGAGTAAAGTCCATCAGACCATACTTATTTAGCCCTCTAACGCTGGTTATCTCATAACCGTGTTTAGGGTTTGATACCAGATTAGAAACGTAGCCATCAACACCTAATATCCCTTTGAACTCACCGTCAACGTAGATTCCCTTGGTCAAGGTCACCACCTTCTCACCTGTTAGGTAATCATCGTACTGTCCGGTATAAACAACCTGATGCTTGTCCTGTGACAAACCAAAGCGAACCGTATTAATCCAATATGGCCGGCTATTTACGACAGAATCGAACGCATCGCCTTTCATATATTGGGCAATATCAGAGGGGGAAGAGATAACAAACTTCTCTTTCGAGATAAAATAAATCGCTGAAATGGTATCAATGGTATTAGCGAAATAAGCCATGGTAGGTGCTATAAACAAACGCTTCCCCGCCTCCGAATATAGCCCGGAGTTAGGGTCACACATCTCAGTTGGACCTGAAAACATGAAATCAAAGCGAGGGGCTTGCAGGTCCTCACTAATGAAATAACACGTCTCGTCCTCTACCTTTTTGTCGTGCGAAAAAGCATAGGTGTCACCATGCAACGGATAGAGCGCCGTGATGTTGTATTCAAGCGCATTAATGATCTGTGTGAGCTCCGCTAAAGAGCGTGTTACGCCTTGGTTTTCATTTCCATACTGTTTACCTGATTCTTCCGCTGAATCAACGAGCAATAAGCTCAAAACTACTAAAAAACTGGCGGTCAGGCCTAAGAAAGCCTTCTTAAAATCGATAGTATGGGGATTAATCAAAGCATATAAATCATCGTTGAAAATTTAGCGCACATTGTACTCATAAATACAATCACTGCAACAGCAAATATAAAACAATATGCTTATCTTATTTAGGAAAGGGCATTTGGAAATCTATAAGAAATTGCTGAGTTGCAATAACGCCTAAGTCAGATGCACTTAGGCGTTATGAATCACAATAGTAACACTAAGCCTTACTTAGCAAAGTTTACAATCGGGAAGCACGGGAAGAAACCGTTATCTGCACAGTTGATCAGACCAACCTGTACGCCTTCGATTTTGTTGGTTTTGTTGAAGATACCAACCTGTACAGTCGACACTTCTGAAAGGTTCGCCGCACCAACATCAACCATAGTGTCGCCTTCAGAGTAGTTTACGAAACTTACGTTAGCGCCTTTTACATCGTTAGTGATGTTCACAGCTCCTAGGTTAAGACCCGTTGTTTTACCCGTATTCCAGTTGAAGAAACCTAGCGATGCACCTGTCATCTCTTGATTTACTTTAGATGCACCAAAAATACCAAGGTTCACACCCGTTGTTGTTTGAGTCTCAGACATACCCACAACCGCAAGGTCGACACCTTTAAGATCGTTTACTTGTCCGTGAAGCAGAGCCAAGCGCACACCGCCAACTGCATCTGAATCAGGTGCGTTGAAGCCATTGATCGTTGAAAACATAACAGGCGAAGAAGCGAATGCCGCTGGTGCCATTACTGCTGCCGACACAGCAAGAACTGAAAGTAGTTTTTTCATTGGGAGTCTCCACTGACTTATTGTTAACTTGATTTATACATTATCAATCAAGCGTTTATTGTCCTTTATTCAACAGCTATCCATGTTATATCAATGTCATAACTGTACTGTTGAATATAAGACGGTAAATCAGAAAGAGCAATGGAAAAACAGATACGGGATGCGAGTAAACGAGATTCGAAAAAATAAAAGCGGATGAGAGATTCGGGTAACGGGATGCGAAAAGACTAAAAAACGGGTGAGGAAAATAAGATGAGGGATTCGAGTAGCGAGATGAGAAAGAATAAAAGCGGATGAGGAAAATAAGATGAGAGATTCGGGTGACGGGATGCGAAAAGAATAAAAGCGGGTGAGGAAAATAAGATGAGAGATTCGGGTGACGAGATACGAGAAGCTCAAGAGCGGAGGTGAAGGACTAAAACATAACAGCGAGTTTATTAAGCAAGAAGAAGGGGAAGTTATTGTTCTAGTGACTTGATTAAAGCTCCTAACATTCGTGATATTTGAAGTGCCTCCGATTGCCACCTAACAGCAACATCTTTAGCTACAAAACCAACTTCAGAACCGATATCGGCTTGAGTAGCAAACTCACCAATGGATCCTTTGGCGATTGCAAAGAAATGCTTACGCTCTTTAAGAGACCTCCGCTCACAGCCTTCAGCGATATTACTAGGGACGGACAGCGCACTACGAGTAATCTGGTCTTTGAAGCCATAGTCACGACAAGTCGCCATTTCCCTATAAACAGAAATCGACAGCAGACGACTACGCTGCCAAACATCTAGTTTTCTATAGAGCACAATTTCTACCTAAAGACCGAAAGCCTAATCATCTCAAAAGTACCCCATTGAAAAGCCCCAAAAAAGAACCAAAGTTCGAGACTTCTGTTCAATAGTCTCTTGTAATTTCGAACTTACTCTTAATCTTGTCGAATCTCGTTTGCCCGAATCTCGCATCTGATTTTAAGCTCTTCGCATCTCGTTTACTCGCATCCCGCATCAGCCTTCATGCTCTTCGAATCCCGTTTACCCGCATCTCGTATCTGCTCTTATGCTCTTCGTATCCCGTTTACCCGAATCCCGTATCTGCTTCTAAGCTCTTCTCATCCCGCTTACTCGAATCTCGCATCTGCTTTTCAAGCTCTTCTCATCCCGCTTACTCGCATCCCGAATCTGCTCCAAAAAAAACGGAGACCGAAGTCTCCGTTTTCAATTTCACTATGAATAGCGAGGGATGATTACATCATACCGCCCATGCCACCCATACCGCCCATGCCACCCATATCAGGCATTGCAGGAGCTGCTTCTTGAGGCTTGTCTGTCACCATTGCTTCTGTTGTGATCATAAGACCAGCAACTGATGCCGCGAATTGTAGTGCAGAACGAGTAACCTTAGTTGGATCTAGGATACCCATTGCGATCATGTCGCCGTATTCGCCAGTCGCAGCGTTGTAGCCGTAGTTACCTTCGCCAGCGCGAACGTTGTTAGCAACAACAGATTCTTCGTCACCTGCGTTCTTAGTGATTTGACGGATAGGTGCTTCCATTGCACGTAGTGCAACGCGGATACCTACGTTTTGCTCTTCGTTGTCACCTTCAATGTTAGCCACTTTAGATGCAGCACGGATAAGTGCAACACCACCACCAGCAACCACACCTTCTTCAACTGCAGCGCGAGTCGCGTGAAGTGCGTCTTCTACGCGGTCTTTCTTCTCTTTCATCTCAACTTCAGTCGCAGCGCCAACTTTGATTACTGCAACACCGCCAGCTAGCTTAGCAACGCGCTCTTGTAGTTTCTCTTTGTCGTAGTCAGACGTTGCATCTTCGATTTGTTGACGGATTTGAGAAACGCGACCTTGGATCATCGCTTCTTCACCCGCGCCATCGATGATGGTTGAGTTTTCTTTAGTGATCGTTACACGCTTAGCTTGACCTAGGTCTTCTAGCGTTACTTTCTCTAGGTCTAGACCGATCTCTTCAGAGATAACCGTACCGCCAGTTAGGATAGCGATGTCTTGTAGCATTGCTTTACGACGGTCACCGAAACCAGGTGCTTTAACAGCCGCAACTTTCACGATGCCGCGCATGTTGTTTACAACTAGAGTTGCAAGCGCTTCGCCTTCTACATCTTCAGCGATGATTAGAAGTGGACGAGATGCCTTAGCTACTGCTTCTAGAGTCGGAAGAAGTTCACGGATGTTTGAAACTTTCTTGTCGATAAGAAGGATGAATGGGCTTTCTAGATCAACAGAACCTGCTTCTTGGTTGTTGATGAAGTAAGGAGATAGGTAACCGCGGTCGAACTGCATACCTTCAACTACGTCTAGCTCGTCTTGTAGAGCCTGACCTTCTTCAACTGTGATAACGCCATCACGACCTACTTTTTCCATCGCTTCAGCAATGATGTTACCTACTGTCGCATCAGAGTTTGCAGAGATAGTACCTACTTGCGCGATAGCTTTAGTATCAGCACATGGAACAGAAAGACCTTTTAGCTCTTCAACAGCAGCAAGTACCGCTTTGTCGATACCGCGCTTAAGGTCCATTGGGTTCATGCCAGCTGCAACCGCTTTTAGGCCTTCAGTGATGATAGCTTGAGCTAGAACTGTAGCTGTAGTTGTACCGTCGCCCGCAGCGTCGTTCGCTTGCGAAGCCACTTCTTTAACCATTTGTGCGCCCATGTTTTGGAACTTGTCTTCAAGCTCGATTTCACGTGCAACAGAAACACCATCTTTAGTAATAGTTGGTGCGCCAAATGATTTGTCTAGAACAACGTTACGGCCTTTAGGACCTAGCGTTACTTTTACTGCGTCAGCCAGAACGTTTACACCTTCTAGCATTTTAATACGTGCGTCGTTACCAAATTTAACGTCTTTAGCAGCCATCTTTATTTCCTTTAAATTCTTTATTCAGTCAGTTCAGTTTGTATAGCGCGGATTACTCAACGATCGCCATGATGTCGTTTTCAGACATGATCAGAACTTCTTTACCGTCGATTTTTTCAGACTTAGTGCCGTAGCCTTCAGCAAAGATAACAGTGTCGCCAACTTTAACGTCCAATGGTTGTACTGAACCGTTTTCTAGGATGCGGCCTTTGCCAACAGCTAGAATTGTACCGCGAGTTGATTTTTCAGCGGCAGAACCAGTTAGAACGATGCCACCAGCAGATTTAGATTCAACTTCTTGGCGCTCAACGATAACTCGGTCGTGTAGAGGACGGATATTCATCGGTCGTATCTCCTGATAATTTCCATTTAATTTGATAGTTGCCACGATTGGCATGGGGTTAAAGAGTATGTTGGGGCGAAGTGAAAGATCCCAAGGGGTGGAAGGGAAATTTTGTGATCTAAGAGGCGGATACGGGATGAGAGCAGATACGAGTAAACGGGATGCGAGATACGAAAAGCAAAAACACCACTGCGAATAACCCTGTGTAACTGTCAGGGATAAAACAAAAGAAGGCTGCATATCTTTTCCCCGCTTTTAGCTCTTCGATACTCGTTTACCCGTATCTCGCAACTGCCCCTCTCGCTCTTCGTATCTCGTTTACTCGAATCCCGTATCTGCTTTTAAGCTCTTCGTATCCCGATTACTCGCATCTCGTATCTGCTCTTTAAGCTATTCCCTTCCCGCCCACATCTGTTTATCCTACACCTTTCGTTCCAACTGGCGTTTTACATGCAAGATAAGCACGGGCTTTTGACCGCCCCCATTGCGAGTACATTACGTACCATGACCATTCCGACTATCTTCGGCATGATTGCGATCTTGATGTTTAACTTGGTCGATACTTTCTTTATCTCACTACTCGGCACACAAGCACTTGCAGCAGTGAGCTTTACCTTTCCAGTTACCTTCGCCATTAACTGCATCACCATGGGCATAGGTGTGGGGCTTTCCACATGTATTGGGCGGTTACTGGGCCAAGGCTGTGCACAAAATGCCGCTCGCTTTACTTGTCATGGATTATTGCTTGCCGTGCTGCTTGTTGGATTTGCATCAACACTGGGGCTTGTAACTCTAGAACCCATGTTTACCTTATTAGGGGCAGAAGCAGAGTTACTACCACTGATATCTGAATACATGACGGTTTGGTATTTAGCCATTCCGCTGCTTGTTATCCCAATGGCAGGCAATAGCGCGATACGAGCGAGTGGTGATACCAAAACCCCCGCCAAGATCATGATGTTGGCGGGCCTGATTAACGGCATCCTCGACCCCTTGCTGATCTTCGGTTACGGACCTTTCCCTGAACTCGGGATACAAGGCGCCGCCATCGCTAGTGGTTTCAGTTGGTTTGGTGCGTTGTGTGGTTCACTGTATGTATTAATCAAACGAGAAAAGCTACTTGCTCCACCCAAAGCTCAAGAGGTTATCCGCGACTGGAAGCAAATCCTCACGATTGGTACACCCGCTGCACTTTCAAACGCCCTAAACCCACTCGCGGGTGCCATCATTATGATGATGCTGGCTAAGCAAGGAACCGAAGCCGTTGCCGCTTATGGCGCTGCTCAGCGTATTGAGTCGATTCTGATCATAGTCTTGATGTCTCTCACTTCAGCTCTCACCCCTTTTATGGCGCAAAACTTTGGAGCAGAGAATCCACAACGCAGTTTCAAAGCTCTATTCTTGAGCATGCGTTTCGCCGTGCTATTCCAAGGTTTGATCTTTTTAATGATGGTGCCACTGAGCATCCCTTTAGCCGCGCTCTTTTCTCAGGAAGAGTCTGTTCGCGGGATCTTATGGCACTATCTGTTAGTTGTTCCATTCAGCTACGGTTTCCAAGGCATTGTGATGATGTTAATCAGTGCAATGAATGCCATGCATCAACCACTCAAAGCCTTCCAATGGAGCTTCATGCGCCTGTTCATATTTACCCTGCCGTTTGCCTGGGTGGGCAGCCAAATTGATGGTGTCGAAGGACTGTTTATTGGCCTAGCGCTAGGAAACATAATGGGTGGCATTTCAGGGTACCTGTTTGCGCTTCGTGTTAGAGCTAAAGCAGATGTGGGATGCGAGTAGCTAAAAAGCAGATACGAGATTCGGGTATCGAGATGCGAAAAGATTTAAGAGCAGATGAGAGATTCGAGATTCGAAGTGCTTGAGAGCAGAAATAGGCTAGAAGAAGGAAGATGACATGGAAGGCTATACTTACAAAATGCTCTACGAAGCGCCGATTGGTAAGATGATCATTGTTAGTGATGGCGTATCAATTATAGAAATTGACCATGTGAACCATGATGAGGCTATTGTTTGCAACCACGATGAATTATGCCTCAAAGTATCTCGCCAACTAGACGAGTATTTTGCTGGTAAACGAACTGAATTTGATTTGCCATTAAGAGCAACAAAAGGTACAGACTTTCAAAAATCAGCTTGGCACGCTCTCACCTCTATTCCTTATGGCGAAACCATCAGTTACGGTGAACAAGCGAAAAGAATGGATAACCCAAAAGCAGTAAGAGCAGTGGGTGGTGCGAACGGCAAGAACCCGTTTAGCATCGTAGTCCCATGTCACCGAGTGATTGGTGCAAATGGGACATTAACTGGCTACACCGGCGGCATGAACCGCAAAGAGTGGTTGTTGGATTTTGAACAGTCAGTTCTGAAAGCGAGATGAGAGTAAACGGGATGCGAGATAAGAAAAGCATATAGCTTAGATGCGAGTATACGAGCGGCGGGATACGAGACGAAAAGCAACAAGATAATACGAAAAGACACGACTCATACTTAAATCCAATCACGCAACCGCTCTTCAGCTCTTCGTACCCCGCTTACTCGTATCCCATATCTACCTTTGTTTGACAACGTCATTCCCTACAGCGAGGCACGAGCGTGATAGGGAATCTCTTTCAGGGTATTGAATATGACACATAAACTTACATGAGATTCCAGACATTTCGTTCCTCAATTCTGGAATGACAGACTAGAACAGATGAAAGTAACGAGATTCGGGATGCCAAAAGAAACAGGGCATTCCCTTCCTGTTTTTGGCTTTACCGCTTTTCGTCACTCGTTAACCCGAATCCCGCATCCGCTCTTAAGCTCTTCGTATCTCGCGTACTCCTATCCCTTATCTACCCTTTGTTGGACAACGTCATTCCCTACAGCGAGGCACGAGCGTGATAGGGAATCTCTTTCAGGGTACTGAATATGACACATCAACGTGACATGAGATTCCAGACATTTCGTTCCTCAATTCTGGAATGACAGACTAGAACAGATGAGAGTGGCGAGATTCGAGATGCGTAAACATGTACGGTTCTCATTCTGTTCGTGACCCGTTTGCTCGCATCGCGCACCCGCTCTTAAGCTCTTCTCATCTCGCTTACTCGCATCCCGAATCTGCCCTTCAGCTCTTCGTATCCCGATTACTCGCATCTCGCATCTGCTCTTAAAGCTCTTCGTATCCCGCTTACTCGCATCCCGAATCTGCCCTTCAGCTCTTCGTATCCCGATTACTCGCATCTCGCATCTGCCCTTCAACTCTTCGCATCCCGCTTACTCGCATCCCGAATCTGCCCTTCAGCTCTTCGCATCTCGCTTACCCGTATCCCGTATCTGCCCTTAAGCTCTTCGTATCTCGTTTACTCGTATCCCGAATCTGCCCTTCAGCTCTTCGAATCCCGCTTACTCGTATCCCGCATCTATTCCTCAAAATCCAGATACAAAAAAACGGCCACACTCGCGTGCAGCCGTTCTAGTATTCGATGAAAGTTAAAAGTTATTTAACTAAAACATCACCTGACATTTCAGCAGGGATCTCTGTACCAGTTAGAGAAAGCATTGTTGGTGCAAGATCAGACAGTTTACCGCCCTCTTTGAACTCAACGTCTTTGTTACCTACGTAGATAAGTGGCACTGGTAGGTTAGTGTGTGCAGTGTGGATGCCGCCCGTTTCTGGGTTAACCATCATTTCTGCGTTACCGTGGTCTGCTGTGATAAGCAGTTGGCCGTCAGCTTCTTTGATTGCTTCAACCACTTTACCAAGACACTCGTCTAGAGACTCTACGGCTTTAACCGCTGCATCGTAAACGCCAGTGTGGCCAACCATGTCACAGTTAGGGAAGTTACAAACGATAGCATCGTATTTGCCGCCTTTGATTGCTGCAACTAGCTTTTCAGTTAGTTCTGGAGCGCTCATTTCAGGCTGTAGGTCGTAAGTAGCTACTTTTGGAGAAGCAACAAGTTGACGCTCTTCGCCTTCGAACTCGTCTTCGATACCGCCATTGAAGAAGAAAGTCACGTGCGCGTATTTCTCTGTTTCTGAAATACGTAGCTGCGTTTTACCTTGCTTAGATAACCACTCACCGTAAGTGTTCTCTAGAGAAGCTGGTGGGAATGCACATAACAGTGGAATATCAGCAGCGTATTGAGTCAGCATCACGAAGTCGATTGCTGGGAATACATTACGCTCAAAACCATCAAAGTCAGCAACAAATGTGCGAGTGATTTGACGAGCACGGTCGGCACGGTAGTTCATGAAGATAACTGCATCGCCGTCAACGATAGCAGCAGACTCTTCGCCTTCTGCTTTAATCTCAGTCGCTTTTACAAACTCATCGTTTTCATCACGAGCATAAGCGGCTTCTAGGCCAGCAACTGCAGTATCGAATGTGAACTCTGCTTTTGCTTCAGTTAGTAGCTCGTAAGCAGTTTGAACACGCTCCCAGTTGTTGTCACGGTCCATTGCGTAGTAACGACCAACCAAAGAAGCCACACGGCCTTTGCCCAGTTTAGCGAACAGATCTTGGAAACGTTGTAGAGAGTTTTCTGCGCTACGTGGCGGCGTGTCACGGCCATCTAGGAATGCGTGTAGGTAGATTTTCTCTGCGCCACGCTCTGCTGCCATTTCAACGGCTGCGTAGATGTGATCTTCATGAGAGTGAACACCACCTGGTGACATAAGACCCATGATGTGAACCGCTTTATCCGCTTTCACAGCTTTGTCGATAGCATTCACTAGCGCTTCAGTTTGACCGAATTCACCGTCTGCAATTGACTTAGTAATGCGAGTAAGATCTTGGTATACCACACGACCAGCACCGATGTTGGTGTGACCCACTTCAGAGTTACCCATTTGGCCATCAGGTAGGCCTACATCCATGCCAGAAGCAGAGATTAGCGTGTTAGGTTGGTTAGCAATAAGACCGTCTAATACTGGTGTCTTAGCGTTCGCGATAGCGTTGTCTTGGTTGTCTTCACGGTAACCGTAACCGTCAAGGATCACTAGAGCCATTGGCTTCTTAGCTGACATAGGACTGACCTCGTTCAATTCAAAATAAATCGGTATAAAAACAAATTAGCGTAATTTTACTACAGTTTACAGTCAAAACTGTAGTGGAAGATCAAGAAACGTCTCTAGTAAGCGGAGCGGATGTGAAAAAAAATGTCATTTTAGGAGAGAGAAAAGTAGGGATATGAGCGTTTATATCCCCACAATCTAGATTCAGAAAGCTGAATAACAATAATTTGATAGCTCTTTAGTGCAGAAGGTCAACCTCAGTTTCATGCTCTTCATTATCGTCATTTGACTTCAGGTGACGCACCAAAGGTTGGTCTATCACTATGGTTTTGTTAGTAACATATTGAAAGCTAAAATCATCCCACAATATTTGATCCAAACTTTCTTCAATTTCTTGATTAGACGAAATATCGATTATCATGAATATTGCCTCATATCTGTGTCAAAGCTCACAGTAATTATGGACAATAAACAGAACACCTTCGAAAGAATTGTGTAAAAAACACGCTAACGGAAGGTCATAATTCAAATAACCGAACCCAATATCGGTTCTAGGCTCTAGGCTCTAGAAGGAGCTCTTCTTTGTTCTGAGCGGCATTCCAAACCAAATCCCCTACCCCATCTGTCGGCTTAAACCCGGTTGGCGCATCTAGAAGAAGCTGGCGAATCGTATCATGTTGTAGGTTATGACAAGCGAAATCCAATGACTCAAGAAGCGTGTCATATTCGTTAATTGGTAAGAACACTTCTTGTGCTGTCATGATTCGCTCATGAGCTGTTGGAGATACGTTATCGCCAATCAACAACTCTTCATAGAGCTTCTCACCAGGGCGCAGACCTGAAAATTTAATCTCAATATCACCATGAGGGTTCTCTTCATTTTTAACAGAAAGCCCTGAAAGGTTGATCAAGTTTGCTGCAAGGTCTGTGATTTTGACCGATTCACCCATATCAAGAACAAAAACATCACCGCCTTTACCCATAGCGCCCGCCTGAATAACCAGCTGTGCGGCTTCAGGGATCGTCATAAAGAAACGAGTAATATCGCGGTGGGTAACAGTGAGTGGACCACCAGCTTTAATCTGCCTTTTAAACAGAGGAATGACCGAACCAGACGATCCCAGCACATTGCCAAAGCGAACCATACAAAAACGTGTGCCGTGCTCTCTTTGATTCTCTTGCTCAGCCAAAGCTTGCAGGCCTAATTCCGCCATACGCTTGGTAGTACCCATCACGTTGGTTGGGCGTACTGCTTTATCTGTCGAGATAAGCACAAAGGATTCAACACCCGCCTCAATCGCAGCTTTTGCAGTATAGTAAGTACCATAAACATTATTACGCACACCCTCGACCACGTTATACTCAACAAGTGGAACGTGTTTATAAGCGGCTGCATGATAAACAGTTTGTACACCAAATGACTGCATTGAGGTTAATAATCGATGTGGTCGCTGCACTGAACCTAGCAGCGGAACGATTTCTACTCCATAACCTTCTGCCTCTTTCACCAGAGAAAGCTCACGATCAATTTGGTACAAGCCAAACTCAGACACTTCAAAAAGCACTAGTGTCTTTGGCTGTTGTTTGAGAATTTGACGACATAACTCAGAGCCAATAGAGCCGCCAGCACCGGTCACCATCACCACTTTACCTTTGATGTTAGCTTCCATCAGAGCTTGCTGAGGAGTAACCGCATCACGCCCTAGCAAATCTTCGATAGGAACATCGGTAAGCTCATCAATTTTCGCTTTACCTGACACAATATCGGCCATTTCAGGAACGGTTTGAATCTCAACGGGCAGCTGCGCTAGTAAATCCAACACTTGCTTACGGCGAGCACGAGAAGCACTGGGGATCGCGAGCAAGATTTTAGAAACATCGTGCTTCTCAATCAACCTTTCCGCTTTGTCTAATACAATAACGGGCAAACCCAAAATCATCGTATTGGTGAGCGTTTTATCTTCATCAATGAACGCGCGTACTCGATAGTTTTCAGACGCTCTTAACGCGACAGCCAATTGTCGACCGCCTGAGCCCGCACCATAAATTAATACTTCTTGACGTGAATCTTTCGACGTCGTCGCGACAAGATTGCGAACCACCAAACGAGAGCCGCCACATAGCAAAGCTAAATAAGCACCGTAAATAATAGGCACCGTACGAGGGACTGGTTCTTGCAGATAATACGCAAACAGAGCCAAAGAGATTGCCGACAATATTGCGCCTGCCGTTACCACAAACAGCGCTTGAAAGGTAAGGTACCTAAGTACTGCGCGATAAAGCCCTAATTTAGTAAATATAAGCACCGTCATTATTACTGTTAAGCCTGTCAGTAATAAATTATCGCCATCATTCAAAAATTGGAAATCGCCTAGCCTTGTCCACAGCGCAATGTGCAGAGCAAATATAATGAGTAAAGCATCAATAGAAACACTGATAATCCGTTTTTTAAAACGAGAAAGGTGCCATATGAAGTTTAGACGTTGCATAAAGTTATTCTTATTTATGAGTATTTAATAAACCACAAAGACTGCATGAGTGGGATGTGTTGAACATTATTTAAATTCGCAAAGAGAACTTGCAAAAGATAACCCGAATATTTAATTCGCGCTTTAATTTATTATTAATTGAAAAGCCCCAACAGTTCGACAACTTTCAACTGTTGGGGGTTGGTGGAAGCTTAAAAACGAGCTTAAGCTAACTGACACCTCATATATTGAACATTCAGCCAGTAAGCCAGTAAGCCAGTAAGCCAGTAAGCCAGTAAGCCAGTAAGCCAGTAATATTGAGAGCAAAGATGCTGAAAGAAAAAGCTCTTTTTACTGGTGAGAGTGATTAAGCTTGTGCTTCAAGTAAAACAGCACGCAGCACTTCCGCCGTTTTGTCGATCTCATCCTGCGTTAAGGTTGGGTGCACTAAAAACATTAAGCTGGTTTCACCTAACTCAACTGCGTTCTTTAATGGTATTTCTGGCCTGAAGCTTGTGCCATCAAATGCTTTTTCCAGATAAACCTCAGAACAACTGCCTTGGTATGCAGGCACACCTTGCTCAACAATCGCATCAACAATTTTATCGCGAGTCCAACCTGATTTTAGATGCTCAGGGCGAATAAACATATAATGCTTATATTCCGCATGTTCAATGTATTCAGGAATATCCACACAGCGAACAATTGGAAGATCAGCAATCGCCGCTTCAATCACTGCTGCATTTGCTTGACGATTTTTCGTCCATTCAGTCATGCGTTGAATTTGGATACGGCCAATAACCGCTTGCATTTCTGTCATGCGCCAGTTGGTACCAAAGCTTTCATGAAGCCAACGAAAGCCTGGTGGGTGCTTGCGGTTATAAATAGCATCAAAGCTTTTACCATGATCCTTATAAGACCACATAAACGACCATAAATCTTTGTCGTTCGTGGTTACCATGCCACCTTCACCGCCTGTTGTCATGATCTTGTCTTGGCAAAAAGACCAAGCACCAATATGACCAATAGTACCGACACTGCGACCTTTGTATTTCGCACCATGCGCTTGAGCACAATCTTCAATAACCTTGAAACCATGCTTTTCAGAGAGCGCCATAATCGCATCCATCTCGGCTGGCATGCCCGCTAGGTGAACAACAATCACGACTTTAGTTTTTGGTGTAAGTACCGCTTGTATCGATTCAGCGGTAATGTTTTGACTGTTCAGATCCACATCCGCAAAAACAGGCGTCGCACCGGCCGTTACAATTGACGAAGCCGATGCTAAGAAAGTACGAGATGTGGTGATCACTTCATCACCCTGACCAACCCCAAATGCCTTTAATGCAACATCTAACGCTAGCGTACCGTTACCCAGAGCTACTGCGTATTCACAGCCAACCCAAGCCGCAAACTCTTTTTCAAATTCACGACCTTCTTGACCCGTCCAATAGTTAACTTTATTTGAAAGTACAACCTTACTTACGGCGTCCGCTTCTTCTTGAGTAAACGAAGGCCATGGAGAAAATGATGTATTAAGCACGATGTCACCTAATCAGTTTTAATTTTTATGATTTGATAAGCTCATGAGCCGGAGAGCCCACGACGGTTTTAAAATTTGGAACACTCTTGATAACCGTTGAACCTGCACCAACGACGGCATCACATCCAATAACAACAAGTTGTTTCACTTGGCTTCCGATTCCTATCCAAGTGTTTTTGCCAACTTCAACGCCGCCAGCCAAGTTAACACCAGGGCTAATGTGGACGCCTTCATCGAGCTTGCAATCATGGTCAACAGTAGAGCCAGTATTAATAATACAGCTCACGCCAATATGACAAAAAGGGTTAACGACCGCATTCGCCATAACAACCGAACCGATGCCAATATTAGCGTACTTACTTATTACGGCTTTGGGGTGAGTAAGTACACCAAAGTTCGCTCCCGCAGAAGTCAATTCACGCTGTTTGGAACAGCGAGTCGCATTGTGACCAATAGCGACAACAGTCAGGTCATACTCTTTCACGTTAGAAAGAAGCGTACTTGTATCACCAGACACAGACCAATGTTCAACGGCTTTTAAGCTTGGCCAACGGTCGTCAAAAAATACAATATTCTGATAGCCGTTAAGTTCGGCTATCTCGGCGATTACTTTTCCATGCCCACTGGCACCTAAAATGGCGCAGCTTTTCATGATTGGTTATTACCTTGATGCTGTGAACCCGTAAAAGGTTCTATGGTGACGTGTCCATCTGCTGATATGCCCTCTTTAACGAAGACTTTTTTTACCGTTAAGAAAAGAATTTTAATATCTAGCCAAAGGGTTCGGTTACCGACATACCAAACGTCTAATTCGAACTTTTCTTCCCAACTGATTGCATTACGCCCGTTAATTTGCGCCCATCCCGTTACCCCAGGACGAACATCATGGCGACGAGCTTGCTCTTTGTTATAAAGAGGGAGATATTGCGCCAATAAAGGGCGAGGGCCGACTAAACTCATATCACCCTTCAAAACGTTCCAGAGGCCTGGTAACTCATCTAGGCTACTTGAACGTAACTTGTCACCAAATGGTGTCATACGCTCGTCATCTGGTAGCGGATTGCCATTGGCATCAACCGCATCTTTCATACTGCGAAACTTCACCATTTCAAATGGCTTTCCATTCAACCCAGGCCGAGTTTGACGAAACAATACAGGAGTTCCTAAGTTCTTACGTATTTTCCCAGCAACCAAGGCGATAACAGGAGCTAGCAAGATAAGTGCAATAAGAGCCGCGAGAAAATCAAACAGTCTTTTCATCGTTTACCTCTGCAGAAGTTACCTCGGTTGAATCAACACCAGTCACCCAAACTACCCATTTATCCGCCAATAGAGAGCGGTCAAACTTACTTTCAGCAAGCTGACGGGCATTCGTTCCCATTTTAGCTAAAACTTCCCTTTGGTCTGCCGCATTTTCTAACGCGTCAGCAAATGCTTTCGGGTCCTCCGGCTGAACAGAAAATCCACATTGTGTTTGCTCAATCATTCCTGCTAACCAACCTGGGTAATTATTGATAACTGGTAATCCTGCCGATATGTAGTCAAAAAACTTGTTGGGAGATGTCCCGTAATAAAAGGCTGGAATATTCGCTAATAGCTGCATACCTACGTCTGCACTTGCCATTAAACCAGACAGTTTTTCTTTATTTACCGGCGGGTGAAACACGACATTATCTAATATTAACTCTGCCGCTCGTTTCTCTAGTTCAGGCTTTAATTTACCTTGCCCAACTAAAACTAGCTTAATGTCTTCTCGGCCCCGTTTTCGGAGCTCAACAGCCGTATCTAAAATAGCGTTGAGACCATTTGCCATTCCATGAGTACCTGTAAAGATCGCCATCAGATCGTTATCTTTTACTCCCTTAGGGCGCCAAAGCTCGCTTGGCTGGCTAAAGATAGATAAATCACAACCATTAGGCACCATGGTTATTTTGCTTTCATCGATGCCGCGCTTCTTAATGCCTTCCACAATACCAGGAGATAAACCAATACAACGATGCGCGCTGCGGTAAGATGCCCACTCTAAGAAAGACATCAGTCCCAGAATGATAGGATTTTTGATTACCCCCATCTCTTTAGGTAATTCTGGCCATAGATCTCGCACTTCAAAAACAAATGGCTTGCCACGTAACCAGCGAGCAAATATACCCGGAATTCCAGCCGTAAGAGGCGTTGTGGTAGCAAAAAGTACATCATATTTTTCAGTAAAGGCAAGACCAATACTTTTCAAGGCAAACTTAACAAACGTCATGCTGCGCTTTAAAAAGCCATCTGAGTTTGAATAAGCCAAATCAAATTCTATGATGCGAATACCATCAACAAGACCTTCGCGTTTACCCGCGGTAAACACAGAATCGAGGCCAGTTTCGCCTCCACCGTAAGTACCACAAACCATAGTGACATTATGCCCATGATGAATCAAGCGCTTAGCCATTTCATAGGAGCGTATTCCAGTCGAACCTTTCGGTGTCGAGAAATGTTGATGAAAATAAAGAATATTCATGAGTGAAATTGATACTCTGTTGTAATGTTGCCATCTGACGAAATCTCTACCTCAAGAACTGGGATAGGAGTTTCTTGGTAGTAATAACGGGACTCTCTGCCTTCTACAATTTCTAAGCGTTCAACCTTTACGTCGCTATCGATTTTGATCTCGTGATTGCCATTCGTCACCTTGCGACCTTGCACCACCCAATTATCAGGGCTTAATCGCCACCGAAGGATCGCTTTGCTTTTAATACCTTGCACTTGATCTTTTACCGTAAGAGAGCTTTCAGTAAGAGAGATATGTCGCTGATGCTCACACCCCAAATAGTCTCGGTAACCGGCTTGCCCAGTTAACTTATGCTCATCAAAGCTAACATCCTTTGCTTTCAACCAAGCCCCTAACAAAAAGCGGCTAAGCCTTGGCATTTGCTCGTGTCCGTCAAATTGGATGGTATTATGGCTTTGTGTCCCGCCATAGTAATCAATGTAGTCTTGCCCCGCGTTGTAGCTGAACGTGCCACCGTCGCGTAGTAGATTGATACCATCTAACCAAAGGTCAACGTGAAGCGCGTCGTTTTGTGCAGGCCTAAATCGAAACTTAGGGTAATTGAATAAGGCAAATGCACCTGCTTGATTTCTCAACCCAATATAGCCGCCGTGTTGAAAATGAAACGATGTAGGCTTAGATAGGACTTTCTCTGGCTTTTTAAGCTTTAGTAAAGAAAGCGCCTCATCATACTCACCTTTCTTTTGCCAAGCTGTTGCTTGAAGGAAGATGGCAGCGGCTAACTGAACCGATGGTCGGAAATCTCGATAATCGCTACTCGATAGCTGCAATAAGCGAGCACCATCATTGTGGCCAAGGTTAGGGGCGTCGCCAGTTGATGGTTCAATTAACTGGTAAAGCCATTGATTCGCAAGACCTATTTTCTCGGTTAATCCTCGAGTAAATGGGCTTAGTTCTAGCTCTCTACGCCAAAGCTCTGCCATTGAATAGGTATCTAGCATAACTCTGTGGTAGTTGACTGAGTATTGGCTGAACGTACCATCTTTAGCGACAAGATGTTTCGCCCTGTTCTCTAACCACTTGCGCCCCAACTTTTGCCAACGCTCTCCACTTTCATCGCCATTGATGACCAACCAACTACCACCAATAAACAAAGCTGCAGCCTCTGATGTACCGTGGTTATTATCTTGTGCTACAGCATAAGAGATCGTTGGCGCGATTCGTTGTAGGTGTGCTTTGATAAATGCCAAAAGTGCAGGTTCAGAATTATGAACTTGATTAAGCAGTTTAGCGGTAAATGCTAAGTGCATGACCCGTATTGAGGCTTCTTGCCCGCACTTCCAGTTTGGACCCAAATAAGGCGCATTCTGATCCATCCAACTTCTAGCGGTAGCGTTAAGTTCTTCTAAAGCAGCATCTCTACCTGTAAGGTAGTTTCTCGCTAACCCCAGAGCCCAATCAAACCTTGATGCCTCCCAAATACCTTTGATATCACCAACATTTGAATCAAAGTCAGATAGGTTGAACCAAGGCTTACTCATCTCTGAAAAGCGATGTTCAGTTAGTACGCTGTTATCCCATCTGAGTTCTTTTATAGGCAATTGTGGCAACCAACCAAATGGAGCTAGCTTATATGGCTTAATGCATTTCAATTGTCTTGAGCAAGTAGTAGGGCGGAACAAAAGCCCCGAGATCGGGGCTTGTGAAAGGCGCTTAACTGGGTTGAGTCCGCTTCGAACACCAAGTTGATAACCTGCGACTCGAGCTAAGTTTAAAAGCCCTAAGTCGATGGCTGTTTGCGCTTTTAATTTAAAACTCATCTTATTTTTACAACTTATCGCTGTTTACGTAGCTGCTCTGCGATTTCAATCGTGATTCTTGCCACTTCGAACAACTCTCGTGCTGGAATCGGAGACTCTTTACCAGATTCAATCGCACTAAGGAAAGCCGCCGCACAATCGGTTTGTCCCTTGTCTTGCTTCCATAAATTCATTTTGCTGAAGCCTGGCCAGCCGAATGCCTTTAACTTACGGAAGTTATCAAGTTGAAGAACACGCCCTGCGGCAAATACTTCTACTCGCTCTTTAGGGAAGTTCGCTGCTCCGTTAGCTAAGTAATGAATCGTACCGAATGAGCCATCAGCAAAGCCGAGTATAATCGCCGCTTTATCCTCGGTAATATCAACACCGTCAACATCTCCCATGCGACGGCACTGTACGGAAACAATTTCTGAATCTGCTAAGAATCGCATCAGATCGATGAAGTGGCATGCCTCGCCAATGATTCGACCGCCACCCACTTCGTTATCTTGCGTCCAATGATCCGCCGGGATCGCGCCAGCATTCATCGTCATCATAAAGCTCTTAGGCTCTTTGACTGACGACAGTAGCTCTTTCATTTTTTGCACTTGAGGCGAAAAACGGCGGTTAAAGCCAACCATTAACTTTGGCGCCGAAGCAGTAGATGCTTTCGAATAATAGGTCGCTTCCACTTCCGCAAGCTCTTCTAGCGTGACGGCTAAAGGCTTTTCTACAAATACGTTTTTACCAGCATTGAGCGCTTCAGAAACAAAATGAGCGTGGCTGTTGTGGCGCGTAACGATTGCAACTGTGTTAATTTCTGAGTCAGAAATCATGGCACTTGTATCTGTGGTCGTTTTAGCAAAACCTGCTTTTTCACCATGAGTTACGCCGTTAATACCACCAGAAGTAGCGATAGTATGTAATTGAGCACCACCAGCCTTAAACGCAGGGATCAGCATTCGAGACGCATAGTTACCAGCGCCGACAAAACCAACGACAGGCTTAGATGCCTCGAACGTCGCTTCATTGTTAAGCGTCACGGATTTCTCATGCCGAGTACTGGAGTCACTCTGGTATTGAAGCAAAATTCCAAGAGCAGACTTGTCAGACGTCAGGAGCTCGTATGCTTGAGCTGCGTCTTCAAATTTGAATCGGTGAGTGATGAGAGGCTTAACATCCACTTGACCCGAAGACATCATATCTAAGATAGCTTCAAAGTTACGCTGCTCAGTCCAACGAACAAAAGCGTATGGATAGTCATTACCATTGTCTTCATAGTCTGCATCGTAGCGACCAGGACCATAAGAACAAGACACTTGGAATGTCAGTTCTTTCTCATAGAAGTCTGCGCGATTAAGCTCTAGCCCAGTAACACCAACAAGAATAATACGCCCACGTTTACGGCTCATTCGTGCCGCTTGTGTTACTGGATCATTAGATTTCGTTGACGCCGTGATAATTACACCATCAACACCCTTGCCGCGACTAAAAGCCATACCCGCAGCGACAGGGTCTTCACCTTTGCCAGGGTTACAAACTTGGGCGCCAAACTGCTTAGCCAATTCTAGTTTCGCATCGTCATAATCGATGGCTAGTACACGACAACCTTGAGCACGGAGTAATTGAACAGTCATTAAGCCGATTAAACCAACACCGGTCACGACAAACGCTTCACCCAGCGTAGGCTCTGCTAAACGGATACCTTGTAAGCCAATACTAGCTAAAACAGTGAATGACGCTTCTTCATCGGATACGTTGTCAGGAATAAGCGCACATAAGTTTTTTGGTACACGAACAACATCAGCATGAGGACCATTAGATACAACGCGATCACCTTCTTTAAAGCCCTGAACACCCTTACCAAAAGCGTTAACGACACCAACGTTGCAATAACCCAAAGGTAATGGTTGTGCCAACTTAGACTGCACTGCTTCCAATGTTGTCATTAAGCCATCTGTTTGCACCTTTTCCAATACCATTTTTACTTTGTCAGGTTGTTGACGCGCTTTATCCAGTAGACTTGCTTTACCAAAATCAACCAGCATGCGTTCTGTGCCTGCAGAAATCAATGAAATGCTGGTATCAATTAGTAGATTACCAACTGAAGCTTTTGGTGCAGGAGCTTCCACTAAATTAGAGCCACCTTTAGCCATGTCTTGAAGTACTTGTTTCATAACTAACCTTAAATTATTTCTTTTAGAAGTTTAAAAATTTGCTGGTGGTCATCTTTCGAAAATAACTTTACTTTTTCAGGGCGTGGAGCACGGTCTGAAGCTAGTACTGGCGTATTAAAATATAATGCTTCTCTAATGCTCACACTGTCTCCATCAGTAGACGTATTTCTAACTAAACATGCAGCTTTCTCAAGTATCGGCCAAGATTCATACTGACCAACTAATACCACTAAATTTGGAAGAGAAGATGCTTTGTGCATAAGTTGTGCATCTTCTTCTGATTCAATTCCTAACATTATCAAAAAGGACAGGTTCAAGCCTTGTTCGTAAGCCATTTCAGCAACCTGGGTAAATGATTCAAGGCCATATACACTCTCACCACTTTCATGTACGTTTTTCCAAGCTGATGTAACAATTAAGGGGCTAGTGTTGTCGAATAGGTCTAAGACTGTCTGGGGATAAGATTGAACAATACCTGCTCTTTTGTCTAAAACTGGAGGCAAAAAAGGAGAAAAAACATCTGGGTCTTTTGATATACCTTTGTAGTTACCAACAAGTATAGAGTTAGCAACCTTTATAGATCCAACTCTACTTAACAAATAGCTAATAAGTAAAAACTTAAATTTGGGCATAGTCTCGAAGTGGCGACTATGATTGTGATCAAAAACTGTCACTTTATTCAAACAACGGAATAACAGAAAAGTACCTAGATATAGGATACTTATAGTATGAATGTGAATATGATCAGCACGAAACATGCCCCAAAATGCACGATGAACTTCGATAGGGGAAACTACATTAACTTTTTCTCCTGACTGCTTTAATTTATCTGCAAGTCTTTCTACAAAAACAGTCACGCCTCCCAAAGGAGGAGGGATTTTTCCAATTATCATATAGTTTGACATCGAACTACCACGTATATTTTAAAGACCAATCATATAATAAATCTAACTTTTCTTGACTAATGTGATTAACCAACGAATCGATATCTAAAGACGTATCTTCAATATTTACGGCTACGCCTTTTAACTCGAGAGAGTAATCACCAACATTATTTGTCATTATAGGAAACACACCTCTAGATGCATACTCAACAACTTTTATCGGAGAAGCAGTAGAGTTAACCAAGTTATTATCCCTTAATACAAAACCAAAATGCGCACGATCTAAGTAATCTAAAACCTCATCTCTATCACATGATTTAATGAGTGCAGACAGGCCATATTTTGATAGAATTTGATTGGCTTTACTAAGATCTTTAGTTAAAACGGTTAAAGTCGTATTTGAATTCATTAACCTTTTATATTCAGAGCAAACCTTTTCAAAGCACTGCCACTCACTCATTGACCCTACATAAATGAAGTTAATTGAGTTTGTATCTTTAAATTGTCTTTTAACAACCCAATCTTTATTTATTTTACAAGGAAAAACCTTAACATTTCTTTTTCCATATCTACTTCCTAAATACTCTTTGAGATTATTGGACACAGTCCAAACATCATCAGCGCTTTTATATGCAAACTTTTCTAAAAATCTTAATATAAATCTTCTTATGAACGATCTATTTTTTAAGAAAGATTCTTCAGATATCAAGCCTCTAAAGTCATAAATTAACTTGCATCCGTGTTTATTAGATAACTTAGACTTAAACTTCGCATAATCAACAACAGATCGAAAGTAAATCACATCATTTTCACTTAGTACTGGAGTTGTGCTAATAAGTTTGACGTCACTTAATTCTTTAAGGCCTGAAAAGGAATAAAATATGCATTCTAAGCCTGAGAATTTAGATAATATTTGAGACTCAAATACGGCTTTAGAAATACCTTTAGGTACAATAATATGAAAGATACTCACAACACCCACCTCAAGTTACGAAACGCGACAAGAAAGAAAAGGATTACAGATATCAACGCAGCCACCAAGGAACTCCTAGATTTAGGTAGGTACATAAATACAAACAATGACATAATACTTACTTTAAGCCTTGCTTGAAAACCATCATTAATTAGCGTATAAGCAACCAAATTAAAGATAAAAACAAAAATAGAAAAATAAACTGGGAGTAAAAAATTCAATTCATGAATTTTATTTTTAGCCAGCAATTTAACGTAGCTATAAAATAAATACGTCCATACAAAGGAGAACAATACATCTGAGATATGATTAAATATCCGTCCTTGATAATATGACTCTCCATCCAAGTATAGAGCTATTACCTGGAAAGGAGAAGTTCCTACCATTGAAAGAGGGAGTTTAATTAAAGCATCCAGAGAGAAACGTTCATGGCCTATCAAATAAACAAGAACAAGACATACTGCTAGTGACACAACCGAGAATAAAATCAAACTGAATCTATAAAATCGATCATATATAAAGTAAGAAAAATAAGAAACTCCCACTCCAACAAACATCAATGGAATCATCTCCCTCCTAAAGAAATACATAACAACAATCGAAATAATAACAAAGATATAATTTCTCTTTAGAAAGACAAAGTAACAAAAGAAATAAAATGATACAGATACCAACATATCTCTATAGTTGAGAAATATTGGAAAAATTGAGGTTAAAATAAGTGCATATAGCATCTTATTATTACTTAAGGTGAAACCTCGAACATTGTTTACTGCATGAAATAAAAAGTTCGTCCAAAGTATAAAGTTAAATACCTTAAGAATAGCCGACTGAAATGCAACTGAATCAGGGTATAAGTCATAAGATAGATAATTTAAATATATGAATCCCCAATACTTGGGTTCCCATGTGTAGGAAAACAAAGCTTCATATAACGAACTACCCGAAGAAATAGCCCAGTAAACATATTCCCCCCCCTTATGATAATATGTTGCATCACCATAAGAAAATGCTGAAATGTCGGATATTTTGAGCGTTATAAAAAAAACAACAAAAAGAAATACAAATGAATAAAAATACAAAAAGACAAATTTACCATCCAATTTTCTTGATGATTTAAATAATATTATAACCGAGATAAGTAACATTATCAGCAAAGGGTTAATCATATAAATTACACACCTCTACAACTGTAACCGCTTGAATTAAATTTATTAGCGAGGCTCTAGATATAAAGTTACCAACACTGTCAGATAATACTTCTTCAAGCAGAGCTCTGTCATCAAAATCTAGTATCTTTCTGATCATCTTATCGACTAAGATTGGATTATTGCTTTTCCATTTCTGGAAAGGATTCATTCCCTGCTTGAGAACAACCTCAAATAACTTATACTTTCCATACTTATATGGTTTAGAATTTGCTAACTTAAAGTACTTACTTTTAGGCTTTAAGCGCCACTTTTCCCAAACATAGTTTGTGTATTCAGGTCTTTTTTTATTAATCCAATCTAAATATATTTTTTCACCGTGCATCAATTTAGATGGTATTTTTAAGCAAAAATCAAAAAAATCTCTATCCATAAAAGGAGAAGAAAAACAGCATAGTCTTCCTATGGTATTCAAACCATTATTCGCCCCATTAAACGCTCTATTATAAAACAAAAATTGTTCGTTAATTTCATACGGCTCCAAGTAAGGTCTAAAACAGTCTAAATTCTTCTTAATATAATCTCTATTGTATGCCCCTAAAAGCAACGTTTCATCTGATACAGACCTAATACTCATATCAGAGAAAGAACCCAGAACAGCGTCACCTAACTGGCCTGTATGCACTATAGTGTTATCTTTTAATCTTAACTTTCTAAGAGTGTTAAGTGTATGTGCCGCTCCACTGTATAAAGCAGTACCTTCGTTCAGTTTTACTGGGACTTCCGAGTCAGATAAATAATCACCACCATCAATTGAGTTAACTATTAATGTTTTGTTATTATCTCTCGCAATTTGCGATGCTATCTTTATATCTAATGAGCCTAACTCTCCAAAAGTAACCAAAGCACCAGAATCAAAACCAAGTTCCTGAGAACCAAGAAAAGTCATTCGAGAGTCAAGCCCACCGCTCAACGTTGTATAGTTTACAGTACTGTAGTTATTAGCAAAATCGAATGTTTTATGGATAGCTTTATCAAATAGATTATCTAACTCATCAAAGACTTCAACTGCATCTATAGCTTCTTCAGTACGTAGAAAATTTCTAAATTTTCGGAAATTTAAGTTACATTCACTATCGAGAGTTAAGTCATGACCAGGTATCAGTTTCTTTATACCCGTAACTGGAGTTGTATCACCCAAAAGGAATCCGTATGACATAAGCATTTTTAAAGCATCTATATCAATCGTTTCTTCATTCTTCACTAAGTCATAAATGTACTTTATTGAACTAGAAATACATACGTGAGTTCCGCTTTCATAGTAATAAATTGGGTAACTGCTATAATAATTGGGACATACATAATAACTTCCGTTTAATTTTGACTGCACCAGTATGACAAACTCACCATCAAAAGCCTCAAATAAACACTTTCCTTCTGACACCAACTTAGAAATACCCCCAACAACTTCTGTGCTGGACATTGTCGGTAAAATATCATTAAAGTTAGTTATATAGCCATAAATCTTAACAATTGCTTGTTTAGTCTCACCTTCAAAAAACAGATTTGATATAGTTTTGAAGTCTACATTAATTTTTTTCATTAATTATGCTTCTTAATGCTATTAAATAAAATATAGAAGATATATACATAGCTATCACTGTTGACCAAGCAGCACCAAATAATCCATAAATGGGAACAAGATAATAATTTAGAAAGATATTGATAGCCACACAAACAAACGACAATATTACATTCAAATTACTTCTACCCATTGCTGATAATATATTCCCTATAGGTGTCCTCAATAAAAAATTAGGTATTAAAGAAAGGGAAAGAATAATTAAAACGCTAGAGCTATCGATATATTTTTCACCAAATGAAAACCTAATAAAATGATCACCTAATAAGTATACTCCTACTACGATTAGTATCGATATCGGACCAGATAATTTAGCATAGTCTAAATAAAATGTTTTTAGCTTATTTCTATCTCCACTTACTTTTACAATCTCTAAATATTGATTGCCTATCAATATTGCAGGAATAAATAGTATACTCACAATCAATACTGATGCATTTCTATAAATAGCTAGAACTTCAGTGAAGTTAAAATACTCAAGCATTAATATATCAATATTCAGTGAAAACTGAGATGCAAAGTTAGCAAGTACTATAGAGCCACCATACATAAAGAATTTTTTGTTATCTCTATGAATCTTTGGTCTTGACTTTGCATCCTTCACTATAAGCTTAAAATAAGGAATAATTTTTAAAAACAAATAAAATAAAAGAGCAAGTTGGATTAATAACAAAGAAAGTGGATATGCAAGTACTTGAAACCCATCGACCAGAGAAAATAGTATCATTAGGGTTAATAATGTGGTCAAAGAAACTAACTTTGAGTACAATTTATTACCATTCATAACACGAATCACAGCAAGTAAAAAGTTTACAACAGAGCTCACGATAACGTATATGACCATCAAAAATATAACCATGTTCTCTTGATTGTCATTTTTAAATAAGTAAAAAGCAAAAGCAAAAGCAAATAGATAAAAAAAACTTAAGTATTTTAGTTTTTCAATTATATAATAAGACTTCTCACTATTTCCCTCTATCAACGTAGCGTTTCGTAATATTGCCTGATTTGCTCCCAAGGATAGTATCGGTGCACCTAAAGCTACATAAGACATTAACAAAGTTATAAACGAGTACCCTTCAACCGACAAATATCTAGATAATACAATCGCTATCGCAAATGAAGAAAACTTATTTATTAAACTTGCAAGAATAAAAAAATGGCCATCAGCGTTAAATATTCTATAAATAAAATTAGCCATTATACAAATCCAACCACATATCTAAACAGCTATTCCATGAGCTAAGGTTTGATATTCCTGACTTGTTTTGTTGCAAATATATGTTATTTGTCCCCATTGAATCGAGTATATTAGTGATTTCTGTGTCAACCTTATCGACAAGGTAGAGATGCACTCCACGATCCAGCAATACGCTGTAAGGTAGCCAACTACCTGTTACAACACGCCCCCCTGCATAAAGAGTCTCTTGCATAGCTCCTGAAAGTTGATCTGTTATTTGAACTTGAATCAAGATATCCGTATTGCTCCTCAATCCAGCAAGGTCATAACCTGATAGCTTTTCTTCGATTATGATACAGTCAATATCATCACCAATATCATTCTTCATCTTATTAGCAAGCTTTAAATCTCCATAGTTAAAGCAAAATACAAAAAAAAACTTTTCTCTATTTCTATAATTGTTAATAATTGGTATTAGCTTTTCCAGTTGCTGATTATGGGAAACATTAGTTCCAACCATTACTGATTTCTTTGTTTTTCTCTTTGAAATTATGTCCTTTATTACCTGTGATTGTACTTTTTCAGATTCATATGTGTCTATATAATCAATAGGACTAAGACCAAACCTTGTTATCTTTATTTTTCCAACATATTCAAATAATCTAACAAACTCACTACTCGTATTTTCATTAGTAAACGTAATCACATCCACATGATTATTGATCGAGGAAAAAAAATGATTCACTAAGTCTTTGTTTTTGTAAAAATCACTACCCCAGTATGTGATCAATAACTTATTTGAAAATAATGAAAATAAAGGAATTAATTTATATATAATCCTTGTTGGATAGTGGATGTGGATAATCTTTTTACTACTTAATCCAGTAATAAAAAATAGTATTATTCTAAGGATGAGATAAAGTGTCGCAATATACCTATTTGAATACTTTGAATAATCAAAGTATCTTACCGAACATTCTTGATCCACCTTGTATACAAGTTCTTCACCAAGGAATTGTCCATTTGAAAAAATGTAAAAAACATTAGCCACATCAACTCCTTTACCAAATACCTTTAGTATCAATAATTAATCCTTTAGGCGCTAAAGAGTCTTTAAACGCTTTATGGTCAACCAATAAAACTTGTACGTCAGCTTCTTTTGCTGCGATATCAAATTCTACAAGTTCAACATGTTTTAGTTTTTCAGGAATAGACTCGATATTTGGCTCAACTGCAATCACACGGCCAGCATGCATTTCTGCGATCTTTTGTGTAATGGACATTGCAGGGCTCTCACGTAAATCATCAATATCCGGTTTAAATGCCAGACCGTAACAAGCGACTGTCACTTCTCTTGCTGTTTTATCTGGGTTCGCTTGTAGGAAGTCCGCAATAGCCAGTTTCACTTTGTTGATTACCCACTCCGGCTTGCCATCATTCACTTTACGCGCAGTGTGGATGATTTGTGCCTCTTCTGGTGTTTTCGATACGATAAACCAAGGGTCAACTGCGATACAGTGTCCGCCTACACCTGGGCCCGGTTGAAGGATGTTTACACGTGGATGACGGTTCGCGAGTGCAATCAACTCCCATACATTGATGTCTAACTTGTCACAGATGATGGATAGCTCGTTAGCAAAGGCAATTTGTACATCGCGAGAGCTGTTTTCGGTTAGCTTCGCCATTTCTGCCGTGCGAGCATTGGTCACCACACACTCTCCTAGAACAAAGGTTTTGTACAATTCAACAGAGCGCTCTGAACAACGAGTCGACATACCGCCAATAACGCGGTCGTTTTCTACTAGTTCGCGAACAACATGCCCTGGTAGTACGCGCTCTGGGCAGTGAGCAACGTTAACATCCGCGTTATCACCATGTGTTTGCGGGAAAGTAAGATCCGAACGAGCTTCTGCAAGCCAAGCCGCCATTTGCTCTGTCGCACCGACAGGAGAAGTGGATTCTAGAATCACCAAGTCGCCTTTTTTTAGCATAGGAGCAATCGCTTTGCTTGCTGCTTCTATGTAAGACAAATCAGGTGCTGGTACTTCGCCCTCTTCACAAGGTAAGAACGGGGTTGGTACGGCAATCAAAAACGCATCCGCTGGTTCTGGGGTTGTGCTAGCTTTTAAGTAACCTTCTGATACAGCGGCACTCACGATCATATCCAGATCAGGTTCTACAATGTGGATTTTACCTTGGTTGATGGTATCCACTGCGTGCTGATTAACATCAACACCAATCACTTTTTTCTTACGTGATGCAAACATCGCGGCAGTAGGTAAACCAATGTAACCTAGGCCAATAACTGAGATTGTTTCAAAAGACATTTTCATTTCCTGAAATTTTTTATTTTGCTAATTCGTCTAAAATTCTTTGGCATGCTAGGCCATCACCGTAAGGGTTGTGTGCAAAGCTCATTGCTTTATAAGCCTCTTCATCTTTTAACAACACCTCTAAGCCTGTGACGATCTTATCGACATCTGTTCCCACTAGTTTCACGGTGCCTGCTGCAACGGCTTCTGGCCTTTCAGTGGTGTCACGCATTACCAATACAGGCTTACCTAATGAAGGCGCCTCTTCCTGAATACCGCCAGAGTCGGTAAGGATGATGTGCGCACGGCTCATCAAGTAGATAAACGGAAGGTATTGCTGAGGCTCGATAAGGTGCACGTTATCCACGTTGGATAGAATGCGATTTACTGGCTCTCTTACGTTTGGGTTTAAGTGAACTGGGTATAGGATTTGCGCATCAGGGTTCTCTTTTGCTGTGCGTGCCAGCGCTTCACAAATACGCTCGAACCCACCGCCAAAGCTTTCACGGCGATGTCCGGTGACCAAAATCAACTTTTTATCTGCTTTTAGCATTGGGAACTGCGTTGCGAGCTGCTCGTTCAATGCTGCGTCATTGTCGATCTTGTCTTTCACCATAAGTAACGCATCAATCACTGTGTTGCCGGTGATAGAAATATCCGCTGGGTTGGTGTTTTCTTTTAGTAAGTTATTTTGAGAGGTTTCGGTTGGCGCGAAATGGTATTTGGTTAGCGCACCAGTTAGCTTGCGGTTCGCCTCTTCCGGCCAAGGCGAATAGATGTTGCCTGTGCGTAACCCCGCCTCTACATGGCCAACTTCAATTTGCTCGTAGTAAGCTGCAAGGCTCGCAGCAAAAGTAGTGGCTGTATCACCATGAACAAGCACCACATCAGGCTTAAACTCTTCCAGCACAGGTTTGAGCTCTAGCAAGATACGTGCAGTCACATCATTGAGAGATTGCCCGGCCTTCATCAAGTTCAAATCATAATCAGGTTTGATCTCAAACAATTCAAGGACTTGATCAAGCATTTCACGGTGTTGCGCGGTCACGCAACATTTTGCTTCAAAGCGCTCATCTGCCGATAAAGCATGAACAAGAGGTGCCATTTTGATGGCTTCTGGACGAGTGCCAAAAACCGTAAGAATTTTTTTCTTAGTCATTTTATTGAATTTCTAGCCAACTGATGAAATTAAAAGAAGTGATTTTTAAACTTATTGCCTCAGTTACTTTGGAACTACTGAGACACTTTTATTTTGAGGCTACCTATTACGGATAACCGCGATAAAAATAAGATCTTGCATATTTTCTTAAAACCGTCCCGATAGGAAACAAAACAGTTTTCCAGCTCGTAGCCCTTTGGGGCATCCTAGCGATTCATATTTGGACACGCTACCGCCCTTAGGTTTGGCTCCTACAAGCAAGGTTTTGTGATTCAATCGCAATTATACGGTTTCTATACGGTTTCTAATTTGATGCGCATTTTAGCAAAGTAAGTGCATATTGACTAGTTTGAAATTTGAACCAAGATCTCATCAATTATTGACCTAGAGGCATTGTACGCGTTACAAACATTGCTTCCTTATGCAGCTATGTTTTTCTAGTGCTGCATCGCAGTAATACCCTTTGTATTCATAATTTATTTTATTGCTATGATACGACAAACGACTCAAGAGGATACGAGTTACGGGGAAGCGAGATGCGAAAAGACTTAGAGTATACAATTGATTCGAGCAAACGGGGTAAAAGAGTGGCGTTTTTCGTATCTCGCTGCTCTGAATTTCAGCTCTTCGTTTACCCGATTACTCGCATCTCGTTACCGCTCTTTATTTCTTATCGCTCGAATACGCGTAATTGTAGTAACCGTAGCCATATGAGCTTGATGCTTTTTTCTCGATAGCGTTGAATATCACGCCTTTCACTTCGATGCCTGATTGTTCGAAGCGGTTTCGGGCAACGTCGATCTCTTTAATGGTGTTTTGACCGTAACGCGCCACCATTAGTGTGGTGCCAGCGAAAGCACCAACGATGCTCGGGTCGGTTACCGCTAATACTGGCGGAGTATCGACAATCACCAAATCATACTCTTTTGATGCCCACTCCATAAGCTCTGCAAAGCGTGGGTGCATTAACAGTTCCGATGGGTTTGGTGGCACTTGGCCGCGGGTAAGAATGTCTAGGTTTTCTACTGGTGTTGCTTTGATAGATTGCGCAAACTCTTGTTTGTTGCTCAACACATCTGAAAGACCGTTGTCCCAGTTCACACCAAAGCTTTGCTGTAGGTAACCTTTACGCATATCGGCATCAATGATCAGCACTTTCTGGCCTGTTTTAGCCGCTACTGCAGCAAAGTTGGTCGAGATGAAAGATTTACCAATGCCCGGCGCAGGGCCAGAGATCATTAACACGTTGTTCTTGGCTTCAAGCATCGCAAAATGCAAGCTGGTACGAAGGCCGCGAAGTGCTTCCACCGAAAGATCTGCCGGGTTAGATTCTGCCAGCAGTGCCTGCGCGCCTTTGGTCTGTATTTTCTTCGATTTAAAGCGGTTGGTTAGCTCAATTTGCAAATCGGATTTTGGTACCGCTGCGTAAACCGGCAAACCAATTTGTTCAATTTGATCTGGGCTTTCAACACCGCGATGAAACGCCGCTTTCACTAATACAAACGCCACACTCAACATGCCACCTAGCAAGGTCGCTAATACTACGATCAGTGGCTTCTTAGGTTTAACGGCGCGAGCATACGCTTGTGCGTCGTCTAGAATACGAACGTTACCTACCGTGCCCGCCTTAATGATGCTCAGCTCTTGAACCTTGTTTAACAGCTGAATGTAGATTTGTTGGTTCACTTCTACATCACGTGTCATACGTAGCACTTCACGCTGTGTTTTTGGCAGCTTTTGTACTTGCTTGTTCAAGCGCTCTTTCTCACCTAACAGCGTTTTACGCTTATCAAGCAGTGATTTATAAGCTGGGTGATCTTTGGTGAAGCGCTGGCTGATCTCACTCTCTTTAAAAGTCAGCTCATTCAATTGCGCTTCAAGCTCCACCATTACTTTTAGGGTAGATTGCGCTTCTAAGCCCAAGTCGATCGATTCGTTCTTCTGGCGGTAGTTGTTTAGTGTATCTTCATAACCAGTCAGCTCAGACTTGATGCCTGGAAGGTGGCTTTCTAAGAATTCTAGACTCTTTTCTGCTTCCGCTGAATTGCGCTTCACATTTTGTAAGAAGTAGATCTGGCTGATGTGATTAAGAATCTCAGTAATCTGTTGTTTGTTTTCGCCTTCAAAGCTCAGTTTCAGAATGCCGGTTTGTTTACCTTGCTCAGACAAAGACAAGGATCTTTTCAGCCATTCGATCGCTTCTAGTCGGCTGCGTTGACCAATAGAGAATTCGAAACCGTTGTGAGATTCAAACCCAGCGACGAACAAGCTGTAGTCATCGGCCGTTGCTAGCTCACCCACTTTACCTTTAAAGATAACGCGCTCGTCATCACGCACTAGTTGATAGGTGCCTTGTTCAGCATCAACAATCTGGATGGTATGCCCGTAAGCACTTGCATAGCTTGGCAAATTAAAACGGCTTACCGCAATATGATTGATGTCACCAGTTAAGCGTGCAAAGCCTTTGCCAACGATGGGGGCGTAAATCGGTGTCGTCACTGTCGTTAGGTTAAATTTATCCACCGTTTCGCCCAAAATCATACGTGATTTAATGATCTCGACTTCGGTGGTGGCCGATGACTCTTGCGAGAACAGCTCCCCCATATCGCCGACCATAGAAGAGATGCCGCCAGAGCTTTTCTGTTCAATTTGAATCAGCGCATCGGCTTTGTAGGTCGGTGTTGAAAGCAGCGCAAACGCAATACCAAGCACAGCAAAGACGAATGTGGTGAGCATGATTAGCCATTTGGCATCTAATAAGATACCAAGCAGCTTTCCTAAATCGATCTCATCAGAGTTATCTGTATGTGATGGCTGGGAGGGTTGTGTTGTCATTTGTTTGCTACTTCCTAAATTATTGCTATTCAAGAGGATGAACGACGCACCTCTTGTCTATGATTCTGTTATTGTTGCCTTTGCGACGTTTCGACGGCCAATGGCGTATACGCGGATTAAAGACGAAATCTCAAGCTACAGTTTTTTTGCCCACGCTTGCGCGGCTTCGTCTATCAATTGATAAGCGTATTCAAATGCTTCACGGCTTTGACGATGAGGATCGGGGATGTCTTTCTGACCAATCCATTGGCCGAACAGCATGGTTTTACCGCGAGCCTCTGGTGAGATCTGAGTGAGCGCTTCTAAGTGGCCCTTCTCCATCACCAAGATCAAATCATATTGAGCGCAAAGCTGAGGCGTCACTTGTTGTGCTTGATGGTTTTCTACATCTACGCCATTTTCTGCTGCGATTAAAATCGCCGTATCATCGGCTGGCTTGCCGAGTAAACGACTCTTTTCGGCCGCGATTCCGGCAGAGGCTATCTCTTTACCTGGAAGTAATTTTTGAAGAACGCGCTCTCCCGTTGGAGAACGGCAAATGTTGCCCACGCACACGACTAAAATTTTATTAAACATACATTACTTTAAACCATTGTGAGCTTATAAGCTGAGCGGACTTACAAACTAAATATACTTATAAATCCGAATGCACTTAAAAACATAAAAAATCAGGCTACACGCTAAATGTAACCTGATGATTAATTTACTTGTTACCAATTACGAATGCGCAACATACCTTCGGTTAGCTCGTTGAATCCAGAAATAGTTGGTACTAGTTGACCGATGACACGGTTCCAACGGCTGATTGGCGCGGCGGTCACATAGACAATATCATAAGGCTTCAGGTCAAACTCGGTACCAATCACTAATGCAGAGGCATCTTCCATATTCAGTTGGTAGATATCCGCCATACGCTCTGATTTATCATCCGAGGTACGAATAACAAACACACCCGTTGCGTCTGCAGTGAGTTGGTTGATTCCACCTACATTACTGAGTGCTTCAGTTAGGCTCATACCTACACGGTCGATCTTCAACAGTTGTGGGTCTTTCACTTCGCCCATCACGAATACTTTTTGATTGTCGTTACGTGGCACGTGAACAATGTCACCCGCTTGCAATAGGCGGTTTTGTGTTAAATCACCACGCTGCATTAAGCCATAAAGCGATAAGTTTTCTTCTACGCCGTTACGCGTTAATGACACGTTGCGCCAATCTGCATCTTCTGAAAGGCCACCTGAGCGGTTAACCGCATCTAATAACGTTAATGGGATATTGGTGATTGGCTGCTGGCCCGGTTTAGACACTTCACCAGTAATGTAGGTTTTTTTAGAACGGAACGCCGCCACGTTGACATCCACTTGCGGGCTTTCGATGTATTTAGCCAAACGTTCTGCGATGTCTGCTCGAATTTCACGAACCGTTTTTCCTGAGACTTCTACAGTGCCTATGTAAGGGTAGAAGATGGTGCCATCTGCATGTACCCAGTTACCAGCTTCGGTACTACTTCGGTAAGAACCTGCAGGAATAGTTAATTCTGGGTGGTCCCAAATCGTGATGTTTAAGATATCACCGACACCGACTTTATATTCATACTTTGCGATGTCTACATCTAACTCAGGGTTTGCTCTTGAAACCGACAATTCACCCGTTTGGTAAGTCGATACTGACTGTGCGGTAAGTGGGTAAACGTTCACCACTTCAGAAATATCAGACTCTTGCTGATCTTCAGAAGTCTGAATCACATTCTTGCCACCAGTAGATAGGTGACTACCTGGAGTCGTACACCCTGCAAGTAATACAGGAAGGAGCGCCAAAAGGAGACGATTTTTATTAATCTTCATGTTAACCAAGTTCTAGAAACGGAATGTGTTGTGATACCCCAAAGGACACCCAAAAGAAATTAAGCGACTTATTTTATCAGCTACACTGTATTTAATAGAGTTAGGAGGTAGAGTTACTGTGATCCTGTTCCCATTTAGTGTCAAAAAAACTAAAAGACGCTACCGCCCTTTGATAGTCCGCGACACCACACTGCGTAGATCATATGTTCCCATCAATATGGGAATTGAGTAGGAATTTTTTGACCAAAACGTAGCAAAAAAGTAAGTTTGCATACGGTTTGTTTAATCCGTATGCATTATCCACAAATTGTGTTTATTATCAACCTAGTTGAATGGTTTTAAGGGGTAAGAGCAGATTCGAGATGCGAGTAAACGAGTTACGAAAAGAATAAGAGCTCAAGAGCAGATTCGGGATGCGGGTAAACGAGATACGAAAAGAATAAGAGCCTAAGAGCCTAAGAGCAGATGAGAGTAGCGAGATACGAGTAAACGAAGAGCTAAAATAGCGGATGCAGGATTCGAGTATACGGGATACGAAGAGCTAAGAGTAAGAGCAAAAAAAGAGCCAACACACTTGGTGTTAGCTCTTCATTTTATATTTACGCTACGCTATTTAACGGCTTCTAAGTATTTTAGGTAAGCATTGCGTAAGCGCTGTCGGTTTTCATGGTAGTAACTTGCACCAATGCGGTTACGGTTGAAGTACTGCCTTTCAATATTGTGTTGTAAGCCAGTATCGACACCTAAACCTGTGCCTAAATTGTTATGGCTATCACCAACACGAGTTTGTAATGCATATACAAACTGGTCAATACCACGCAACTGTACATAGCCCGGGCTCATATCACGCCATAGTGTCAAAGGAATCGCGATAGAGAGTGTAACAAAATCTTCGGCTTCACTGCTGCCTACTGCTTTTGTGGTTTGGTATGAAGCATCAACTCTTACATCACCCAACCAGTGGCTGGTAGTCACACGCACCCCCTCATCGCCTTTCCAGAATTGACCAGCTTGCACTTTACCTTGCCAGTTCCAGTCCGGTCTTGAGTAAGTGTAGTGGCCAATCAGTGGAGTCGCATCTAAGATAGCTTTGCCTCTAGAGTCGTACTTATCTTGAGCGGAAAAGTTTGCGAATTCAGCACCTAGTATGTGGCGGCCGCTATTACTCGCATACTGGGTTTCATTCAAGGCACCTAAATAGTTTCCGTAGACTTGTCCGAATGAGAATTGAGTGGTGAGATTGTAAGGCAGTTGAAATGCTTGATGGAAAAGAACCCTATCCACTTCATTTTCAAACGCATTATCGCCCCAAATTTCTCCCTCTTCGAAATCATCGCTTTCTGCCAGTGGCATGACATGTCGTAGGTCCAAAGCGGCACCTTTCCAAAGCGGTGTGTACAAGTTAGTCGCCAGTGCTAGCGAGTAATCAAATACACCGTACTCTGTTGCCGTGTTGTGATACAAAGCAGGAGACACAATCACCTGTGTGCGACCGAAACCAGAACGAGTAACCTCTTCACCAAAATTCGCTTTAGCGTAGCTCTTTTTAACATCAGAGGTACGAACAAGAAGTGTTTTGCAAGGCTCACCTGTTTTTACAAACTCGCGGTAACATGGTGCGCTAGTGATCACTTCCATCATCGGCATGTCGTTAACCAAGTTAAACAAACGAATGTTTTGCTGTTGGTAATTCTTAACGCCAAGGTCTTGAAGCATGCCCTCTCCCACGTAAGAAGAGATGATACCCAACGCAACACCCACACCATCCACTTGGTTACGATTATAACGGCGGTTTTCTAACGCGACGTTTAAACCAATATCGTCTGCAGAGATTCTCACATTAAGAAAACCTTCATCGACCAGTGCTTTTTTAAGCTGAACCAGACCGGCGAATTTATGATGTGCTTGCTCTACTGCGATCTTGTCTTCTAGGGTTAATTCATTAACTCGGCGAGACTCGGAGAAGCCCATTAAAGGAGTTGATGCCGCTACCGACCAAATATCGATATCGGCATTACCACTGGTATAAAACTGGTACTGAAAAGATAACTGCGTATCCAGGGGTAAATAATGTTCTGGTGTAAACACCTTAAGGCCAGCATTAAACTGGTGAGAATCATGCTCTGCAATAAACTGAACAAAGTCCAGAGGCTGATACTCTAAGCTAGCAAATGGCCCGTTTAAAACGCCATGACTCACCTCTGACTTACCGTAACCTGCACTAAACCTTGCTGCTACAAAGTCAGGTTGGTAATCAGCAACCGCATAGAAGGTCTCAAAGTTGCTGGCAGCACCACCTAAATCTTGAACACCTACCGCCAGATCAAACCCAGTCCAATCTTTAACGAACGGGAGCTGGTACTTAAACGATGCAGACAGGTCACGAATGCCGTTCCCACAGTTTGGGTTGTAGTTCGGCACATTGGTGTAAAGGTGGCAATCGTAAGTTTTGGTAACAATTCGCCCCGCGGCTTCAAAGCCTTCAAAAAGGCCAACGCTAAACAAAATATTGTCTAGCTCGCTGGTTTTTCCTTTATACGGTACACCTTGACCATAGAGGTAAGAGATATCGCCCGTATCCATCACTTGAGCATTGGGCACGATGATCGCACCAGTGTAGCTTTGAGACGACATTAAGTTATCGACAGCGTAAGCATTAGGAGCAATAACTAATGCACTGAGGGATGCAATGAGCGCTGCGTTTCTAGAGTGACTGAGTATTTTCATTGGTATGCAATAGGTTCTAACAGGATTCGCAAGTGGCTAGTTGAATAGCGACTGTGTTTGATTGTAACTATGTTGATGGTAACAGCATGTAAAAAAGGCACCGATTGGTGCCTTTTTATTACAATACTAAAATTAGCCGCCAGTACCACCGCCGTTACCGCCGCCGCCAGTACCGCCAGTACCGCCAGTACCACCAGTACCACCAGTTGGTGGCTTAGTGCCTTCATCTGGGTTTGGAACAGGATCCGCTTTTTTAGGTGGAGGAAGGTCATCAACTGGTGCAGTAGGGTCTGCAACGGCTTTTTCAACTAAGGTTGGATCTTCCGTTAGATCCAAGTAAATTGTGTCGCCATTGTTTGCAACCGGGTAGTTAGGATTCTCTGAAATAACTTTATCTGTAATCGATTCTGTTGCTAAAGCTAGTTCATTTGCTGTTGAATTAGGGCTTACGACAAGTACGTCTGATAATACTGCCGCTGTCGCTGACACTCGGCTAGCTTCAGATGCCGGAAGAGTTTTAATCACTTCTTCAGTACGGCGTAGGAAGTCAGCTACACTACTAATACTACCGTTGTTCAGCAGATTACCAAGACCAAGAGCAACTAGAACATCGTTGCCTGCCGAGTCATTGTAAGGTTGACCATCTAACTCTTTCTCGATCAAAGTAGAGATTGGAGAAGAGGTCACTAAGTCATCGTAGTTCGCCAAACCTTTAGGGAACTTGTAACTCACCTTGCTCATGTCCTTGCCGTTGGAAACATCTTTTGCACCAGGAGTTGCATTGTAAGTAAATGTGCAAGTTTCTGGGTAATTTAAAACGGTAATATCTGTAACTTCAGAAACACCATAGTAGTTTGTTTCTTCAAGAGAACCAGTTGCACCATTGTCACAGCTGTAAGTGCCTTTCATACCCATAACTGCTGGGTCGAATGCCATGATATTACGGTACGCTTGCTCAGGTGGCACGCTGTTGTTGTTGTCACTGCCACAACCACCAAGGATTGCACCAACGACTGATAACGCTAAAATTTTATATTTCACAATTTATCCCTACAAATGATTAGAAGCTATGTGACAAAGCAACATTAAACGAGTCGATATCTACGCCACCAATATCTTGATATAGCTGGTATTCAATACCAACCTTCATCGCTGATGTAATCGAGTATTCAGAACCAAAAGCAATCGTTGGAGTAACGCCAGAATCATCAGACTCAACACCTGGGCCGTTTGCTTTCCAGTCATAAACGGCAAAACCACCTTTTGCGTATAACGCTAGGCTATCGGTTACATTGCCAGATGCTTTTAGAACAACATCAAAGCTGCTTGCTTCGTAGCTACCGCCGGCAATATCTTTAAGATCATACTCACCAAGGTAGTTATAACCACCCTCGATCGCTAGTGTGTCTACGATATGGTAACCAACAAATAAGCCGTAAGACGTATCTGAATCATCAATAGCCGTGCGGCTTTCGACTAACGGTGCAAAGTTATCGGCCGTTACATTACCGACTTTAGCACCTACGTATAAGTTTTCAGCTCCGACAGCTGATGCTGATAGCAACAACAACGGTGAAACCCTAGCTAACCACTGCATTTTCATATAATTATATCTTCCATATTTCAAACTGAACTGAGGCTGATTTTCCTAGCAAATCTGAGCTATAGGCAAATCATATCGATACAAACGAGGGACATATCAGTACACCTCACTTATTCATGTATCGTGACACTTTTACTGCACGGTTTTCCTTCACGAAAGTGACGGGGTGAAACACCGAACATCAACTAAGCAAGATATTTCGAAAGCGATATGAAAAAACACCACAAGTAAGAGAGGTAAACCGACCCTAAAACCTCTTACTTATTAGATATCTCAAAATAAAGCACTCAGCTTAAACAACTAATTGAACAACATGATAGTTAATAACCACATTCAAGTAAATGGGTAAATCATAAACAATACCTTATAAAGCATCATATTAGAGCTCTCTAGTACGAAAAACTGTAAAGTTTGGCACAGACCTCATATATCGTGAGCCTTAAGCATCGCTATTTGCCTCGGTCACGAGCATCATTACTCAAGGCTTTATGAATGCAGCTAATGAAACAGGTCTAGTATTCTACGCAACCAAGAAAAGGCCTCCTGCTCCACAAAAATTGAGCCTCAAATTTAGTTGAAACGGCAGACACTCGCCGCGCAGGTTTTAAATAAGGGGGAATATGTAAGGGGAATAAAAAATGGCCAGTGTATAAACACTAGCCATTGAAATGGGGGTTAATCTTCTTTGTTAAACGCATATCTTATCAAAACAATTGCAGCCCCTATCAACCCACCAAATATTGTACAAATAATAACGATCAGAGCGCGTTTAGGCTTATCCCTGGAAATGGGTTGTTGGACATTTTCTAAGAAACGAAATGTTTGAAACTCAACGCTGCGATCAATTTCAAGGTTACTGAGCATGTCTAATTTTGCATTTATCTGCAGTAAACGAGGCTCAATAACACTCAAATTTTTTACTGATTCTAGCGCTTTAACCTTCGCCTCTAATCCTTTTGATCCAAGCTCGATAGCGAATAGTTCATGCTCATTTCCGGCTTGAATTGGCTTATCGGCACCAGCAGCACGAGCTATCCCCACAGCATACTTGGTTCGCTCTGTTTCAACCGACAATTTATTTCTTGCTTGGGTTTCCAGTATCCTCTTTTGTTGAATCAGCTCATTTCGTTTACCATTCACTAGTGCCTGCAAGTTATTAAATGCATCTTGGTGAATTTTAGATTCTGTGAAAGTAATATAAGCAGATAGTAAATCAAAGCTGCTTTGTCTTGTTGTTGCTTGGAAGCGTACAAAATATGGTGAGTTATGATTTTCTATATTTTCTAAAGACGCCTTAATTCTTTTAAACCAATCCGAATATAAAGCACGCTCCGCGACTTCTGACACATCAGAAGCCTCGGCAGAGCTAGCACCCTTAAAGTCTTGAAAATATTGACTATTATCTAAAAACTCTCGTTTATTATTAGCAGAGTTAAAAGTGTTAATGAAACGTTGAAAGAGAACTTTAGAATTCCCTAGGCTGTCAAGCTCCTTACTAACCAATACTGTACCATCTTCCTGGTAAACATTGAAAACGGGCTGAAATTGTCTAACTTGTTGCTGATATGCTGCGATATTTTGAGGCTGAGCTTTTGTGATTTTTGCACTTGAAGACCACCACTCTTGAGCTAACAATACAAAACTGATGCTCGCGACACTGAATAAAGCTGTAACCAAGATAACGACTAGTTTACCGTCCCACAATGCCTTAAAAAGTTCTCTAAAATCTAGTTCGTTTGGAGCTGTACGCATCATTGAACTGTTGGCAGGAAATGGTTGTGATTGGATCTGAGGTTTCACTGTAAATCTCTCAAAACATCTAAAATTGATAATGAAAATACTACCACACCCTAGGCTTTTAGTATTGTCCGAGTTGTAAACTTTATGAAAGCGATCTTATGGTCATTAACTATTGACTCATCGCTGATTTTTAAACGCCTTACAAAATCACATGCGTGCATCAGACAGAGCTTAAGAGAAGGGATAAAGGAGGCTCTCAGCTACAAACTCCTGGCATGACTTTATACCGAGCCAACAATACGTATCGGATGTAAATTGCATACTATGCCTTTAAACAATACAAAATTATGCTTTCTAAACATTTATACGAATAGATCACGGAGACTGCTGCATACCCTTTTATATTGAGCTCAAATACACTAATATTCTCCTCAACATTCATTATTAGGCTTAGTCGTGCTCATTTCATTTCTTGACCTCTCTTTTTTATTTTTCTTTTCTCTCGCGACTATTTTTCTAATGCGTAAAGTTGCTAAGAAAATCGGTCTAGTTGATAAACCTAATGTACGCAAACTTCATGAAGGAGCGGTACCGTTAGTTGGGGGGATTTCAATATGCATATCAACACTTTACTTTTTACTTAACAACCCAGACATATTACCCAACAGTGGCCTTTATGCTGCATGTATCTTACTTCTAGTGGTAGTAGGAGCTTTAGACGATAAATTTGATCTAAGCTTCAAGCTACGCTTTATTGTTCAAGCTGCGCTATCTGTCGCGATGATGGTTATTGGTGGCATTGAGCTAAACACTATTGGGGACATTTTTGGATCTGGGGATGTTGTAACACTCGGTTGGTTTGGTTACCTAGTTACGGTACTTGCTGTTGTTGGAGCAATTAACGCATTTAATATGGTCGATGGTATTGATGGACTTTTAGGTGGGTTATCTGTGGTCACCTTCGGTGGCCTAGGAATTATGCTAAATTATGATGGACAATATAATTTGGCTTATATCTGTCTAGTTCTCGTGGTAATCATAATCCCGTACATTCTTCTCAACCTAGGAGCTTTTGGTCGCAAAAGAAAAGTTTTTATGGGAGATGCAGGAAGTATGCTTATCGGCTTTACTGTTATCTGGTTGTTGTTACTTTCAAGTCAAAATGGTACAAAACCCCCTCTACGCCCGGTCACTGCCCTATGGTTAATTGCTATACCATTAATGGATATGGCTGCAATTATGATTCGCCGTATTAGACGTGGCGACTCACCATTCAAACCAGACCGTGAACACTTGCATCATATTTTCCAACGCTTGGGGTTTAGCTCTACTCAAACTTTAGTCTTAATCTGTAGTATCGCTATCTTATTTGCAGGTATAGGTATTTATGCTGAAATGATAGGCATACCAGAGTATATAATGCTTTATACATTTCTAAGTTGCTTTCTCATATATCTGCTTCTTTTGAGTAATGTTTGGAAAATAACCGCTTTTTTAAGGATTAAGTTTCATAAAGCTTCATCTAGTAAATCGCAACTATGACTAGTAAGCTCTCGGTACCCATGGCAGCAAATAACCATAACTAGTTAAAGCATATAAGATAAAATAAAAAACCGCCCCAAAGGCGGTTTTTTTACTTCCTCCACTCTCACGAAAAGAGTGTGGTCTGCATATAACTAATAATTACCTGCCAAATATGATTGGTGCTCAATGCTACTAGTTGTAAGCTCTAGCAATCTTCCCTTCTCCCGTTAACCAATAAGATGAAATACTACAAGGAATAAATACACTTTCACCTGCTTTCATACTCAGGTTAACATCTCCAGAACATATCTTCACTTCACCTTCAATACAGAACAAGATTTCAGCACTGCGAGTATGCAACTCTCTAACGGGGTTCCCCACATTAAGAACATCAAAAGCGAAGTCATCCACCGGCACTGGAAATCTCAAGCGCCCTTCAGCAGATATTGGGGTAAGCTTCAACTGCTCTAATGGGATAGATTCGAAAGAGGTATTTGAAACAAGTTCATCAACATCAATATGTTTAGGCGTTAAGCCCGCACGAAGAACATTATCTGAACTTGCCATAATCTCAAGCGCGGTGCCTTTCACGTATGCATGAGGTGTTTCAGCGTGAAGAAACATTGCTTCACCAGGCTCAAGCTCTACAATATTTAAAATTAATGGCGCCAATATACCAATATCATCACTATAATATTCTACAAAACTTTGACTATAGCCAATCGCCTGCTGAAGCATTACAGACATATTTGAGCGTTCAAAAACCTCTTTAAACTCATTCAGAATTGCTAATTTTTCTGCACCTGATAACACCATAAGAGTAGTAAAAAAGCGCTTTAGCCCATCTTTACTTGGTTCCGTTTTAAGAGCCTCAAGCTCAAATTCAAGAGAAGGAAGAGCAACCTCATCAAATAACGAAATAATATGTCGAATTGGCCTAAAACCATTCATTGCTTTGTATTTAGTTATTGCATATACCAACTCGGGCTTATGATTGGGGTCTTTATAGTTTCGATTGCTCGCATCAAGTTCAACACCTTTCTTAGTTTCTAATTCAAAGCCGCGCTCAGAATTCGCTTTATTTGGGTGTACTTGTATCGACAGTGGTGTGTGTGCAGCAAGCACCTTAAATAAAAAGGGAAGCTGACCATATCGCTGTGCTGTATGCCTCCCCAAAACTTCATGTGCGTTTTTGCTAATATAGTCCGAAAGCAATTCCCCTAACGGTTCAAGCTCAGAGCAGCCGTTTGGATGAGCCCCCATCCAAAGCTCAGCTTGTGGCTGATCATCTACATTGTCAAAACCAAACAGATCAGCCATGGATGTTTTACTACCCCAAGCATAATTCTGTATACGATTTTTAAGCTTAAATATCGCCATTAAACGTTACCACTTATCCATATCAAGGTTTTGAATGGCATTTAACACTTGTCTTACAATCTGTTGTGCCTCTTCTACAGTTGATGACTCTGCATAACAACGGAGTTCAGGTGCGTTACCAGAAGGACGAAGGTGAAGGATATCATTCGAACTTAATGTCATACGAAGGCCGTCTGTTGTATCTACGTTAAGAACCGTCAAATATTTAAACCCCAGAGCATGAATCAAGTTTTCTTCTTGTCCAGCAGCTCTGGCAAGAATAGCTTTACTCCTATCTGTCGCAAACTTTTGAATGCGATCGCTACTCGTAAAACGAGGTTCAAGCTCACCAAGCAATGAGGATATTTCCCCCTCCTGAGCGGCCCAAAGTAGCATAAGTGCAGGAAGGACAGCATCACGCGTAGGTAGAGCCTTTAAAACTTGATCATTTATCTTTATATCACTCCCAAGCAAGAATCCCCCGTTCGCTTCAAAGCCTGCAATTGCTTTGTAAACTTCTGAAAGTTTTGAGAACGCTTCAATTACATACGGGGAACCAATTTTAGTTCGAGTAACTTTTTTAAATGACTCGGAGGAATCAATTACAGTATTACAGCTTACTGGTAGCGCTAACGCTTCGATATTCATGGCTTCCGCACAGAGCAAGCCTAAAATATCCCCCCTTAACCATTCTCCATTTTCATCAGCGACTAGCGGTCTGTCGCCATCGCCATCCGTAGAGAAGATAAAGTCTAGATTGTACTGTTGGGACCATTGACGAGCTTTCTCTTTATCGACTTCTGCTACCGCTTCGGTATCAATTGGGATAAATTCATCCGTACGTTCAAGAGAAATAACCTCCGCACCTAACTCCTGAAACAAGATTGAATATAAATCACGCCCTGCACTAGAGTGCTCGTAGATACCAATGCGTTTTCCGTTCAGGAAACTAGAAGCGAACAGTTTTGTATAGCGCTTGATATACTGTGTTTGAGCTCTAGACGAGACTTGTAACTTCTCCAAAGTCGGTGGTTCAAATTCGAATTTCGCGTTCAGAATCACTTGTTCATTGGCTTTTGTAATTTCGCCATCAGGTCGATAGAATTTAATTCCATTGCGGTCAAACGGAATATGACTTCCGGTGATCATGATACAAGGGATATTATCTTGCATTGCAGAGTATGCTAACGCAGGAGTAGGAAGAACCCCATAGTAGATAGCTTCATACCCCATGGTTCTGATAGCTGAAACAGTTGCCTGTGCCATTGCCAAGCTGCTTGGACGATTATCAATAGCAACAGCGACTCTTTGAAAGCTATAAGTACCTTCAAGACTACCAATAAACGCATGACTAAAAGCAGCGCACACTTCTGGCGTGAATTGCTCAACGAGCCCCCGAGCCCCACTTGTTCCAAACTGAATGCCAGAATCTGAGATCACTTGTGATGTAATTAGCATAATAAGACCTTAAATTAGTTAGTAACCCTCACCCTGGCGGGGTGTTCTTACGATATCATCTTCACCTAAATAGCTACCTGATCTGACCTCAATAATTTCCAAAGGTAACTTCCCTGGGTTCTCAAAACAGTGCTCTTCACCAACAGGTATATAAATCGATTCATTTTCGGTGATAACGTACTCATCGCTACCTCTATATACTTTAGCTGTCCCAGACACGACAACCCAGTGCTCTGAACGGTGATAGTGTAATTGCATAGCCGTCTTCTCACCCGGTTTTACAATAACTTTTTTTACATGATAGCGATTGCCTCCGGCAATATATTCGTGCTTACCCCAAGGGCGATATACTTCGCGATGATGTAAGAATTCGGTTCGTTCTTTGGCCTTTAAGTTTGACACTATGTTCTTGACGTTTTGAACCTCATCTCGATGTGCTACTAATAATGCATCTTTAGTATCAACAACAACGAGATCATTTACACCGACAGTCGCAACTAATCGATGTGGTGAGTTAATGTAACAATTGTGGGTGTTATCAGTTAATACGTCACCTTTTACAACGTTGCCATTGCAATCTTTATCACTGACTTCCCAAAGTGATGACCATGCTCCAACATCGCTCCAACCAACATCCATCGGACAAACGACAGCATCGTTCGTTTTTTCCATTACAGCGTAATCAATAGACTCGTCAGGGCATTTAGCAAATACCTCTTCATCCAAACGAATGAAATCAAGGTCAAAGTTAGCTCCTGAGTAAGCTTTTTTTACGACAGCCAAAATATCCGGACGAAACTTCTCAAGCTCTTCTAAATAACGAGAGGCAGTGAACATGAACATTCCACTGTTCCAGTAGTATCCGCCGTCTTTTAAATATTGTTCAGCTACAACGCGGCTCGGCTTCTCAACAAAGGTATCAACAGAGTAAAGACCACTCTCATCGATCTCATGACCTCCTCGGATATAGCCATAGCCAGTTTCAGGTTTGGTAGGAACTATACCAAAAGTTACGAGCTTCCCACTCTCGGCTAGCGGTTTCGCGATTGACAGTGTTTCTCTAAATGATTGCTCATTTTTTATCAAATGATCGGCTGCCAATACCAATAATATCGGGTTTTGCTCGTTTTCGAGTGCTCTCAAAGCAGCCAAAGCGACTGCAGGCGCCGTGTTACGTCCAAAGGGTTCTAAGATTATCCCAGAGTGCTTAATGTTATTGGAACGCAATTGCTCAGCCACTAAAAAGCGATGTGCTTCGTTACAGATTAACGACACTGGACCATGTTCAAGCCCACCCAATCGAAGGATAGTATCTTGCAACATTGTGGTTTCGTTTGTCAGTGGCAAAAACTGCTTCGGATAATGAGTGCGAGACATCGGCCACAATCGCGAACCTGAACCCCCAGCTAAAATAACGGGTAAAATATTGCTCATATAAAAAGCCTCTCAATCCAGGAGTTAATACTGTATTTTTTGCGAAGTTCACTCTCGATTGGAGAGTAAGGTGCATTGACGAAAGAATTAATTTCTTCTGAAGAAGTTTCATCATCCACATACAATATATTACTCGGATGATAAAAGTCATAAGATAATATTTGACTGTTCGTCGTAACTATTTTCTTTCCTGCGCCTAGCATCTCAATAGTTCTCATCGTTAGGCCGATTTGAGATGGATGACTAATATCTATAATTGTATTAGTTTTCTCGATTAAATCTAACACTTTATCTCTACTCATTGACGAGAAAGAGACATCGGATAAATTCAAGCCTTGCAACTCACCTTTCATATATTTCTTAAAAAGAAAAACCATATAACTAGGGCAGTAAAAAAATAAAAATTTGTTATCGAAATGTTTTACGATATTAGAAACAGACTCAAATCGCTCTGAATGAGCCGTTCCAATAAAGGTAAGATCGTACTTAACTTCTTTATTACTCAAATTCTCATATTCATTAACATAAAAAAGAGGCAAAAAAGCCACATTATGTTCTTTAGCATCACTTGGGTCAAATGTGAAAAATGAAGATGATACTTCTATATATTTGTTTGAGTAAGGTTTGTTGTTAAAAGAGTCCCACATGTAAGTGATAATTTTAATTTTTGGATTATTTTTCTTGGCTCTTTTTAAAACTTCGACAGGTACAGTTTCGGGGTTGACCAACAGTATATAGTCTAATTCACTTGCCTTATTTACAAGATTTTCGCTATAAAATCTATCAATATAGGGACTAACTAACCGATGGAAACCTAAACGAACAAGGCCTCTACCTAAAGTACTTGTAAAGACACGCTCATCATACAGAAAAACCTTTGCACCACTTTCTTCTAACGTATCTTTTATATCATTATCATAACCAAAGAAAGCAGGGCAAAAGAGTGCTATTTTCTTATCTTTGAGATTTAAGTCTAACATCAAACTCTTTCCCATGACTCAGTTTCGAAGTTATATTTTTTAATAAGTTTTGCTGGGTTACCAGCATATATGGAATTACTTTCTAAACTCTTAGAAACTACAGAGTTAGCTCCGACTATAACATTTTCTCCTATAGTGACTCCAGGCAAAACTACTACACCTTCTCCTAGCCAGACATTGCTTTCAATAATTACAGGAGATGAAGATAAAACTCGCTTTGCAGCCAACTCGGATGGATGCGATTGATAACACCCAGAATAAGAGCCATGATTAAGATCAGAAACAAACACTCTACTAGCAATCAGAACATTATCTTTAATAGTTACATTTTCACATGCGACTATATGAACATTGTCGTTTATCTGGCAATTATGACCGATTTTTAGAACTTTTTCGTGGTTTGTAGAGTATGCTTCAATACGACAATACCGGCCAGTAGACAAGTTTTCAGAAAAGGATATATTTTTTTTACCTCTAACTTCAAAAGGAAATCGTATAATCTTCTGTTCGTTGTAAAGAATTTTTGTTAGCAGCCAACAAAATGACAAGTAGATCGTGTTAATAATTCCATTTTTAAAAATCATTTCTTAAATTTCACCAGATAAAAACGTCGAACAAACTTCAAAATAGAAAAAAAAGAAGCAGCTAGATAAGTCAACAATGAAATGTCAAGTTTAGAATATGCATACTTTAAATTATTCAATTCCCCTTTTTCCATTTCTTTTATATTAGCAGACAACCCAGATTCGCCAAATCCAGATTTTTCCCCACCATCATAAATGACTAACTGCTTGTTTATATGAATCATTTTCCCATACTTTGACAAATTGTAGTAAAACTGACCCTCTTCTGCATATTTTTGATTCTCATTGAAACAACCAAAGTCTAAAGCTATAGATCTTTTAGTCATTACAGTAGAAGTCTGAAAGTAGTTCTTAAACAACAAGTCTGTAAGAGTAACTTCATTAACATCTTGAGCTTTCTTTAGTGAGATACGTTGTACACTCTTATCAAAGTGATTTCCCCCAACCAATACAACATCATCTCTGAGTATATAATTGATTTGACTTTCTAACTTCTCATTGGTCCACTCATCATCACTGTCAAGAAAAGCCAATATCTCATTTTTCGCATTTAAAATACCAAAGTTTCGAGCTGAAGAAGCACCGCCGTTTATTTTACTTAAAACTCTAATATTTTTATCGCTATTATCAACAGCAAAGTCACTAATCACATTGAGTGAATTATCTTTCGAACCATCATCTACAATAATAATCTCATCGACGTCAATGGTCTGGTTTAGTACCGACTGTACCGCTCTTATTATGACAGATTCGGCATTGTACATCGGTATAACTACAGATATTTTTTTATTCACAGATACCTTTCCACATTTTTATTATATTTGACTCTACATACTTTAAAGCAGTAGTTCTTGCATTATTGCTAACTTTTTGACAAGTTTCTGGGTTTTCAAATAATTCCTTGTAACAATCAGATAACCCATAAATGTCGTTGGCCTTGACTAAATAACCATTCACTCCATGCTGTATGAGTTCACTAGGTCCAGTGGGGCAATCGTAACTAATGACTACACATCCGCTTGCCATAGCTTCCAATATTACCATCGAAAAGCTTTCTCTAAGTGAAGTTACAAAGAAAAATTTCGTATTATTAAGTTCTTTATAAATATTTTTCGTTGTGCCGGCTTGAATAAGCTCTGGAACCATACCATTTGATATCAGTATATCACTTAATTTTTTACTCTCTGGGCCGTCCCCATATAATTTAAAAGATTGTTTTTCTCTCAGAGGCTCTATAGTTGACAAGAATTGATAATAGTGATCATATTGTTTAATAGGCACAAGTCGACCAGCAGCTGCGCAATCGATAATGCGATCACTATGTTTTAAGGTATGTTCTGGGTAATACCCTAAAACGTTTGGAATAATATAAACATTTGAAAAATGTTTTTTATATAAGTTGCTATCAGTTTCAGTCAAAGCAATAATCTTATCCACACCACGATAAAAGATGCGACGTAATAGCCTAGTTGATATACGATGCGCAAAATAATCAGCGTGCTGACATGCATATAACTTAAAATCACTTTTTAACACACTTCGAATAAGGCTTAGTTTAATACTAAACCTATCATACATTGATAAAACGATGGTGTCGGGTTCTAAAGATTTAGAAAAGCGGAATAGTTTCCTATTTTCATCTTTACCACTCAGAACTTTAATATACGAAGAATCACTTTTACCATGAATAGAAATTATTTCGACATTAGAAAGAGATTTATCTTTTTTAAACATATCAATCATATTGAAAGCAACTCGCTCAATACCTCCAATATCATTAATATTGAGAACTAGTATTTTTATTTTCATTTTAAAACCAAATTTTAATCATTAAAGCTAACATTGAGAATCAACATCAAAAAACCACGTTTTTATAATCAGCATATAAATCTGGGTAAAAAGCAAGAGCTGAGTTTAACTGCCTTAAACATAAGACAAAGATAATGAATATTAGAAAAATACGATGAGCTTTACTTTTCGATGTTGCAACTATTAAAGACACAATAACTATCTCTGATATTCTAAAGTAGACACTAGCTCTCATGAATGCAGCATTAATTGGACCAACAACCGCATCAAAGATCACAGAAAAAAAGTACAAGTTATAGAAAACATTACATAATTCTTTTTTTACCTTACTCAACACCTGTTGGTAATATAAATCAAAAAAGAGTAGTATAATAATTTTCTTAAGCATTGACGTTATACTAAAATTATCAAAAATTACACTTTGATATGTCGTCAACTTGTCAACCACATATGTAACACCAATAAGCGAAAATATTTTTATTGCAATTGCTATCAGCGCTGGCGCTAGATATGAACCAAAAACCACACATCCCACTAGAATGAAGTATCGTCTTTTGGCTGATACATAATCAATAGTAAAAAAATATGCTACGATATAGATGATTGCTGAAATATGAAAAAGGGAAGCTAATAAAATGCACGAAATAAAACCAAATTTATTCCTATCTATGATAAAAGCATTGCTAAGAAACACTATTCCAATTGCTATTATTTGGCGATTCCCTCCCATAAAAGAAAGCATATAGTTTGCAACAAAAAACATTATTGCAACGATAGCATAATCTACTCTTGAAAATAAAAAATACGATATAAAGAAAATAGAAACTAAAGTAACAAAAAATAGAAAGTATGAGTATTCCAGGTTATTGGTATAGAATATCTTTTCCAAGAACACATAACCTAATTCAAACTGCTCACCTTGAACAACATTGTAATGGTTTAAATAAACATCCCAATCAGAACCAACCTCCCACCTAAAGCCAATAAATACCGAAAGCATTAGTCCGACAAACAATAAAAATATTAATTGAATTTTTTTATCATTATGGTGTGCCACATCAATATTAGCAAGAAAATAGACTAACGTAAGGACGAGAAAATATATCATGATAATTGGCTAATCTTTCTTATATAATAATCATTAGATAGCTCGGACTTAACCTGTTGCAAGTTTGAGACTATTTCTAATATCCCCTGCTTATCATTGGCAATTTTGTCCATAACTACAGCCATCTCACTTATATCGTTACAGAGGTAACCTAACTGACCATATTTTTTAAAATAACTTTCTAGCATATTAGTTCTAATTGCTATTATTGGCTTCTCTAGTGAAATACAATCAGAGAAAACACCACTAGGCGTTAGTTCGTAGTTACTGTTATTCTCATTAAAAAATAGAACGCAATCAATTGATGCTACATTCTTCATAAATTCATCAAAAGGTATCAAGCTATCTTTCAAAAGCCCCTTACACTGGTGTTGGACCTTTTCATTGCGGTCATATGAAAATGTACCATCGGACACACCGACCGTAATTAAACTGTTTGATTTATAAAAGTCATTTGACAGAAGAGTAGATAGAGCATAAATTTCCTCACTACTTTTATTGACTGACTGTACCCCAAAAGTACCAAAAACCAATCCATCATAGTTACTCTTTGATATCTCATATTTGCTTTGAATTGGATGTTCTATATGAACAAAATTATCACCTTTGTATAGCTTTTTTAAGTTATCGTAAATGTATGCATTAATAGCTATAAACTTTACTTTGGACTTTAAACTAAAAGCTAGGCTTATAAATCTTGCTCCCAGTTTTTGACCACGACCGTTTGCTTTTTTCAAGTAGCCAAGCTCACCATGCATGAAAATATTAATTTTCATTCCAAATAGCTTAGATACAATAGACAAGATTATGTATTGTAACGGTGTTGATGAAAGAAATGTATAAGTGCTCCCCTTTCCGCTAGTGAATAATATTTTAGCAAGAAGTATATTAGATGCGAACCAAAGATAAAACTTTGTTGCCTTAACATCTATAAGCTTTACATTATTTTGGTCTTTAACGCACTCGGCAGAAGATGCATTTTTATCCAAAAAAAATATAGCACCACCTAACAAGTCAAAATATTTCACAATTTCAGAATTAAAGACGTGATGTTCATTATTGCGTCTGATTAAATCAACTATAATATTCACTATTTTAACCTCAATAAAGATGTTACTGGTTCTAATCCCCTAATGTTCAACTCTCGAAATACTAATAAAGGCCACTTCCAGTTATTGTATAGGATTTGTAATATTAATTGAGATAAAACCACTCCCCACAAACCATAAAAGTATGCAAAAACAATAGAACAAAATGAAATCAACACACCAGTTATAAATAGAGGCCACATAAATATGATCTCATTTTTCGTGGTTAGAAATGCCGTGCATAGCGAATGATTCATCTCTAAAAAAGCAGCAACCAAGAAAACAAACAACATAGCACTAGGGAGAAGCTGCGTATTTTTAGATACAAAAGCTAGTAAGTGTGGCCCTATGGTGAGAAGCGCAATGGCAAAGATAAGAAATAATAACCATGATAGACCGAGTGAGCGACAAAAAGCTCGCTTTATCCCTTCAATATTGCCCTTTACTTGCTCAGAGTTCATATAAGGAAGCTGGAGCCCAAAATACATAGATGCCACTATGACAGCAATGGATGTAATCTGTAAGGTAAACCCATACATAGCAGCAGCTTCTAAGCTAATAATAGACGATACTATTAATACGCTTGCCCTAACTGTAAGGAAGTTACCTAACTGTACAACCCCCATGAGCTTTGCATTTTTCCATATAACGCGAGTGTAACCTTTGGTACACTTTAATTTAAATGCCTCGATCGTCTCATATGCACGACTATCAAAAACACTCAACCTCACTAAAATCCGGTCAACGACAGCACTACATAACATTCCAATAGACAGTGATAGCAATCCGTAACCCAAGTACAGCAAAGGGATCGCGCATGCAATATTGGTTAGTTTCGAAAAGACAATCACTTTATTCAACTGTGTTTGGTCTCCCCTTCCCTTCAATAAAGCATTATAGTATCCAAAATAAAATAAGATAACTGTAGCTGAACCATACACTAGCCAAGAAAAGTACAGAAGAACTCTATCACCAGAGTAATCTAGTGTTGAAAGGTAATAAGTCCCTCCGACTGAAATTATAGCAAATGAAATCATCGAGACGAATAGATATATATTCCTTGATGCAGATATGATGTTTGATAGCAGTTGCACATTCACACTATCTTTATTAATCTCCTCAGGGATATACTTGTCTGATATTTCATCCGCACCAGAGAAAACATAAGAAATATATCTGGAAATAGTAGGTAAGAATCCAAACTCGAGCAGTTGAATTAACCCAATAAAGGTTATAAACACATACCAAACCCCAACATCTTCTTGATTTAGAAAATATAGGATAAAAGGTAATAGCATTAGACTAGATGCCATGTTCAATGCTTGTGACAAGTACCCCCAAATAACATCTTTTTTTTCTACTCTATACTTCATTTGGTTGTAACTTCTTTTTAAAATCTTCAATAAGAAGTTTTAAATCATCTAGTACATACCTAGGTTTGTAATCAATAAGTGAAACTAAGGTGGAAATATCCGTTTCAGGAAAGAGCTCCTGTCCCTTTTGGCCTTCATTCAACCAGTTAATTTCAGTATCGATATTGTCGGTTAATACCTCTGAAATTTCATTTGCAGTAATGTTTCTTCCGTATGCAATATTAACTATACTCGGTGTAACGTCTAACTTGAGTAAGGATAATGTACCAGAAACTACATCATTCACTGATACATAATCTTTAGCGTAAGACTTTGCAATGTACATGTCGATTTTGCCATCATTTATTGCATTTCTAATTATAGAAGGTAGAAATAAGTTACTATTGATAGCTAAGCCGTATACGTTACTTGGCCTTACTATTAGACAGTCCCGGTTACTTTTCAAACACAACTCTTCAGCTGTCAGTTTAGTCAGGTTAAACAATCTTCGACTATCTTCTTCACAAATTTTTAAGTCACTGTTCTCACTTGCATCACTTTGGTTCATATATACTCTTGTCGAAGATACATAGACAAGTTTGCTAAATTGTGCCTTCTTTAATAGAGAGCTAAGTAAGACCACGTTTGCGTCTAGAACATTAAATGGGTCCTTATTACAATCACCATAACCAGCACTGTATATGACAGTTCCTAGATCACTGTTGTAAATACTTCCATCGTCTCTTTCTGGTACATTAACATCATGACCTTGCTGTTTAAGTTCGTTTACAAATGCAGAGCCAATGAACCCTCTTCCACCAAAAACTGTGAACTTTTCCATCATACCCACCCTAGTCTAATTCTATCTTCAATTTCGCTCAGTAGTGGCTGAACTCGATCCTTCTCGGACAGCTGTGGCTCAAGAAGAGGCCATTCAATTTTTAGTTCTGGATCATTCCATAGTAAGCCGCTCTCATCACTTGGATCATAATAGTCTGTACACTTATATTGGAAGTCAGCAGATTCACTTAATACACAAAAACCATGAGCGAAGCCTGGAGGTACATAAAATTGAAGCTTATTGTCACCGGTTAGAATTACTGCCTCATGCTGACCAAACGTCTCTGAATTTGGACGTAAATCAACAGCAACATCAAAGACCTCCCCATGCGTTACACTAACTAACTTGCCTTGTGGCTTCGACTTCTGGAAATGTAAACCTCTTAACACACCGTGAGTGGATCTAGAACGGTTATCCTGCACAAAACGTTCTTTAATCCCAGCATTAAAATACCTTTCTTCTTGAAAAGTTTCTAAAAAGAAGCCCCTATTGTCACCAAAGACTGTTGGCTCAATAATTATACAACCCTGCAACTTAGTTTTTGTGACTTTCATTATCGGTTCACCTTTAGGGATTCTCTTAAAGTTCGATTGTTAATCAGAGAGATCAAGTACTGGCCATAGCTATTTTTCAGCATCGGCTGAGCAAGGCGAATGATATCTTCATCAGACAGCCACCCATTAGCCCAAGCAATTTCTTCTAGACAAGCAACCTTTAAACCTTGAACATTTTCCAATGTTTCAACAAAGGAAGAAGCCTCATGAAGACTTTCATGTGTCCCTGAATCTAACCATGCAAACCCACGACCCAGTAACTCCACACTCAATGAAGCGTCATCAAGATACATCTGGTTAATAGACGTTATTTCCAACTCGCCACGTTCTGATGGCTGAACTTGTTTTGCAAAGTCAACAACTCGGTTGTCATAAAAATACAACCCAGTCACTGCCCAATTTGATTTTGGTTGTAGCGGCTTCTCTTCAATGCTTAGAGCTTTGTAATCACCATCAAACTCCACAACGCCAAAGCGCTCTGGATCTTTTACATGATAACCAAAGACAGTCGCACCTCTTTCTCGCATGGTCGCATTTTTTAATGTTCGACTAAATGACTGCCCATAGAATATATTATCCCCTAACACTAGACAGACATTATCATCACCGATGAATTCTTCACCAATAATAAAGGCTTGAGCTAAACCGTCTGGTGAAGCTTGAACTGCATACTCTAAGTTAATGCCAAAATCCGCCCCATCTCCAAGTAAACGCTTAAAAGCAGCTTGATCTTCAGGAGTGGTAATAATCAAAATATCACGAATACCCGCCAGCATAAGGGTCGAAATAGGATAAAACACCATCGGTTTATCGTAAACGGGAAGTAGCTGTTTAGAAACACCACGAGTAAGTGGATATAAACGAGTGCCTGAACCACCAGCTAATACAATACCTTTCATAAATTACTCCACACCTAAACGTTCACGTTGATAACTGCCATCTTGGACGTTTTTACACCAAGTGGCATTGTTTAAATACCATTGCACAGTTTTACGAAGCCCCGTTTCAAAAGTCTCCTCCGGTGTCCAACCTAATTCTTGTTGCATCTTCGATGAGTCGATAGCGTAGCGGCGATCGTGACCAGGGCGGTCTTGTACATACGTTATCTGTTCAGCGTATTTAGTATCTTTCGGAACTAACGTATCAAGGATGTCACAAATAGTATTAACAACTTCGATATTCTGCTTTTCATTGTGACCACCAATGTTATAGGTCTCGCCGACTTTGCCCTCAGTCACTACTTTGTAAAGAGCTTTAGCATGATCTTCAACGAACAACCAGTCACGAATTTGGTCACCTTTACCGTAAATCGGAAGTTCTTTCCCTTCCAAAGCATTAAGGATAACCAGTGGGATCAATTTTTCAGGGAAATGATACGGACCGTAGTTATTTGAGCAGTTAGTGACAATTGTTGGTAAACCATAAGTACGCAGCCATGCGCGAACTAAGTGGTCACTTGATGCTTTTGAAGCAGAGTAAGGACTAGATGGTTCGTAAGAGGTCGTCTCCAAGAACATTGGTAGCTCGGTTCCCTCAGGGACTTCGTCTGGGTGGGGAAGGTCACCGTACACTTCATCGGTAGAGATATGATGGAAGCGAAACTCTGCTTTCGCTTGATCTTCAAGTTTATTCCAGTACTCGCGCGTCGCTTCCAACAACGTATATGTTCCAACTACGTTCGTTTCAATAAATGCAGCAGGACCAGTGATAGAACGGTCAACATGCGACTCAGCAGCCAAGTGCATTACAGCATCCGGTTTATGCTCAGCAAAAACACGATCAAGTTCTGAACGATTACAAATATCTACTTGCTCGAATGTATAACGCTCATTTGAATCAACATCGACAAGTGACTCTAAGTTACCCGCATAAGTCAACTTATCAACGTTTATCACGCTGTTAGATGTGTTACTGATAATATGACGAATAACTGCAGAACCAATAAAACCAGCCCCACCGGTGACTAATATCTTCACAAAAACTCCTAAGACAAAACCTTTATAATCAAAAACTTAACACGATATAGCAATCCCCACTAGGCATGCTACCGCCCTTTGGTAACAAAGCGGTAACCACACTACGCATTCAGATTTAAAAATGTAAATGTTGCTATTATCTATGTATCAGAAATTATAATCAAAAAAATCGTAGCGTTTACTATCGGGTTTGTTCAAAGATTGAGAACTCTGTGTACACTCAACTCCAAATCTCGCTATACTCCCAATCTATAATTTTTCGCCCAATAACGAATAAGAGTTCAAGACATGCAAGAGTTAGTTCCATTTGTTCAAGAGAATATGATTTTAGCCATCGTATGGATCGGCTTGGTTGTTGCCATCATTGCGAACGTAATCAAAACATCAAACGCAGCCTACAAAGAGATCACAGCGGCGCAAACCACGCAACTGATTAACCGTGAAAACGGCGTTGTGGTTGATATTCGTACTAAAGATGAGTTCAAAAAGGGCCATATTACTGACGCACTTCACATTTTGCCGTCAGACATCAAATCAAATAACCTAGGTAGCCTTGAAAGCCGTAAAGCAGACCCAATCATCGTAGTATGCAAGACAGGTCAAACCGCTCAAGAAAGCGCTAACTTACTGGTTAAAGCAGGCTTCGAAAACGTAAGCGTGCTGAAAAGTGGCCTAGTGGCTTGGAGCGAAGCTAATCTACCTTTAGTAAAAGGTAAAAAGTAAGCTGACCTAATAAACTAACTTTCGGGTTTTGTTCGACAAATATGACGAACCAAGCCCAATTTAAATTTTTAAGGACAAGAAAATGGCTGAAGCAGCACAACAAGACGCACAACAAAACTTCGCAATCCAACGTATCTTTCTAAAAGACGTATCTTTCGAAGCGCCAAACTCTCCAGACATGTTTCAAAAAGAGTGGAACCCAGATGTAAAACTGGATCTAGACACTCAGAGCCGTGAACTTGGCCAAGGTGTTTACGAAGTAATCCTACGTCTAACGGTCACTGTTAAGAACGCAGATGACACAGCATTCCTTTGTGAAGTTCAGCAAGGTGGTATCTTCTCTGCAAGCGAAATGGAAGCAGGCCAACTAGCACATTGCCTAGGCGCATTCTGCCCGAACATCCTATTCCCATACGCTCGTGAAACAATCTCTAGCCTAGTGGTTAAAGGTACGTTCCCACAACTGAATCTAGCACCTGTAAACTTCGATGCTTTGTTCATGAACTACCTACAGAACCAAGCTCAGCAAGCTGAAGGCGAGCAGGCTTAAGCCTTAAAGTAGAACTTAATTCTAACGATTCAATCGTTAGTTAGCTTTTAAATGCACATCGTAACTTCTGCGATGTGCATTTTTTCTTTACACTGTACTAAGATAGAGCCTTCTAATTTAGTAGAAAGCTTGTCCAAAACTCTTCGATTTCCCTCATTATTTTTAGGTGGAAGCATGACAGATACAACTCGCCCGATTAACACGACAAACGCTTACGGCAAAGAGATCGCCATGACAGTCATTGGCGCTGGTTCTTACGGAACCTCTTTAGCTATTTCTCTAGCGCGTAACGGTGCAAACGTTGTTCTTTGGGGACATGACCCTATCCACATGGCGCGCCTTGAGTCAGAGCGCGCAAATAATGAGTTTCTTCCTAATATCGACTTTCCAGAAAGCCTGATCATCGAATCAGACCTTGAGAAAGCAGTAACAGCCAGTCGTGACCTCCTAGTCGTTGTCCCTAGTCACGTGTTTGGCATCGTCTTAAATAGCCTGAAGCCTCATTTATCTGATAACTCTCGTATCTGCTGGGCAACGAAAGGTCTAGAACCTGAAACAGGCCGACTACTTAAAGATGTCGCGCACGATGTGCTTGGTGACGATTACTCTCTAGCGGTTCTATCTGGCCCTACTTTCGCCAAAGAACTTGCGATGGGTATGCCGACAGCAATTTCAGTCGCGTCACCAGATGAGACCTTCTTAGAAGAGCTTCAAGAAAAGATTCACTGTGGCAAAACATTCCGCGTATACGCAAACTCAGATTTCATTGGTATGCAGCTTGGTGGTGCGGTTAAAAACGTTATCGCGATTGGTGCTGGCATGTCGGATGGTATCGGCTTCGGTGCTAATGCGCGTACAGCGTTAATTACCCGTGGTTTAGCAGAGATGAGCCGACTGGGTGCTGCTCTTGGTGCACAACCAGAGACCTTTATGGGTATGGCGGGACTTGGCGACCTAGTACTGACATGTACTGACAATCAATCGCGTAACCGTCGCTTTGGTTTAGCGTTAGGTTCCGGTAAAGATGTTGATACCGCCCAAGAAGAAATTGGTCAGGTAGTAGAAGGTTATCGCAACACTAAAGAAGTTTGGTTACTATCAGAACGCATGGGCGTTGAGATGCCAATTGTTGAACAAATTTATCAAGTGTTGTATCAAGGAAAAGACGCACACTTAGCTGCGCAAGATCTACTAGCTCGAGATAAGAAGTCAGAAAGATAAAGAAGCAGATACGAGATTCGGGTAAACGAGATGCGAAGAGAATAAAAGCAGATAAGAGATACGGGTAATCGAGATGCGAACTACCCAAAGAAAGATCTCCAACTCGCTTGTTCCTCAATTCTAGAGTCTCATTTGCTCTAATTGGCTTTTCTAAGCTCTTCGCATCTCTCATCTCGCTACACGTATCTGGTTTAAAGGAATGGATGGAAAAATGAAACACTGTGAACAACAAAAAGTTTGGCAATGCATTGTAAAAGAAGCTCGACAGCAGTCTGAGCAGGAACCTATGCTTGCGAGTTTTTACCATGCCACGATTATCAACCATGAAAGTCTAGGGGCTGCACTCAGTTACATTCTTGCTAACAAGTTAAAGACGGCTTCGATGCCAGCAATGGCAGTACGTGAAGTGGTTGAACAAGCGTTTGAAGAAGATGACTCGATCATTGATGCGGCCGCTTGTGATATCTGCGCGACAGTTACTCGAGACCCGGCTGTAGAAATGTACTCTATGCCATTGCTCTACCTTAAAGGCTACCACGCACTGCAAGGTTATCGCGTCGCTAACTGGTTATGGAAGCAAGGGCGTATTGCACTTGCCACTTACCTGCAAAACCAAATTTCAGTCGCATGCCAAGTGGATATCCACCCTGCAGCGCGTATCGGCAAAGCCATCATGCTCGACCACGCGACGGGTATTGTTATAGGTGAAACGGCGGTGGTCGAAAACGACGTATCCATCCTTCAAGATGTTACTCTCGGCGGTACCGGTAAAGAAGGCGGTGATCGTCACCCTAAAATCCGTGAAGGCGTGATGATTGGTGCTGGTGCGAAAATACTTGGCAATATTGAAGTGGGTGAAGGCGCTAAAATTGGCTCTTGTTCTGTGGTACTACAAGCTGTACCACCACATACTACGGTCGCTGGTGTACCCGCTAAGATTGTTGGTAAGCCAAAGACAGATAAACCTTCTCTAGATATGGACCAAGGGTTCAATGGTCGCTCACAAAGCTTTATCCATGGTGATGGAATATAGAACAGCAGTAACGGGATACGAGTATCGAGATGCGAAGAGATTGAAAGCTGATGCGAGATGCGGAGATCTCAAAAGCAAGTATGGATTCGATTCAGAGAAATACGAAAATTAAGAGCAGATGAATACAACTAAATGACGATAATGATGAAACACATTCGAGCTATCAGCCGAACTCTTCTTATATCAGCCAGCCTCAGTGCTGCGCTTTTATCAACATTGTCATTTGCCGCATCTCAAGGTGAATTAAAGGGTGTGTCTAGCGAGATCTCTCGCCAGCAAAAAGCCCTCTCTTCACAGCAAAAGAAGCTCGATAGTCTACAAGCGAGCCTAAAAAAACAAGAGCTATCAATAGCTGCACTGGAAAAAGCCATCCAAGACAGTAAAAAGCAGCTTAATACGGCGAATGCCAATATTGCTAACTTAGATGCTAAGATCAAAGCCCTTACTGCCCAGAAAAAAGTTCATACCGATAAGTTGGAACAACTAATTCAAACTTATTATATGACGAGTCGCGCCAAAGCCTCATCTCACATTCTCAACACGGGTGTCGAAGAAGATCGCATCAGCCATTACTACCAACATCTTGCTAAAGCCCGTTCTGCAACAATCAAAACAATTGAACAAACACAACTTGAGTTAGAAGAAAGCCATAAGCAGCGCCAACTTGAACAAGAGCAAATTGCGACTCTGTTAAAACAACAGACAACAAAGCGCGATAAATTAGCCCAGACTCAAACGCAGCGTAAGAAAACCGTTGGCAGTATTAAGAAGAACATCTCGGGCGATAAAAATTACTTAGCCGAGCTGCAACGTAATGAAACCCGCCTCAAAGCGGAGATCGCCAAAGCAGAGAAAGCCGCTCGAGAAAGACGTAATGCGGTGCCTATGGATGGCTTAGCTAAACGTAAAGGAAAGCTACCTTGGCCAATCAAAGGAAAGGTTCTGCATAACTACGGTTCACGCCAAACCGGGCAAGTTAACTGGAAAGGTATGGTGATCAATGCCAAATATGGTCAGCAGGTTAAATCTGTTTACTCAGGCACCGTTGTTTTTGCTGAGTATCTACGTGGTTATGGCTTAGTCGTCCTTCTTGACCATGGTAAAGGCGATATGACGCTCTATGGCTTTAACCAAGCTCTACTCAAGAAAGAAGGCGATAAGGTTAAAGCCGGTGAAGCAATTGCCCTTGCAGGTAATACTGGAGGCCAAACCCGCCCATCACTATATTTTGAAATCCGCAGAAACAGCCAAGCTCAAAATCCAAAGAGTTGGTTGGTTAGGTAAGAGCAGATACGGGATGCGGGTAAACGAGATGCGAAAAGCTTGAAAGCAGATGCGAGATTCGAGTAACCGAGATGCGAAGAGCTTGAAAGCAGATACGGGGTTCGAGTCATCGAGATACGAAGAGCTTAAGAGCAGCGCAAGGTTCGGATCACCGAGATACAAAAAACATGAAAGCCGATACAAGGTTAGAGTAAAATGTTACATGAAAAACGCTAGCCTCGTCGTCTCTCTACCCTGCTTTTCGTTTACTCGTATCCCGTTACTCGAATCTGCTCTTTCCCGATCTTCGTTACCCGCATCTCCCTTACTCATATCTTTCTATTTAGAATTCAACGCCCTTACACCATCTTCCAATAATGTCAGCTGTTCAAAACCTTGCGTAGTCGCAATTGGTTTAACGGTCGCGATCATCTGTAGCATACCTTGGTGAACCACCTGTTCCGTTATTTGTGCTTTTGGAGACATTGCTGATTGGTAAGCCAACCAACCCGATGCAATCAAGTGAAGAGAAGTCACCATCGACTTCATCTCTGAGTCTGTCGCTTTCAACAAGTTCAACTCAACAAAAGCTCTCATAATATCGACAAGGTTAGTTTGTAACCTTTCTTGCACAGCCATGTAATCAAGATGAAGTTTCTCGTCACGAGACAAGATTTCAGGAAGGTTTGCGTAGAAGAATCGGTACTTCCACATCAACGTGAATATAGAATCTAAGTAGTGCTTCAATAGCGTCAGACTTTCTTTCTGACCCTGGATTGGAGTGAACCTTTCAAGCAATTCAGTAGAATAAAGAGTAAAGATATCACGGACAATTTCTTGCTTGTTACGAAAGTGGTAGTAGAGGTTACCAGGGCTGATCTCGATGTGGTCAGCAATATGATTAGTCGTAATGCTACGCTCACCATGCTCGTTAAAAAGCTCTAAAGCAGCGTAAACAATCTTGTCACGTGTTTTCATTATTTATTAGTATCCCTATCCGTTTAGTAGTTCAGTATATCGCCACTAAACAGATAGATCGAGCTGTTAACATCTGGTCTAATTAGCACTAGCTAAAATAGAACCAAATCAATCACTACCAAATAGATCTCGTGTGTAAACCTTGTCTGCCACATCAGCGATTTCTTCTACCATTCGATTAGAAACAATCACATCGGACACAGCTTTGAATTCATCAAGGTCAGAGTATACTTTCGAGTTGAAGAAGTGCTCTTCTTTTAATACCGGTTCAAAAACAACGACCTCGATACCCTTAGCTTTCAAACGCTTCATAATCCCTTGAATGGAAGAGGCACGGAAGTTGTCCGAACCAGCCTTCATGATCAAGCGATATATGCCGACCACTTTAGGGGAACGCTTGATGATTGAATCCGCAATAAAATCTTTGCGGGTACGGTTAGCGTCAACAATAGCACCGACAATGTTGTTTGGTACATCTTGGTAGTTGGCTAGTAGTTGTTTAGTGTCTTTCGGTAGACAGTAGCCACCATAACCAAACGAAGGATTGTTGTAGTGATTGCCAATACGAGGATCTAAGCCCACACCCTCAATGATCTGGCGAGAATCCAAGCCATGTGCTTCCGCGTAAGAATCAAGTTCATTAAAATATGCAACACGCATTGCTAGGTACGTATTAGAGAAAAGTTTTACTGCTTCAGCTTCCGTAGAGTTGGTGAACAAAACATCGATATTGTCTTTTTCTGCGCCTTCGACAAGCAGGTCTGCAAACACTTTCGCTCGCTCAGAACATTCACCAACGATAATTCGAGAAGGGTTCAAATTATCGTACAACGCTTTACCTTCGCGCAAAAACTCAGGGGAGAAGATGATATTATCGCAGTTCAGTTCTTGTTTGATACGTTCAGTATAGCCAACTGGTACCGTTGATTTGATGACCATCACAGCTTTAGGATTTACAGCCATCACATCTTTGATAACAGACTCAACGGAACTGGTGTCAAAGTAGTTGTTTTTGGGATCATAATCGGTAGGCGTTGCAATGATGACAAACTCAGCATCTTCATACACTGATTTATCGGTCGTTGCCCTGAAGTTGAGTGCTTTATTTGCCAAAAAGTGTTCTATTTCAGCATCAACAATAGGCGATTGCTTATTGTTAAGCATCGTCACTTTTTCATCGATGATATCCACCGCGATCACTTCATGATGCTGAGCTAACAACATCGCATTTGAGAGACCTACATACCCTGTACCGGCTACTGTAATCTTCATGATAATACCTATAGTTTTGAGCAATTAACTCAACAAATTTTATAACTTAGCTTGCCGTATCATACTCCGGTTGGGGAATTATTCCACTAGCCCGCCTTATCCATTCCTTGCTATACTCGTGATAGTTTTGTATTCAAAAGAGTTAGAGAATTATGATTATCGTAACCGGTGGTGCTGGCATGATTGGCAGCAATATTGTTAAGGCGCTTAACGAAGCGGGCCACAACGATATTCTAGTCGTCGACAACTTAAAAGACGGTAAGAAGTTTAAAAACCTTGTCGATCTAGACATCACAGATTACATGGATCGAGATGACTTTCTAACTCAAGTAATGGCTGGCGATGACTTCGGCCATATTGAAGCGATATTTCACGAAGGTGCATGCTCTGCGACCACTGAGTGGGATGGCAAATACATGATGCTTAACAACTATGAGTACTCAAAAGAACTGCTTCATTACTGTGTTGAACGTGAAATTCCATTCCTATATGCCTCTTCCGCAGCAACGTATGGTGAAACTGATACGTTCATTGAAGAGCGTGAATACGAAGGTGCACTGAACGTATACGGTTACTCAAAACAACAGTTTGACAATTACGTTCGTCGCCTAACGGCTGATGCAGCAGCACACAACGAAACACTTTCGCAAATCGTAGGCTTCAGATATTTCAATGTTTATGGTCCACGTGAACAACACAAAGGCAGCATGGCATCCGTTGCATTCCACCTAAACAATCAAATGAACGCCGGTGAAAATCCAAAACTGTTTGCAGGCAGCGAGACCTTTAAGCGCGATTTTGTTTATGTTGGTGATGTGGCAGCAGTAAATCTCTGGTTCTTAGAAAATGGCGCTTCTGGTATTTTTAACCTAGGTACTGGCAATGCAGAGTCCTTTGAAGAAGTCGCAAAAGCGGTAATCAAACATCATGGCAAGGGAGAAATTGAAATCATCCCATTCCCAGAGCACTTAAAAGGCGCTTATCAAGAGTTCACCCAAGCTGACTTAACCAAACTACGCAGTACAGGTTGTGATATTCAGTTTAAATCTGTCGCCGACGGTGTTGCTGAATATATGAAGCTTGTTAACGCATAATAAGTGAGCAAATATTGGATTTAATGACGGACTCTATTGTTAAATCCATACTTATAAAAAGACGATCATTTCCTGAGGAGCGAGTTCATAGTTCGCCCCCCTAATAAGACTGTAGTGTATTGATGACCACACAACGCAATGACTTTGACCCGAAAGCATACAATCCTGAATTTGAATGGAGCTTTTTAGCACCGAAGTACTGGGGCACCTGGATCGCAGTACTGCTATCTTCGTTAGTTAGCTTTTTACCTAATAGTATTCGTTTAGTTATAGCTAAATTTATGGCTAAGCAGGCCGTGAAAATCAAAAATAAAGCCAATGGTCGAGCGCGTGTAAACCTTGAGATGTGTTTTCCTGAGCAATCAATCGAAGAGCGCGAAGAAGTCCTTTATAAGTCATACGTTACATCCATCTCATTTTTGATGGGCTTTGCATCCCTAACCCTCAAAAGTAAAAATTGGCTAGAGAGCAATACGTCAATTAATGGCCTGAGCAATTTGACTGATATTACAGACAATGGCGAGAATGTTATCTTGTTAGTACCACATACGTGGGCGATCGACATCCCGGCAGTATTACTCGCGTCACGCAATCTACCGGTGTCTGCAATGGCGAAAGCCCAGAAAAACAAGCTCAGTGACTGGCTGATGCATCGACAGCGCGTACAATACGGCGGTCGAGTTTATGACCGTAGCGGCGGTATAAAACCTTTCATCAAGTCCGTAAGAGATGGTTACCTAGGTTATTACCTCCCGGATGAAGATCTTGGTCGCGAGCATAGTGTCTTCGTTGATTTTTTTGCTACACAAAAAGCAACTATTTCAGGCCTTGGTCGATTATCTAAGCTCAGCAAGGCTAAGATTGTTCCATTATTCGCTCAATACGATAGCAACACTGGCCAATACACTCTGGACTTTTACCCTGCTTTGCCATTTCCAACAGGAAGCGAAGAGCAGGATGCGCGTATGATGAATCAATGTATTGAAGATTACGTGAGCAAAAAACCAGAGCAATATATGTGGATCTTAAGACTGCTTAAGACTCGTCCAGACAGTAATGTAAACCCTTATAATAGCTAACAAAGAAAGCGATGATGATTAAAAAAAATCACGTATATACTTTATTTTTATTATTACCATATTTTTTCGCTGTTACTGGAATGATGATAATAGATGATGGTGATAAGAAAATAATCCCATTTCTTTTAGCCAGCATTATAGCTAGCATTATTTCATACAAAGAAAACACCGTATTAAAAAATTTACGGAACCCTTTAATATGGTTGTTATGTACTTTATGCTTATATTCGATATTCAGTTATTATTATCATGGTACAAGCTCTAGAGAGATAAGATCATTGATAGGTATAACATTGTTCCTTTTGTATTTTCCTAATTTTTTGTTACAAAAAAGAATCATTCGCCTTATGCTTCTTACTGGAGGATTTTTTATATGTATCAATAGCCTTTATTTTAACGTATATATTGGTATTGAACGTGATGCTGGGTACATTAATCCCATTCCTTATGCTACAGCTTCTGCTTTGCTCTTTATCTGTGCTTTCTCGTTACTAATGGATAGATCAAGTTTTAAGAATAAATTAATCGACAGCTCGATTGCCCTGCTCTACCTCCCTCCTATTATTTTGAGTGAAGCCAGAGGGGTCTGGCTAGCTCTATCATTAAGCATTTTTCTGATAATATTGGCTAGATGCTCAACCAATAAACCATCCAAGCATCAAGTCTTATTTTTCGTAACCATGAGTACTATTTTACTTTCAGTTAGTTTATTTATATTTAAAGATAAAATAAGCCATAGATACAATCATACAGTATATGAATTTAATAACCTAAAATCAGGAAATTACGACACTTCCATTGGTTGGCGAATTCAGCTATGGAAATTAGCTCCAGAGTTTTATTTACAAAGCCCTATAATAGGCCTGGGTCATGGTGAAAAGTATGAGAAAATATTAAAAGAGAAACTAGATAATAATAATATATCTCATTTCATTTATTACTATGCATCTAGTCATTACCATAACCAGTTTATTGATAAGCTTGTTAAGTCAGGAATTGTCGGGGTATTGCTACTTGTGGGACTATTAGTTTTACCACTGCTATTATTAAAGAATTTAGAGGGTTATGAAAAGCTCATTGTTATTGGTGCAACGTCTCTTTTCTTTTTTGCGGGTTTGACCGATGTTCCTTTTAACCACCCTCAGCCTCTAATGCTGTATTTACTACTCTTAGTCCCTATTTGTTCTAGATTCAAGAGATCTTCTAATGATTAACATTTTCGTCATAAATCTAACATCATCGACCGAGAGACGAGAAAACATAAGTCGTCAACTAAACTCTTTATCCTTACCTTTTGATATATTTCCGGCAGTAGATGGGAGAGCCTCACCTCCACACCCCTTGCTCAAACACTATAATGATGAATTAAGCCAAACATTTAGAGCAAAAACCCTAACCCCAGGTCAGTTGGGATGCTACGCTAGCCACTTTTTACTCTGGCAAAAATGTGTCGATCTAGGTCAACCGATAATCGTACTAGAAGATGATGCACTGCTGTTTGAAACTCCATTCTTAAATTTTATTAGAGATAGTTCAGGTCTACCTAAAAAGATTGAATGCGTAAGGCTGTTCAAAAACAAACGTCGCAAATTTAGTTCTTACTCTGCCTGGAAGTGCAACTCCACTAATATACACAAGTTCACCAAAGGGCATATGAGCGCTACAGGTTACTTTTTAACACCTTCTGGGGCTGAAAAGCTACTTCAGCATTCTAATCAGTGGTATATGGCTGTAGATATTTATATGGATAGATTCTGGAAAAATAATGTCGAATGCTATGGAACTGAAGAAGCTTGTTTAACAAATGATCCTAAGTTTGAATCAGACATTGGTTACACTAAGCGTACTGCGACTCGAAGTCTATTAAAAAAATTCAAGCGAGAGTGGTTCAATTTAAACGAAACAACTCAGCGACACCTTCACAATATAAAATTCAACCTTAGAAGAAGTAGATTATGACCTCAGTACATAAAGACATTTATGTCTGCTCTACAGTACGGCACCTATTGCTCAGCTTATATAAAGCACAAGATGAAGGCAATCAGTCGACTATAATTTATTTTTATGACTTCCAAGGTGTTGATCCAAAAGGAATTGATGTTACTCAGTTACCCAGCCATATAAATCTAGTTTTGATGAACAGAGAAGAGCTAGTCAACTGTATAAAAGATACTGGTTTGATAGGGCGTTCTATATTGTTTTCTTCCATGCGCGGTTGGAGAGTCCCTAATTTCGTAAAAACTATCTTGATAGATATAATAAAGAAAAACAATAACAACTTAGACTTAAGCGGTCATATAAATAAACTATTCTTGTTCAATGATAACAACAAAATGTCAAGGCTATTTAGATTGCTGACAAAGTCATACTCTCTAATTGAAGATGGGATGGGAAATTACGTAGAACATAAAATAGATAGTAAATCTAAAAAGCTTTTGCGATTTTTATTGAACCAAACACCCAGCTATCATGTTTTCGGTGAAAGGAAAAAATGTGATAGTATCTATGTTATCCACCCAGAAAAACTCCCAGATTCAGTAAGGCACAAAGGGGAGAAATTGATTCTATCAAGAGATCAAAAGAATATATCATATATTCATCGATGCTTTAAATTTGATAGTACCCAGAGCTTAGATAAAGATAAGTTGATCATCGCCACGCAACCAATATTCAATAAATTGAAAGGAAAACTTGCTACCAATGATTTCTTTTACGATATTTATGACCTAATAATATCCAAAAGTAGAGAGAATGGATTAGAACCAATTTTAAAACTTCACCCAAAAGAAGAGATATACGACTACTCAGCTCTCAAAGAAAAAGGTGTAACTTTCTTATCAAACAAACTACCAATGGAACTCTACCTACTTTCAAGTATCGATAAAGTAAATATAATTTCCATTAATTCTTCAGCAGGGATGGGTATGGAGGATTATTGTAATATCTATAAATTAATTCCAGACAACGACATCCACAATTTCGTAAAAATATTAGTTAGTTTAGAAAAAAATAAAGACAGCCTCGAAGAGTTAATATCTTTAAGGCTATCAAGTATTAATTAGCAATCTAAGTTAATAAACTCCAGGATAAGGGAGTTCCTGAGTTTATTTTATTTTTTGCCGTTCTTCCTATAACTTCCTCATAAAACTTTGGCGCCAACCCAAATCCAGGACGGATACTACGGACATTCTCCGGAGTTAGAGGCTCACCTTTAACAATATCTTTCACGACATACAAAGAACGGCGAAATTTCACATTCCCCATTTCAGCTTCTGTTCGCTCGTAATTGACTTGTCCCATCGCTTGCCAAGCTGTTTTCGTATCTTTACATAATGCTGCTAATTCATGAGGCTCAAGAGAGAAGCTATCATCAGCACCACCACCATTTCGATCCATCGTGACGTGTTTCTCGATCAAACATGCACCTAAAGTCACCGAGGCAACCGCCGTCGCATTGTCAATCGTGTGATCGGAAAGGCCAGATAGAACGTTAAATCGCTCTGCAATATCAGCAATTGTCTTTAGGTTGTATTGTTCAGCAGGTGCTGGATAACCACTTACACAATGTAAAACAACGAGCTCGTTACAACCATTATCCCTCGCTGTTTTTATCGCTTCCGCAATTTCAGCTTCGTTCGCCATTCCCGTTGAAATGATCATCGGCTTACCAGTTTGTGCGACGCGCTTGATCAAAGGTAAGTCAACCACTTCAAAAGAAGCTATCTTGTATGCAGGAGCGTCTAGCTCCTCTAACAAATCTACAGCGGAAAAATCAAATGGTGAACTAAATATCGTAAGACCTAACTCTTTTGCTTTTTCAAACAAAGGCTTGTGCCATTCCCAAGGCATATGCGCTTCTTTATACAACTCATACAGAGTTTGACCATCCCATAAACCGCCATGAATTTGAAACTCTTCCGAGTCACAATCCATAGTGATAGTTTCATGGGTATAGGTTTGAAGTTTAATCGCATCAGCACCCGCTTTTTTTGCTTCTTCCATAATCTGAAAAGCGCGGTTTATATTACCATTATGGTTAGCAGAAAGTTCAGCAATAATATATGGAGGACAATTAGGACCAATTTCTCGATTATCGATGTATATGTTTTTATTCATTTTCTTCGTATACTCTCAATTTATCTTTCATAAGGTTTCTAATACCTTTCCACTCATGTGAAAAGATACCCAAATGCACTACATCGTGATATTCAGTCCCATTGAAGAAAGCATCTCGATGAGTTCCTTCAACTTTAAAGCCAAATTTGGAGTGTAATTTCACTACGGGTTGATTAAAGCCTAGAACTTCACAGCATAATTTGTGCAAATCTAACTCAGTAAATGCATGCTCTAGAGCTCGATATTCCATTAAAGAGCCTGTACCTCTTACCGCATTGGGCGATGCATAGAATGCCCAAGAAGCGATTCCAGGAATTCGATTTATATCCGTAAATCCAACAACACCAGCTGGCTCTCCATTTAACTCCGCTAGAAAATATTCTTTCGATCTATCCTTGGACATGCTAGAAAACCACGATTTGTGTTCATCCAAAGAGATTTCATGAGAGGTGTACATGTTTTTTCTAACATCTGGAGAGTTTCTCCAAGTAAGAATTTCTTCTAAATCACTTTCTTCAAGTGGTCTAAATTTGATCACTCTTTGTTTCACGACAAAAACTCTCCATGGTTTGAACGACCTTATTCGCACCTAAGCCGTCAACTTCAAAATCATTAAAAGGTCTGATGTCATCCCACCTTTCACATAAACGTGCTAACTCAAGTGCATAAGTCTCAGTACTCGTTGTTATACCTTCACCCAAGTATTCAACAACCCCTAAATCTGACAAGTAATTTGAAAGTGTTACTTGATTCTCAGCTACGGAAACTATCGAGGCAGGAACTCGAAGACAAAACCGCTCCCAATTACTTACTCCTGAAGCGCCAATTGCATACTTACTACTACTTAAAGATAAGTCAAAGCTCTCTAAATTTTTGTATACAGAAACATTGCTATTTTGATTAAGCTTTAACAAAGCATCAAAACGAGGGTTGATTCTCCCCGTAATCAAAATAGTATTAAACGGGAGCTCACTAAACTCATTTGCTGCAAGAATAAACTTCTCGCACTCATTTGTAGGATCGGTTCCTCCAAAAAAGACTAAGAGTTGATTGGATGTTGAATCTCGAGGTGAGTTCCGTAATGTTGAAAAGCTCTCTCTTAGCAGTGCATAGTCAGGACCAAGAAGTTTGGTCGCAGAGCAATTTGAATATCTGTTAGAAATGTTCGGCCATAAGTTTTGATCCAGAATAATATCACTACAGTGCTCACGGTTAAGATCATCAATCGATAAAATAGCGCATGACAGCTTACCAATTATGATATTTTCCCATTCATGGTCTAGCGCATAGTGATCCACAATCACCCACTCGGAATAATCAACTTTAGATACAAAGTCATTTGCATCTTCTTCGACGCTACGTTGAAGCCAAGCTTTATAATCAGCGCTGTGGGAAGGAGTCATTTGTAGGCAAGATGGGGTAAGCTCTAATACATCAAAGCCTTTATCACGGATATAGGTAATCATATCCCCAGGTTGAGGCAGACAAGCAAAACACACAGAAAAACCTTTGCTTTTTAGTATATCAGCAAGCACCAAACAGCGCATGACGTGGCCACTACCGATAAATAGTGACGCATCTACTCTTATAACAACTTTCATTACCAAGCCGTCCAACCACCATCGGCAGCGATATCAGCTCCATTTACGAATGAACTGGCAGAGCTCGCTAAAAATACAACGGGGCCTTTCAACTCTGAGGCTATACCTACTCTTTGTAGAGGAACTTTATCAGCTAAAGACTGAACAAAATCAGGATCGTTATTGTTCAGGTTAGGAAAAGGACCTGGCGATATAGAGTTAAAGCGAATGCCCTCTTTACCGAATTCACACGCTCCATATTTAGTCCATTGAATCAAAGCCGCTTTTGCCACTCCATAAAATGGCGGATTCGAACCTTCAGGCGTTCTGTAAAGACCTAAGTTTGGGCTCACCTTACCGTACATAGATGCAATATTAATGACGGATGCGTCACCGCATTCTTTAACGGCAGACCTTAAACAAAGTAACGCTCTCTGAAATAAATGGTGAGCTGATTCGATGGTAATAGCGTAGGCAGATGTGTACTGCTCACTTGTCGAGGTCTCAATGGTTCCTCCTGATCCCGCATATGCATTATTAATGATAACGTGCAATGGTCCTGAGTAAGTTTCAAAGAAGGCATCGACTTGCTTGTGAACGGTAACGTCAAACACAGCGGCTTCAGCGCTGAACCCTTTTAACGTTAATTGATTCACGAGCTCTTGCGCTTTTATTTCAGAACGAGAATTGACTAAAACATGAGCGCCAGATTCAGCCAAACCAAAGCATATCTCTCTTCCTAAATAACCCACTGCACCTGTAATCAACACAGACTTGCCTTGAAGGCTAAATAAACTATCTTTCATCTGCTCAACTCCACATCGCTGGGTTCAGTGTTTTCTGATCAAGTTCAAACGGTACTTTTAACGAAGCATCAAATGCCAACGAGGCGACATCAAAGCTCATCGCTGCGATATTGTTTTCTAATTGCTCTCGACTTTCACACCCAAGAACGAGTGCATCAATCCAACTTTGGGAACAAGCATGCCTTATACATAACTCATAGATAGATGAGCAGTTATATTGCGCAGCGGTATCAGTAAGCCACTGAATAACTTCTGGGTAATTTTCGACATGAGCATTAAGCCAACTAGTAGGGTTATCCGACAATAACAACCCTTGCAAAAAAACGCTTCTTACGTGAATCGTTAAGTTACGTTTTCTCTTTTCAGCTAAAATTTTGTCTATCGAGGACTGCCATCTTTCATCCAATATATTAAATGGGAGTTGGATAAAAGATATTGAGGTGTTAGCGAGCGCAGCCTCTAATTCCATTGGGTTCTGGACCGAAACGCCAATCTCTTGAACGGTACCTAGCGCTTGTTGATGTAACAATTCTTCCAGAATCATTCCACCCCACAATGTCATGTGTTCAGCTCGATGTAACATCAATACATCAAGAGTGTTAGTTCCTAAAGCATGGCAAGAGCGGGTAATTGAGTTGCTCACGGAAAGCCGCACCAAATCCAAGTTTGAGTCTTTATTTAATGAAGAAAGAGGATCTAACTTGGTAATCACTTTGCAACGGCCAGACCACCCTTGATTGAGCCACTCTCCAATGACTTTTTCACTGACACCATAAGCTCTAGCGGTATCTATATAGAAAACACCCGAACGAACGGCTTGCGATAACAGACGATGGGCATCTTCGGTGGTAGGTTGCCCAATACTATTGTTCACACCGTAATTGAGTCCTAGTTGCGCCCCACCCAATACCAATTTAGCAACTCTTGAATCCGCCTTTGCTTTAGGGTTCAGCTTCATGCAAAGCTCTAAAGCTGGTATCGCAACTGGGTCATCTATATATTCAAAGACTTTAGCAACATGCAGGTAATCATCCAAGCTATCTATCGTGCAGCGAAACCCCGTCAAATCTTCTTTAGTTTGGTGATTCATGTAATAAAAATCCCCAAATTTTCGTCGAATATAAGGGGTCACATGCTCACAATCAAAATCAGAAGCCGTCGCTTTTAAAGCCTCTCTCAGATGCACCAAGCGGGTAACTTCCGCAGCAAGCCCATAGGGTAATTTAGACTGTTCCCCATTTGCACACATATAGTCGAGACCATTAGCAATAAACTGAGCAATAACATCATCGATAAACTCGGCGTCTGGAAACACATTATCAGCCGTCAAGCGCACCACTATTGTATCTTCAGGATAATCTTGAAACGCCTCTACGAACCGGCTTAACACATTATTTAAATCACCACGAAAACAATCAACAGAGTGTTGAGCCAGTACTGAAGCCAAGTAGTCATCCGTTGACTCATTCGACGTTAAAACGCAAACATCAAAATGCTTATCGCGACCAGCTCTTTTAGCAGCTAATACGGAAATAGGTATACCACCAATTGGCAGTAGTACTTTTCCAGGCAACCGACTTGAGTTAGTGCGGGCTTGAATAGCAACAACTATTCTCGCTTCTCTCATGATTGCAGAACCTTTTCTAAGACAACTTTCACTTGATCCTGCTGTTCAATCGTCATCGTATGAAACATTGGAAGTGAAATAGCTTCTCTGTAATAGCTTTCAGACTCAGGATAATCACCTTCAGAAAAGCCCATCGATTGGTAATATGGCTGTGTATGCACAGGAATATAGTGCAAATTCACACCGATCCCATTTTCACGCAGAGCATCAAATACTTGCTTGTGAGTTAGTGATATTTCATCGACTTTCAGGCGTATGACGAACAGATGAAGGCCCGAATAGGTATCTTCAAGCTGGTGAGGGAGCACAATAGGTAACGTCGATAGTATTTCATTGTAGCGTTTTGATAAAACATGACGGGCTGAAACAAAATCGTTAAGACGTTGCATTTGGCTCACGCCCAACGCCGCTTGTAGCTCTGTCATGCGATAATTGAAGCCCAAATCCACTTGTTGGTAATACCAACCACCATGAGACTCGCCTCGCATCAACTCCGGATCTCGCGTAATACCGTGACTACGCAATAGTGCCATCTTGTCAGCCAACTCTTTACTGTTTGTAAGCGCGGCACCACCTTCGGCAGTTGTCACAATTTTCACTGGGTGAAAACTAAACACCGTAATGTCTGAGTATTCGCAATTCCCTATCGGTTGATCTTTGTAACGACCACCAATCGCATGTGACGCATCTTCAATGACCTTAAAGCCATACTCTTTTGCTAGTTTACCAATAGAAGCCATATCACACGGTTGACCGCATAAGTGTACCGGGACCACAACTTTAGGAAGCTTGTTTGCGACTTTAGCTTCAATCAGCTTCTCTTCAAGACGCTTTGGGCACATGTTGTACGTGTCTGGGTCAATGTCGACAAAGTCGACTTTTGCACCACAGTACAAGCCACAGTTTGCTGATGCCACAAAAGTGACCGGAGATGTCCACAACCAGTCACCTTGCCCCAAACCTAAAGCGAGACAGGCAATGTGCAATGCCGAAGTGGCACTGTTCACAGCCAACGCATAGCTCGCGCCAGTATGTTCGGTCAGCGCACTCTCGAACGCAGGAACCTGAGGGCCCTGCGTCAAAAAATCCGATTTTAAAACGTTTAACACACTGTCAATATCTTGCTGATTGATATCTTGTTTACCGTAAGGAATCACTTTTCATCTCACACTGTAAAATTTGGGTCAACGTGCTCTTTAATGAGCTCACGTAAACCTTCAATCGTTTCCCACTCAGTATTGGTCCCAGAGTTGTATTTAAATCCAAAAGGCACCTTCTCAGCTTTGTGGTGTTCCATATATTCAGTTTCTGTATAAGTAAAAGAAACTGAAGGCAGAATCGCATAATAACGACCTAAATCAATCGTATTGAGAGAGTCTGTGTCTGTGATCATCTCTTCGTGCAGTTTCTCACCAGGGCGGATACCAACCACTTTTGTCGGAACATCAGGTGCAACAGCTTCGGCAATATCAAGAATCTTATAAGATGGGATTTTAGGGATAAAAATCTCCCCCCCTAAATGGTTTTCAAGAGCGTACATCACCATATTTACACCATCTTGAAGAGAGATATTAAAGCGAGTCATCTCTTCATGGGTAATCGGTAAAACGCCTTCTTCTTTCTTTTTCATAAAGAATGGAATAACAGAACCACGAGAGCCCATCACATTACCGTAACGAACCACACTAAAACGAATATCTTTTGAACCTTTAATATTGTTCGCAGCAGCAAACAGCTTATCTGAAGCCAGTTTTGTTGCCCCGTACAGATTGATCGGTGCACAGGCTTTATCAGTCGAAAGTGCTACAACATCTTTAACACCACACTTCAATGCAGCATTAATTACATTTTCTGCACCATCGACATTCGTTCGGATACATTCTGTCGGGTTATATTCCGCAGTATCTACTTGCTTGATCGCTGCCGCATGAATGATGACATCAACACCTTCACACGCCTGTATCATGCGCTCACGATCGCGAACATCACCAATAAAAAAACGTAATTGAGGGAAATCCTTGTGGGGATATTGTTGCTTGATCTCAAATTGCTTCAATTCATCACGCGAAAAAATGATGATTTTCTTTACGTCTTGGTAACGCTCAAGAATGGTTTTGATGAATTGTTTACCAAATGATCCTGTGCCACCGGTAATTAGTACTGATTTGTTATTTAGCATACTCAACTACTCTAATGTATTTCTTTAAATTCTACGCCTTCTGACTTAGAACCTTAAATTCAAAATTAATATCTAGCTATTTTATCTGACTAGCAACTTCTCAAAAAATTCCAGATGCTTCTTCACTGTTACTCGTGAACTAAAGCTTTCATCTAGGCGCTTCTTAGCCGCTTCACTCATGGCTGTGCACTTGGCCTTGTCTTGTGCGAGCTTGTCCATAGCCTCACCCAGTGCTTTAGCGTCTCCCGTAGGGACAATATAACCCGTTTCACCATCGACAACGAGTTCAGGAGCACCGCCGGTGGTTGTCACTACTGAAGTTGTGCCATTTGCCATTGCTTCGACAATGGTGCGTGGTAACCCTTCTCCGCTGATCGATGGTTGAACTTGAAAGTCAGCCATACACATAATTGAAGGGATGTCAGTACGATGGCCAATGTAGTGAATTCGCTCACTCATAGGACTCGCTTTCATCTCATCAAAGTGAGGCTCATAGCCGCTACCCGCTAAAATAAGGTGGAAGTTGGGTGCCGTAATGTATTTGGTCGCTTCAAGCAAAACGGAAATACCTTTACTTGGCCTTACGTGCGCTGCAGTAATCGCAACAACATCCTCTTCACTCACACCAAATTCAGAGCGCTCAGTTGGTGGTACCTTGTACCAATCTAATTCGTGCCCTTTGTATATGGTAACAACGTTATCTTTATTCTTCCAAACACGCTTCACTACATCCTGTCGTACTGCTTCAGATACACACACAATACCATCCACACGAGGATGGAGCTGAGTTAGATAAGCACTTGGGTCATGTCGATATAAACCTCCAGTAGTGCCTCGATAAACGACTAATTTAACCTTGAAACCAATACAGGCAAACGCCGCATTAGGTATCGTTTTTGAGTTGAAAGCATAGCAGATGTCGTAATCATGCGTTCTTAACTCATGGCGAATCTTTTTAATGGTGTCAAAACAAACTTTACGCTTTGGATAACCATCAACGACTCGAATACCGCACTCTTCTAGCTTTGATACATGCTCAGACTCACCTTGGGTCATGATAGTGACTTGGTGACCTTGACGCGCAAGCTCGATAAAAATCGCAGCTTCTGGACGCAAACTATTCCATGCATGTAAGTAAGATGCACAAACTAAAATCTTCATCTCTCGGTTCCTATTTGGCTTGGTCGTTTGAGCGATCATCTGAGCGGTTTTCAAGAATCCACAAACCGACGTATTTATTGAAATTCACTTGAGCGTAAGTCATCGCCATAATGAAGCCGACACTGCCATCCATAAAGCCACGGCGAATGATATACACAAGGAAGAACGTCCATATTGCACGTAATAAAGCTAAAAATAAGCCGTGTGATTTCTTACCTTTGCGATGGTACTTTTGCGATCCAAGCCAAGCGTACTGCGCTGCTTTGTCTAAACCATGACCATAATCGCGATGGGTATAATGAAGAAGAAATCCCTTCAGTACTCCTGTAGAGCCTTGCTCAGGAACGACTGTCTCGTGAACCTCGTCTAACGTATATCGAGAACCTTCTCTCTTAAACAGTCTTAATACTGCGCGAGCACTGCGGCCATGTTTTAGAGTCGTGCCATAAAGAGTCACTCCCCAAGGCAGTTTGTACGCAGTATGTTTGATTTGATCTTGTTTTAATAATTCAACAAGAGTCTTGCTCATTTCAGGGTCTAAAGCCTCATCTGCATCGATTGATAACACCCAATCACATGTCGCTTTATCTAGCGCTCGTTGCTTTTGCTTACCAAAGCCCGGCCAATCTGTGATGGTCACGTTGTCTGTGTATTTTTGGCATATCTCAACGGTTGCGTCCGTTGATCCGCTGTCTAACACAATTAGCTCATCAGCAATATCAACCACAGATTTAAGGCAAGTTTCAATTCGGTCTTCTTCATTCTTGGTAATAACAATGACAGACAGGGTATGTTTTCTCATTATTCAGCCCTAGAATTTCCAATAGTTTAATGATTTACGGATTTTAAAGTTACGAATCCAATTTTTTGGCTTTTTATCCTGCCAACCGCTTTCTAGCACATCCGTAATAGCACTCAGAACTCTAGCTGAGGATTGACCGTCCAAATATGGCGTTATTGAGGGACCATAATTAGCAATAGCTTTGTCTCTTTCTTCATCCGGTCGCATAGCTTGTTGAATTGCTGATTCTAACTGCTCTGCTTGGGTAACATTGATGAAGCTCGCTTGAGGATCTCGGTTGTTTACCGTAACAACAGGCTTATTGAGCAACAAAAACTCCTGAAAGATCGATGAGTTGTCACATACCATTACATCAGCACGATGCTGCATCTCAATCACTCGATCATTATCGAAGAACAGAAGATTATCGCCTTCTAACGCTTGGTATTTTTCTCGTGTCTCTTGCTTCATTTTAGGATGCAGTGTGACTAACCATTGCCACTGGCTCAGTTTACTTAGGCGCTTAAGCTCTTCATAAACCAATTCAGCACAGGATAAACTTGGCGAAAAAGTGGAAGCGAATAGAATTTGAGGTCTTTCAAAAGGCTTGTCACTGGTTTGGTAATTTAACAAGCTATCTAGCTTCAACCAGCCAGTCTCTTTGACTTGAAAGTAGCCGCGCTTCTTAGCTAGTGGTTCCAATGAGCTGGTTCTTTCATGGCCTTCTGTGCAATACAAATCAAATAGACCACGCTCAGGATATAAGTTCCCTCGTTTACTCTCATTCAAACCGTGAAACACTTGTACCTTCAAACCTGGGATAAAAGCAGGAACGCGATCACCGGGTACTAAAACAGCAGAAGGGTTATAGGCGACAGCTTCTGTCAAAGACACGCGCTGCTCTTGCTCTAATAAAAGATGTTCAGAAGCATCCTCACCAACGAGCAACCACTTTACGTCATGGCCAAGTTGCTTCGCGTAGTTATAAAATGGACGAAGGATAGCAAATGAGTAGTTTTGCTCGACATAGAGCAAAAAACGATAGGATTGATCGGTTTGAATAAGCGATGAGATAGAGTTCACCATTTCCGTTTGAAAGTGTCACTAAGCATTTAATTATAACGCTCTTTACTTTCGAGATTGAAGAAAATACTCTTCTGATTACTGATTTTACCCTCTGGTGTCACTGTTCTTATGCTTATACGACTTATATACACTCTTATATTGTCATTGGCCTCTCCACTGCTCCTCTATGGGCTTTATAAGAGCAAACCCGGCAAACCAAGTTTCGGTAAGCGCTGGAAAGAACATTTCGGTATCACGCCGCAAGTTCAAGGTAAAAGCCCTATCTGGATTCATGCGGTGTCCGTTGGTGAATCTATTGCTGCGATACCTATTATCAAGCAATTGAAGCAGCGAGCCCCAAATCAAGCCATCATCGTTACCACGACAACCAGCACAGGTGCTGAGCAAATAGAAAAGCTTGGTGATTTGGTCGAGCATCGCTACATGCCGATTGATTTTTCTTGGTGTGTACGAGGCTTCTTGAAAACTGTTCAGCCTAAACAGATGCTAATCATGGAAACAGAATTATGGCCAAACACACTGCACTGCGTCGCGAAAGCTGGGATTCCTATTTCAGTACTCAACGCTCGCCTATCTGAGCGCTCGTGCCAGCGCTATGCTAAATTCCAATCCGTTTTTAACCTTCTAGCGAAAAACCTTTATCAAGTACTCTGCCAATACCCTAGTGATGCAAAACGCTTCGTAAGGCTAGGATTAGATAAAGCATCAGTGCATGTGACGGGCTCAATCAAGTTTGATATTGAAATCTCTTCTGAACAAGTAGAAAAAGGTAAAGCTTTGAGGGAGCAAGTCGGCTTTCATCGTGATGTCTGGATTGCTGCGAGCACTCACCAAGGTGAAGATGAAATTGTTTTAGATGCCCATAGGCAACTTCTTAAAGACAACCCTAGTGCGCTACTGATGATCGTGCCTCGCCACCCAGAGCGATTTAACCAAGTGACAGAGCTAGCTCAACAGCACGACTTCAACACGATCACTCGAACGAGTCAGCAGCCAATAACGTCTGATGCTGAAGTCTATATAGCTGATACAATGGGAGAAATGTTAGTACTACTCGGCGGCGCTGATGTCTGCTTTATGGGCGGAAGTCTTGTGGGCGATAAGGTAGGTGGCCACAACCTGCTAGAGCCGGCGGCCCTTCAGTTACCTTTACTGAATGGCCCTAGCTATTTTAACTTCGGCGAGATCACTGACAAGCTACTGGAAGCCAATGCCGTGGTTATTTGTCAAGATAGCCAAGATATCGCAGGCCAACTCCAACAACTGTTCAAACAATCAGAATTGCGTAAAATTAAAGGATTAGCAGCTTATCAAGTGGTGGAACAGAACCGAGGGGCGTTGAATAAAACCTTGGAATACATTCTTAATTAATGACGATTCTTAGTTAATTACTATTATTAATTAATGGCTATTAACCTTGATAGCCTTTTAACAACGGTTCCCAATCAGACTCATGCCATTGAATCTGGCGCTTGTTCACTTCTTTTAAGAACGAGCGCTTTAAGCGATTCAAGTTGCCTTCTTTCCAGTCATCACCCGCTTGCTGACCACACTTATCAAAGTCAATAATCCACACCCTTTGCGAGTCATCAAGAAGGATATTATGGATGTTGAGATCAGTGTGATTAACCCCAGCATTGTGCATTTTGCGTATCTCGCGGCCAATCTTTTGATAAACATCCGCATCTATCGGATCAGAAACCAAGACATCAACCAGATCTTTCGCATTGGGGATTCGTTCCGACATCAGATCTGCACGATAAAATAGTCCGCTTTTCGTTGCCCGAGCGGCAATAGGCTTAGGTACATTCACACCTGCATTAGCTAATACATTAAGAACATTAAGCTCCATCGCGCAGCGCGTACTTTCCCAATCAGAAAATCGATATTGGTCTTCAACGAGTTTGCCAAATAGCCCACCACGGCGATAGTGACGCAACGCGGCTTGCATTCCATCAAGTTGAATAAACCAGGTGGTACCACGCCCCTGTGCACTCCCTGAAATAGACTCACGTTGCTGCCAGTATTCTGCCTCAAAGATCTGAACCATCTCACCCTCCGGCACTTGTGCCAGAAGTTCAGGGTCATACCAAATTGTTTGGTTCTTAGTGTTAATCGTTTCCATCTATGAGGCCTTTGGGTCGCTTTTCGTCATTGCTATTTTACAACTAATGCGAGTATCTGCATAATTCTGATGTTATTCACTTTTTTCGGGCACTTTATGTCACTGTTCTCAACTGCACCTCAATCTCTTTGCATACTTCGCCTCTCCGCGATTGGCGATGTTTGTCATGCTATTTCTGTGGTTCAAGCCATCCAGAAGCAGTGGCCTGAAACGAAAATCACTTGGATAACCGGCAAAATAGAAGCCATGCTGATCGGCGACTTGCCAGGTATTGAGGTAATTGTTTTCGATAAGAAACAAGGCTTCAAAGGAATGCGTGAATTATGGCACCAGCTATCTGGTCGTAAATTTGATGCTCTTCTGCATATGCAAGCCGCACTCAGAGCCAGCGTACTATCATGGGGAATAAAGGCAAAGTGCAAGGTGGGGTTTGGCAAAAATCGCACTCGTGAAATGCAATCACTCTTTACTAATCGCCATCTGCCTATTTCAGACAAATTTCATGTTTTAGATAACTTTGCCGAATTTGCTCGCTACATTGGTGTGCCTTTCGATAAACCCCAATGGGACATTCCTTTAACGCCAGAAGACGAACAGCTAGCCATCGACACCATGGCTGGGAAACAAACCTTAGTTATCTCCCCTGCCGCAAGCAAAGATTCACGTAACTGGTTAACTGATCGATATGCCGCTATTGCCGATTATGCAGCAGAGAAAGGGATGCAAGTGGTGCTGTGTGGCTCTCCTGCTCCACGAGAGGTAAATCTTGGTAAGGACATCGAAGCGCTATGCCAAGCTCCTGCTATCAACTTAATTGGCAAAACTAACCTAAAGCAACTTACCGCCGTACTTAAACATGCGACCGTGGTGATAGCACCAGATACAGGCCCAGCACACCTAGCAACAACACAATCAACACCTGTTATCGGGTTATACGCACACAGCGATCCTCGAAGAACAGGCCCCTACAATGACCTTGATATCGTAGTCAGTGTTTATCAACAGCACGTAGAGGCGCAACAAGGGAAACCGGTTAAAGACCTTCCGTGGGGAACTCGAGCAAAAGGCGATGATTTAATGAAAGACATCACACTCGATATGGTAAAGCAGCAACTCGATAAGGCCTTAAACTCTAGTAAAGCACCAAGCAAGGAAAGCTAATATGACCACACACGTTATCTACCCAGGCACTTTCGATCCGGTAACCAATGGTCACCTCGATATTATCGTCCGTGCTGCTAGCATGTTTGATCATATCACGGTGGGAGTAGCCGCGAGTCCAAGCAAAAAGACCATGTTTCAGTTAGATGAACGAGTAGAGCTGTTGCGTGATGCCGTGTCTCACTTACCTAATGTATCTGTTGAAGGCTTTTCTGGTTTACTTGTCGACTTTGCCAAAGAGCAGAAAGCTAACGTATTGGTACGCGGCCTAAGAACAACTATGGATTTTGAGTACGAGTTCGGTCTCACTAGCATGTACCGCAAGCTACTCCCCGGCCTTGAAAGCGTGTTCCTAACCCCTTCGGAAGAGTATGCCTTCCTGTCTTCGACTATTGTTCGTGAAGTCGCGATACATGGTGGAGACATAAGTCAGTTTGTGCCACAGAAAGTTGCAGATAAGATCAAACTGAAAACAGTGGAATAACCCTGCATTCAAAAACAAAAATAGCGCTCATTGAGCGCTATTTTTTATAACTACAATTGGGGGTTACAGTGAGTAGTAAACCTTATACCAATCTGCGAATGCCTTCGCGCCTTCTTGGATTTTAACTTGAGGCTTGTAGCCAACTGCTTCAAACAGATCTTCAGTATCGGCGTAAGTTGCGTATACATCACCAGGTTGTATTGGCATGAAGTTCTTCTTCGCTTCAATGCCTAAAGCCGTTTCCAATGCTTCAACGTAATCCATCAATTTAACTGGGCTACCATGACCAATGTTGAACACTCGGTATGGTGCAGAGCTGGTCGCTGGTGAACCTTGCTCTACTGTCCAGTTTGGCTGTTTTTCTGGAACTCGGTCTTGTACACGGATAATGCCTTCAACAATATCATCGATATAAGTGAAGTCACGCATCATGTCGCCGTTGTTGTAAATGTCGATCTCTTTACCCGCCACGATTAAGTTCGCAAACTTAAACATCGCCATATCAGGGCGGCTCCAAGGGCCGTAAACCGTAAAGAAGCGTAGACCTGTTGTCGGCACATCGTATAGATGAGAATAGGTATGCGCCATTAGTTCATTCGACTTCTTAGTCGCTGCGTACAATGAAATCGGGTGGTCAACGCTGTCTGCCGTGTGGAATGGCATTTTCTGGTTCAAGCCATATACCGAGCTTGAAGAAGCATAAACTAGGTGTTCAACCTTATTATGACGGCAGCCTTCCAAAATAGCTAAGTGGCCAACAAGGTTGCTGTCCGCATAGGCCATTGGGTTATCGATTGAATAACGAACGCCAGCTTGTGCTGCTAGGTGAATCACACGGTCAAATTTTTGCTGCGCAAAAAGCTCAGCAATACCTTCTCTATCAGCAAGGTCAAGCTCGATAAAGGTAAGGTTTTCATGTTCAATACGCTTAAGACGGTCATGTTTCAGAGAGACTTCATAGTAGTCATTTAGGTTATCGATACCTATAACCTCATGTCCTGCCGCACATAGTCGCTCTGACACTGCAGAGCCAATAAAACCAGCAACGCCAGTTACTAAATATTTCATTCTACTATTCTCAATTCATATAATTAGTACAATTGTAGCCACTCGCTAGCCTACCGACTAGCAATAAAAAGTGAACACGAGTTCAGATTTTCTATACTTGGCACTCTTCGCAATAAAACGTATTGCGCTGACCGACTTTTAGCTCTTGAATCAGCGCTTCACAGCTTGGGCACTTTTCACCTGCTTTACCATACACTTGCAGCTCTTGTGCGAAGTAGCCTGGTTTACCATCAGCCTGAGAAAAATCTTTCAGCGTAGTACCACCTTGCTTGATAGCCGTCGCGAGTACTTGCTTGATCTCATCGGTTAATAAGATCCATTCGGCTTTGGTCACTTTGTTTGCCGATCGTAACGGGTGGATTTTTGCAGAGAACAAAGCTTCATTAGCGTAGATATTCCCGACACCGACCACCACTTTGTTGTCCATGATGAACTGCTTGACCGCAACTTTACGCTTTTCTGCCTTCTCAGCGATGTAGTCAGCATTAAAATCGTCGGTTAACGGCTCAGGTCCAGAGCCAAGCAACACAGAGTGAACTTCATCAGGCGCCGACCACAACCAAGCGCCAAAACGACGCGGATCGTTATAGCGCAGTACTTTGCCGTTAGTCAGCTTGAGATCCACGTGATCGTGCTTTGCCGCGGGGAAATCGGCATCTAATACGCGCAGTGATCCAGACATTCCAAGATGAACAATTGCAGTACCTGTATCAGTTTCTATTAACAGGTACTTAGCACGACGCGAGATCGCACGAATCACCTGCCCTTCTAGCTTTTTAAGCTCTTGTGGGATATCCCAACGCAGCTTTGGCGTACGAAAGGTCAGTGTCTTAATGGTCTCGCCGACTAAATGAGGCGAGATCCCCATGCGGCTTACTTCGACTTCGGGTAATTCAGGCATAATCTAATCGTCCGATGTTGAGGGATTGTCTTGGCTAAGACTTGGAAACAGGTAGCTCTCTTCAATAGACACCGCCAACCACTGATCATTCCAGTTTTTTAACAACCAAAACTCAGGCAGCTGATAATAAGTAATACGTTGAGGCTCTTCTTGGTCTTGATACCACACTTCTATGGTGTGTGGGGTAGTAAGCTGAGAAGCAAGGTCAGTATAGGTTTGCGAATCAACCTCGGTACCAACAAGCTGCTGCCAGCGTTGAGAGCGTTCTTGAGCGCTAATGCTTTGAGCTGGGGCGGAACCTTTCAATTGATAGCTCCACTGGCCATCTTCGAGTACCAATGACCACTTAGCAAAGTGCAACGCTTGAAGCTCTGCTCCAGGATTTAACAGATAGGGATAGGGGCTACTAACCTGTTGCTCAGGTTCTGGCTCGATAAGATACGCTTTGATCAAAGTAGGAAGGTTGAGCACCCCAATAAAAGCGATCACGCTTAACATGAGTATGTTGTTCCACCTGCGTCCACGATATCTCATCTGATTCTGCCATCTAACCTATTGAGTCTTCAGTATATCGTGAAAGTGGCGATACTTTCTATGTTGCTATTTGTACCGGCTAGATCCTTATAAAGACTAAAAGGCACGTGAGGTCACCAAATTTTAGGTATAAAAAAACCCAGCGATTAAGCTGGGTTTTTCAATTCTTTCTTCTACTGAAGAAGAGCCAAAAAAGCATCAATTACTTGATTTTCGCTTCTTTGTACATAACGTGTTGGCGAACTACTGGATCAAACTTTTTGATCTCAAATTTGCCTGGCATGTTACGCTTGTTCTTATCAGTTGTGTAGAAGTGACCAGTACCTGCAGAAGATACTAGACGAATTTTCTCACGAATGCCTTTAGCCATTGCTTAATTCCTCTTAAACGTTTTCGCCACGTGCACGGATATCAACAAGAACAGCATCGATGCCTTTCTTATCAATGATACGCATGCCTTTAGCAGTTAGACGTAGTTTAACAAAACGTTTTTCGCTCTCTACCCAGAAACGATGAGTTTGTAGGTTCGGCAGAAAACGGCGCTTAGTAGCATTGCGTGCGTGTGAACGGTTGTTACCCGTTACTGGACGCTTACCAGTTACTTGGCATACTCGGGACATGAATGTCTTCTCCAATCGTTTCAGCTCGATATCAACCTTGGTGGCCGAACCTCTCTATCAATAAAAATAGAAGGTAAAAACCGTTATGGAAAATCCATACAAGGCTATCAAAGGTCGCGCATTATACTAACTTGACACGCATTGCTCAAGACCCGAACAGATCCTTTTTGCGGATTTCGTGATCTTTTTTTGTGCAGCGCAGCTTGCTTGAGTAATCAGAGCTGATTTTAGGTCTAAAAATGTGGGCGGAATGATAGCAGATTTAACGTAGTTAACAACCTAAAATGTGATTCAAATCCATCCGCGCTCAGCAAAAGAGACAACTTCGCCGTCTCCGACCACAAAATGGTCGAGAATTCGAATGTCCACCAGCGCTAAGGCATCAGTCAATCGACGAGTTATTCGTCTGTCTGCTTGGCTTGGCTCTGCAATACCCGAAGGGTGGTTATGTGCCAGAATGAGCGCGGCTGCATTATGGTGAAGTGCCCGTTTAACGACCTCTCTGGGATAAACCGATGCAGCATCAATCGTCCCCTCAAACATCACCTCATCCTTTATTACCCTATTTTGGTTATCAAGAAACAATATATAGAAGGCTTCTCGCTGGCGGTCGCGCAAAATACTCGAGAGATAAAGCTTAGTGTGACTCGGGCTGGTCAGTGCATCGCCTCGGGATAAAGTCTCCGCGAGGTAACGCTGCGTCATCTCCAGTACGGCTTGCAATTGGACATACTTCGCTTGCCCCATCCCTTTATGAGCACAAAACTCAGCTTGTGTTGCTGAAAAAAGGTGCCTGAGCGAACCAAAGTCCTTGAGCAGCTTGTCTGCCAGCTCTAGAACGTTCATTCCTTGCGTGCCCGTTCGAAGAAATATAGCTAGCAGCTCTGCATCACTCAAAGAATCAGGCCCTCTGGTGAGTAGTTTCTCTCTTGGCATCGATTCAGCAGGCATTTTATTTATCGGCATAGAAGAGCAAATCCATTGCTTATGAACATAACCCATCAGCGTAACTATCGTGTATCCAGAGATCCTTTAATAAAGAGAAAGTCAGCCGAGCCATCAACAAAATCGTGTAATTGATAAGTTTGATAACGCCAATTTGATGAGCGTCAAGTCTGTTCAAGTTCTGCTTCTAGGCACTCATCCTTTGTTCTGATATCGTAAGTCGCAGAAAAATTAAGGAACAGAATCATGCAAACACAGGTTAACCCTCTGAGTAACGCTGACCAACAAGGCCTAGCAGGGAAAAAAATTCTTCTTGGTATTAGTGGTGGTATCGCTGCTTACAAATGTGCCGAGCTGACTCGACGTTTGGTTGAACGTGGGGCACAAGTGCAGGTCGTTATGACCAATGCAGCCAAAGAGTTCATCACTCCACTGACCATGCAGGCGGTCTCGGGAAGGCCAGTGTCTGATAGTTTGCTTGATCCTGCTGCTGAAGCTTCAATGGGTCACATCGAACTCGCAAAATGGGCTGATTTAGTATTGTTAGCACCGGCGACTGCCGATCTTATTGCACGCATGACTGCAGGCATGGGTAATGACCTACTGACCACTTTGGTTTTAGCGACCGATGCACCAGTTGCGGTATCACCGGCAATGAACCAACAAATGTATAGCCACCCTGCGACTCAAGAGAACATCGCGACGCTAAAACGTCGTGGTTGTGAAATCTGGGGGCCAGCGGCTGGCGAACAAGCGTGTGGTGATGTAGGCATGGGCCGCATGTTAGAGCCAATGCAGCTTGTGCACCGCTGTGAAGACTTCTTCCAACCTAAACCACTTGCTGGCCGCTCTGTACTTATTACTGCTGGGCCAACTCGTGAAGCCATTGACCCTGTACGTTACATCACAAACCACAGCTCAGGCAAAATGGGCTACGCGTTAGCTGAAGCCGCAGCTAAACAAGGCGCAACGGTCACTTTAGTGAGCGGCCCTGTGTCGCTAGCTACTCCAGACAAAGTGACTCGCGTCGATGTCGATAGTGCTCAACAGATGTTTGATGCCGTTACTGCTCACGCCGCTCAACACGATGTTTTCATCAGCTGCGCCGCGGTTGCTGATTACCGCCCAGAGACCATTGCAGACCAGAAACTTAAAAAAGTAGATGGCAAAGATGACATGACGATTCAAATGGTGAAAAACCCAGATATCGTCGCTTCTGTCGCGGCAATGATTGAAGGACGTCCATTCACAGTAGGGTTTGCGGCTGAAACACAAGATGTAGAGAAATATGCCCGCGGTAAGCTAGAGCGAAAGAACCTCGATATGATTTGCGCTAATGATGTATCTGTTGAAGGTCAAGGCTTCAATAGTAGCAGTAACGAATTGCACCTTTATTGGAAAGATGGCGATAAATCTCTGCCATTGGATAGCAAAGGTGCGCTTGGATTCCAGATCCTTGAGCAGATCCAACAACTGCTAGAAAAGAATCACTAACTCACTGATTAGAGCAATATTGTCGGATAAATAGACAATTTTGAGCTGACAATCTGCTGACACCTCTCGATTCTGTTGACCTAGGGCTTACAAAACTAGGAAACAGAATTGAATGGTGTTTATAATCCTTCTTCACTCAATCCTCATCTTTAGGAAAGGAAGTAAATAGATGGCTGGTACTCGAAAATCAAACCGTCGTGAAGAAATCCTACAAGCTCTCGCACAAATGTTGGAATCGACCGAAGGTGCTTCTCGTATCACGACGGTAAAATTAGCCAAGCAAGTTGGCGTTTCTGAAGCAGCACTTTACCGCCACTTCCCTAGTAAAGCTCGCATGTTTGAAGGCCTTATCGAGTTTATTGAAGAAGCCTTGATGTCTCGAATCAACCGCATTCTGGATGAAGAGAAAGACACGCTAGAGCGCATACGCCTAGTACTGCAACTGATCTTAGTTTTCTCAGAACGTAACCCAGGCTTGACTCGAATTTTATCTGGCCATGCTCTAATGTTTGAAAACGAGCGCCTACGTGACCGCATCAATCAACTGTTCGAACGCATTGAGACTCAACTTCGCCAAATTCTGCGCGAGAGAAAGCTTCGTGAAGGGAAATCATTCCCAGTTGATGAGAAAATCTTAGCAGCACAATTACTCGGCCAAGTTGAAGGCAGTCTGAATCGCTTTGTACGTTCTGACTTCAAATATCAACCGACAGAAAACTTCGATGCTTATTGGGCACTACTCAGCGCTCAGATTAAGTAGCAATCCAACTTTAAGTGATGGTTATGACGAAAACTTCTCCGACAAGCAGCACTGCACAACACGTTATTACTAAGCCGCCTTTCACACTGGCACTGCTTCACCCTAAATATTGGGGAGTATGGTTCGGCTTTGGGTTGTTGGCGCTTATCGTTAACGTTCTACCTTACCGCCTGTTATTACTGTTAGGCCGCTCATTGGGCACTTTAGGCGCTCGTTATGGCAAAAAGCGCGTCGCAGTCGCCACTCGCAATTTAGAACTAGCCTTCCCAGACAAGCCAGCAGATGAAGTTGCGGCTATGGTGAACGAGAACTTTAAGAATACGGGTATGGCGCTGATCGAAACCGGTATTACTTGGTTCTGGCCGACGTGGCGCTTTAAGCGAATCTTAGTAGATAAAGACACTCAGATGCTGCGTACACACAAAGCCAATGGCAAAGGTGTCCTTCTGTGCTGTGTACATGCCTTGAACCTAGAGATCACCGCACGAGCGATGGCTGTACTCGGTATTCCTGGCTTAGGAGTGTACCGTCCACACAACAACCCTGCTTATGAGTTCATTCAATACCGTGGTCGTACCCAAAACGGCAACCGCCTAATTCACCGTAAAGATGTGAAGCGCATGATCCGAATCTTGCGTCAGGGTGAGATCCTTTTCTACCTTCCAGATCATGATTACGGCCGTAATAAGTCAGTGTTTGTACCGTTCTTCGCCGTGCCTGATGCGTGTACTACTACTGGTACTAGTATTCTGGCTTACACCAGCCGCTGCGCGATTGTTCCAGGCTCTGGTTTTAGAAACGACAACGGCAAATATGAAATCATGGCCGATGAGTCCATCGAAGATAACTATCCACAAAAAGATGAAAAAGCGGCTGCCGCTTACATGAATAGCTATCTTGAGAAGATTATTTTACGCGCACCAGAGCAGTGGATGTGGCTACACAAGCGTTTCAAAACCATGGAAGACCCAGAAGCTGAACGCGGTGTTCGTTATAAGTAGAGTAGCCGCTATAAATACTATTCTGAACCAAAAGAAAAGGGGCTGATGATTCATCAGCCCCTTTTGCATTCTATAGCTATAACAAATTGTATTAGATGCCGTACTGAGCGCGGTACGCTTTCACTGCTTCAAGGTGCGCTGCGTCAGTGCCCTTCTCTTCAAGGAAAGTTACTAGGTCAGTCAGGCTAACGATAGAGATAATCGCACAACCAAAGTCACGTTCTACTTCTTGAATCGCAGATAGCTCGCCTTTACCTTTCTCTTGGCGGTCAATCGCAACAAGAACGCCCGCTAGATCAGCACCATTCGCTTGGATGATTTCCATCGATTCACGAATTGCAGTACCTGCAGTGATTACGTCGTCCACCAGCATGATGCGACCTTCCAGTGCGCTACCGACTAGGTTGCCACCTTCACCGTGGTCTTTTGCTTCTTTGCGGTTAAAGCAGTAAGGCGTGTCTACATCGTGGTGATCGGCCAGTGCAACAGCTGTTGTCGTTGCGATTGGGATACCTTTGTATGCAGGGCCAAACAGTACATCAAATTCAATACCAGAATCCGCCAGTGCTGCTGCGTAGAAACGACCTAAGCGCGCTAGGTCACGGCCTGTGTTAAACAATCCAGCATTGAAGAAGTAAGGGCTCTTACGGCCAGACTTTAAAGTAAACTCACCAAACTTAAGTACTTCTTTCTCTAGTGCAAATTCAATAAATTCACGTTGATATGCTTTCATGCTCATCCTCTATGTTTACTCAATAAAACTTAACTTACGCTCTGTACTACCCTTTCAGGTTTTACAGACAAAAAAATAGCCCCCAATCTGGGAGCTATCTAAAAACTATTCTGCCAACGCTGCTTTCTGCGCTTCGACGATATCGGCAATGCCCTTATTCGCCAGGGCTAAAAGCTTCATCAGCTCTTCGTGGCTGAACGGTTCGCCTTCTGCAGTGCCTTGAATCTCAATCATCTTACCGTCTTCCGTCATTACAACGTTCATATCGGTATCGGCTGCTGAGTCTTCAACATACTCAAGGTCACACAGTGCTTCTGCACCAACGATACCCACTGAAACTGCCGCTACGTGGCCTTTCATTGGGTTCTTTTTCAACTTACCACTGTCTAGTAGGCTCTTGATTGCATCAGCCATTGCTACGCTTGCACCAGAGATAGACGCAGTACGTGTGCCGCCATCTGCTTGAATAACATCACAATCTACAGTGATCATGATTTCACCCATAGCTTTAAGATCCACAACAGCACGTAGGCTACGAGCGATCAGACGTTGGATTTCCATCGTGCGACCACCTTGCTTACCGCTCGCTGCTTCACGACGGTTACGAGTGTGCGTTGCACGTGGCAGCATGCCGTATTCAGCCGTTACCCAACCCTTTCCTTGACCTTTCAACCAACGCGGTACGTTTTCTTCTACCGTCGCATTACATAGAACTTTAGTGTTGCCGAACTCAACTAATACAGAACCCTCAGCATAAGCTGTGTAGTTACGAGTAATTTTAATTGGACGAATTTGATCTACAGCGCGGTCATTTGGACGCATTGGTATCTACCTTATTAACAGTCTGAAGTGATTTACTATCGAAAGCGTGCATCACCTAAGAAAGGGGTGAGACATATTTGATTGGGGCGAGATTATATAGCAGTTTATCGTGCAAAGCTATTTACCATTCGAAGACGCTGTTCAAGAAAAGTGATTCCTTAGCAAAAGTGATGAGCTTCGGCTGTCACCCGTATCGTGATACTATGCGTGCGCGTTATTTTCAGAATGATAAAAGACAGGAAAATTCGATGATTTATAGTATGACCGCGTACGCACGCAAAGAAGTAAAAGGCGATTGGGGCAGCGCAGTATGGGAAATCCGTAGTGTAAACCAGCGCTACCTAGAAACTTACTTCCGTATGCCTGAACAGTTCCGTGGTTTAGAGCCAATCCTACGCGAGCGTTTCCGTAAGCGCCTAGCGCGCGGCAAAGTAGAATGTAACCTACGCTTTGAAGCTAACCCAGCAGCAAAAGGCGAGCTAAGCATCAACGAAGGTTTGGCGCAGCAAGTGATCAATGCGGCGAACCAAGTGATGACCATGACAGGTGAAGAGAGCCGTCTGAATCCATTCCAAGTAATGAACTGGCCTGGTGTGATGGAAACGCCTGAGCAAGACATGGATGCGATCAACAAAGACCTGCTAGCAGCGTTCAACGATGCGATTGCAGAGTTCATTGATGCTCGTGCTCGTGAAGGTGAGAACATGAAGGCGCTAATCGTACAGCGCTTAGATGCAATCACTGAAGAAGTGGTAAAAGTACGTGCACGCATGCCTGAGATCCTAGAATGGCAACGTGAGCGACTGCTTAACAAATTTGAAGAAGCGAAAATTGAGCTTGAAGGTTCTCGCGTTGAGCAAGAGCTTATCTTACTCGCACAGAAGTCAGACGTAGCCGAAGAGCTAGACCGCCTTGACTCTCACGTGAAAGAAGCCAATGCAGTATTGAAGAAAGGCGGCGCATGTGGCCGTAAACTGGACTTCATGATGCAAGAGTTCAACCGTGAATCAAACACGCTAGCGTCTAAGTCTATCAGCACTGACATCACAGCATCTGGCGTAGAGCTAAAGGTTCTTATCGAACAGATGCGTGAGCAAATTCAGAACATTGAATAAGCCAATGCAGAGCTAATACAAGTAAGCCCCTGTATCGAAAGATGCAGGGGCTTTTCTTTATTTTAGTAATAAAGGAGCATTAGCATTGATGTTCAGGTAAGTCTTTCGTTTTGTAGAGATTGGCAATGTCGTGATTCTTGTCGCGATGCTTAGCTTCATCCTCTCTGATACGGAAAAGCACATCTAAGAATGTTGCGCCTTCAGGTAGGCGATAATAGGTAATCGCGATTTCTGGCGCTGGATGGTTGGGCAGAGCCCCCTCTTCAATTTTGGATATGTACTCTGAATAACTGTTACAGGCTTCCTCTTCAAAGTAGCCGACAATCCTATGCGCAGTTTTAGAAGAAACTAGGTAGATAACGCCGTAGATGATGAGAAAGATAAACTGCAGTAACATCACTAAGATGCGTTCTATAATGGATGGCTTGGTAACGGTCAGGAAAATCATCAAATGCATCCGTTCATTGTCTGCTTCATCCAATAGCTCTTTAATCCAACCGCCGTCATCTTTCATACGACGTAGTGCTTTAAGGTGGTTAAATACACCTGCGACCATGCCTGGTACAGCCGCAATGGTTTCCAACAACATCGCACGTTTGGCTAAATGTTTTCCATAAAACAGGTTAAGCGTTTTTTTGAGAAGTCGAGTAACAAGAAGCGCAACCTTTTCGGAGAATATTTCAGGTTTGTAATGAGTGCTTTCAAAATGCATAGCGTGTTCCTTATATGAGTCTAATACTCACTAATCAACATTCATGCCACAACACAAAGACTTATATATCAAGGAAAAGACAAGCAAAGGAGTCATTAAGACTCCATATTAACAACATACAAAAAGACATCTTAATGTCTTTTTGACACAATAGGGATAATAAAAACCCAGCGACATGGCTGGGCTCTTAAATGACTTATAAGTCGACGGTTTTACTCGTCCGGCTGCTTGGTTCGAAGGTCCACATACGGCCAGTAGTGATGACCAACTCGAATCAGCAAGGTTGCGGCCGCTAGAATAAATGCTGCTAAAGATAGCCAAACGATCAGAACCGCATCGAGTTCCTTCATTCCCAGAGTAATGTAACGAGCGATCGCCATCATCGCGATGTAGATTGGATAACGCACAGGGATCTTACCGTTCATCACAAACTGCTGAACCATGGCCAACACTTCGAGATAGATGAACATCAACAGAATATCGGTCAGTTGTACTCTGCGCTCTGTGAAGACGTGCATGAACTCCTCAAGCATCGCAAACAGTGTTGCAAGGGTAATCGCCACCAGCAGCACCGCTTCAAGAATATGGAAAACCTTTAAGAAAGGCTTACTGAAAGATTTGGGTAAATGAGAAGGCATAGTCACTCTTCAAAAATAATTAATCCAATCTCTACAATAGCATGCCTCAATATAAGTCGCCCCTTCTCTATCGGAGAACACCAACAATGGCACACCTTTTGTTGAAGCAGATACAAAAATGGCCCCACATTCACTGCAGAGCCATTTATTCATTCTTTGTCTCAGCTTAACTCGGCCAATTAGCCTTAAAGCAGAATCAGGTAGGTTAGGAACACCACACACAGGCCATAGATTAACGGGTGAACTTCTTTACCCTTACCTGCGACCACCATAGTGAATGCATAGCTGATAAAGCCCATCGCCATACCATTTGCAGGTGAGAAGCTTAGTACCGTGAACATAATGGTGAAGAAGGCTGCAATGCGAGACTCTTTCTTCTCCCAATTGATCTGACCAAGGCGGCCCACCATGTAGATGCCTACCACGACCATCGCCGGCGCAACCATAGCCGCCGAGAAAATAGAGAAGATTGGGTACAGAAATAGCGAGATTAGGAACAAGCCTGCAACCATCACTGCCGCCAAACCTGTCTTCGCTCCTTGAGAAGAGGCAATACCCGACTCAGAGAAAGCAGTAATCGATGTGGTACCAAGAATCGAACCAATCACCGTACCACCCGCATCTGCCACTAGAGCAGACTTCGCATTTGGCACCTTACCATCTTTATCGATGATACCTGCATCACGGCCAACACCAACAATCGTGCTCAAGCCATCAAAGAAGTCGACAATCAGGAAGATAAGTACGATGAACAATAGATCGAACATTTTCTCAGGGGTGAACGCAGAGAAATCGAAAATCGCGCCGAAGCTACCTGCCATGCTCGGTGGCATCGCGACTAGCTGCTCTGGGATTGGCGCATTTGATGTACCCATGAACACGTCAGCTAGGATTGTCAGTGCAATCGCTGATACGAATGAGATAAATGTCGCTAGCTTGATATCACGAACCATACAGCCAAGCGCAATAAAAATACTGATGTAAGCGATGATCACTTGTGGGTCTGAGATATCCCCTAAACCAACCAATACAAACGGATTCGAAACGATGATGCCCGCGTTCTTAAGACCTAAGAACGCGATGAACAAACCGAGCGAGACCGTAATCGCCAGCTTTAAGTCCTCTGGGATCGATTCAATCATCGATTTACGAATATTGGTCAATGAGAATGCGAGATACAAAATACCAGAAAGGAAGATACCAAATAGCGCTTCATTCCAAAGCACAGCCACAGAACCACTCAATAGCAGGCCTTTGAAAAAGCCATTCATACTCATGCCCGGAGCTAGCATCACAGGGTAATTACCCCAGATGCCCATAATTAACGTCGAGATAGCCGCAGCCAAAGCCGTTGCAGTAAATACCGCACCTTTATCCATACCCGGGATACCACCCAAAATCGCTGGGTTAACCGCCAGAATGTAGCTCATTGCCAAGAAAGTAATGAAACCTGCGTACAGCTCAGTGCCGATCGTGGTCTTTCTTTCAGTGATTTTAAACATTGAATCAAGCGAACCAGAGGTGTTCTGGGCTTTCAGGGTGGAATCGGTACTCACAACAAAACCTTTGCAATAAATTAAGAATTTGGGGATTCAAATGCTGTGAGAATAGAGAGGTCTCTACACTAAAAACTGTAGTCACCAAGATAGGCTCGGTAGTAGAAACATTTGATCCATTTCATCAAACATATACAGCATTTAATCGTTTGCGCGGATTGTAAGGATTGAGATTAAAACTTCAACAAATTTTGTCGAGATCACATAAAAAAGTGCAGTTGATGAGTGATTACACTTCTAGAACGATCTTTGAGAAGATCATTCGCCAATAAATAACGATCAAGCCAGTTGTTCTCAATCATCTAAATATGCTACTCTTCGCCTCCATTTTTCTGACCTAATTTTCACCAGTTGCCGCTCTATACGCGCAATTACCGGAACGTAATTAAGGTCAGTGCTATCTTTTATAGTGTCGGTTTATCGCCTTCACTCAATCCAACCAACAGTGGAAATATACAGATGGGCAAAGGTACTCTTTACATCGTATCTGCACCTAGTGGCGCAGGTAAGTCGAGCTTGATCTCAGCAATGCTAGAAACCAATCCAACCTACGCAATGAAGGTATCTGTTTCACACACCACTCGCGGTATGCGCCCTGGTGAAGAAAATGGTGTTCACTACCACTTCGTAGAGAAGCATCACTTCGAAGACCTCATCAAGAAGAATGAATTCCTAGAGTACGCTGAAGTATTCGGCAACTACTACGGTACTTCACGCGTTTGGATTGAAGAAAACCTAGACCGCGGTATCGATGTATTCCTAGATATCGACTGGCAAGGTGCTCGTCAGATCCGTGAACAGATGCCTCAAGCGAAGAGTGTATTCATTCTTCCACCATCAAATGGTGAGCTAGAGCGTCGTCTAAACGTTCGTGGTCAAGACAGCGAAGAAGTTATTGCGAAACGCATGAGCGAAGCGAAGTCAGAAATCTCTCATTATAATGAGTATGACTACGTGATCGTGAATGATGACTTTGATGCAGCCCTAATGGACTTCAGAGCTATCATTCGTGCGGAGCGCTTAAAAGAAGATAAGCAAGCAGCAAAATACAGCGGCATGCTTACTGCTCTACTGGCGGAATAAGCTAGCAAGGCTAGATTTTCCATTGAGATAAGTATACGGTGATCTAGAAAGTCTCTAGTTAAACTTGTATACTTTCTCGTCATCAAAAATTTATTAGTTAATTACTATTTGGAGTCCTCATGGCACGCGTAACTGTTCAAGACGCTGTTGAAAAAGTTGGCAACCGTTTCGACCTAGTTCTTATTGCGGCTCGCCGCGCACGTCAAATGCAAACTGGCGGTAAAGATTCACTAGTGCCAGAAGAGAACGATAAGCCAACGGTTATCGCTCTTCGCGAAATCGAAGAAGGTCTTATCACTAAAGACGTACTAGATGCTCGTGAACGTCAAGAGCAACAAGAGCAAGAAGCGGCTGAACTTGCAGCAGTAAGCAGCATCGCTCACACTCGATAAGAACGTCATTCGAACTAATTAACCTTCCGGGCCTTTAATTTGTATCTATTCGATAGCCTCAAAGACGTTGCCCAAGAATACCTAACAGAGCCTCAAATTGAGGCTCTGCGTCAATCTTATGTGGTAGCGAGAGACGCCCATGAAGGGCAAACCCGCTCAAGCGGTGAACCATACATTATCCACCCTGTAGCTGTTTCAAGAATCCTGGCAGAAATGCGTCTGGATATCGAAACCCTACAAGCTGCTCTACTTCATGACGTGATTGAAGACTGTGATGTCACGAAAGAAGATCTAGAGGAAAAATTTGGCAATACCGTTGCTGAATTGGTAGATGGTGTATCTAAGCTGGATAAGCTTAAATTTCGTGATCGCAAAGAAGCGCAAGCAGAGAACTTCCGTAAGATGGTTCTTGCCATGGTGCAAGACATCCGCGTTATCTTGATCAAATTAGCTGACCGTACTCACAACATGCGTACGCTTGGGGCACTTCGCCCTGACAAAAAGCGCCGTATTGCTCGTGAAACCCTAGAAATCTATTCTCCACTAGCTCACCGTCTTGGTATTCATAACATCAAGACCGAACTAGAAGAGCTGGGCTTCGAAGCCCTCTACCCTAATCGTTATCGCGTACTGAAAAACGTAGTGAAAGCTGCGCGTGGTAACCGTAAGGAGATGATTCAACGTATCCATAGCGAAATTGAAGGCCGCCTTGAAGAAGTTGGCTTACCTGCTCGCGTACTTGGTCGTGAAAAGAACCTGTTCTCCATCTATAACAAGATGAAAACCAAAGAGCAGCGTTTCCACACCATTATGGACATCTACGCTTTCCGCGTGGTGGTTGATACCCCAGATACTTGTTATCGCGTACTTGGTCAGGCACACAGCCTGTACAAGCCTCGTCCTGGCCGCATGAAAGATTACATCGCGGTACCAAAAGCCAACGGCTACCAATCTCTGCATACATCAATGATCGGCCCTCACGGGGTGCCAGTTGAAGTTCAGATCCGTACTGAAGATATGGATCAAATGGCAGACAAAGGTGTCGCGGCACACTGGTCTTACAAAGGCAACGGCTCACGCAGCAGTAATGGCACAACCGCACAGGTTAAAGCACAACGTTGGATGCAGAGCTTACTTGAGCTACAACAAAGCGCGGGTAACTCATTCGAATTCATTGAAAACGTTAAGTCTGATCTGTTCCCTGATGAGATCTTCGTGTTCACGCCGAAGGGTCGTATTGTCGAACTTCCTGCTGGCGCTACAGCGGTCGACTTTGCTTACGCGGTACATACCGATGTCGGCAACATGTGTGTAGGTGCTCGTGTAGACATGAACCCTTACCCACTAAGTAAATCGCTGAAGAACGGTCAAACCATTGAGATCATCAGTGCTCCGGGCGCACGTCCGAATGCAGCATGGCTCAACTACGTGGTGACATCACGTGCACGTACTAAGATCCGTCAGGTTCTGAAGACTATGCGTCGTGAAGAGTCGATTACCTTAGGTCGTCGTCTACTGAACCACGCACTTGGCGAACACTCGATTGGTGATATCGGCCAAGAGAACGTTGAACATGTATTGTCTGATCTTCGTCTCGACAGCATTGAAGACTTGCTCGCGTCAATTGGTCTTGGTGAGCTAATGAGTATCGTGATTGCTCGTCGCCTGCTAGGTGATGCTGACGAACTGACTGAAGTAGAAAACAACAGCGACACGCCTAGGAAGAAACTTCCAATCCGTGGTGCTGAAGGTCTACTGCTAACGTTCGCCAACTGTTGTCACCCGATTCCAGATGATCACATCATTGCCCATGTATCTCCAGGTCGTGGTCTTGTGGTTCACCGTGAAACGTGTCCAAACGTTCGTGGTTACCAAAAAGAACCAGACAAGTATATGGCGGTGGAATGGTCTGACGATTACGACCAAGAGTTCACAGCTGAACTTCAGGTTGATCTGCAGAACCACCAAGGTGCACTGGCTGAGTTAACTAACGTTATCTCGAAAACAGGCTCAAACATTCACGGTATTTCGACCGAAGAACGTGATGGACGCTTGTACACAGTGACAATCTTGCTGACTACTAAAGATCGTGTTCACCTTGCGAGCATTATGAAGAAGCTACGTGTGATGCCACACGCGCTCAAAGTAAGACGCCGTAAGAACTAGAGCAAAGTAAAGATGAGGGATTCGAGATAGCGAGATACGAAGAGCAAAAACTTCGTTCATGACTCACTATCTTGGCTCCACATCCGCTTTTAGTTTTTGAATATCGATAGATAAAGCGATAAGGCAGATGAGAGATACGAGTCTCGAGATGCGAAGAGCAAAAGCTTTTCACCACTCAACTTTTCGTATTTCGAGTCTGCTTTAGTTTTTTATAGCGCCCTATTCCTCTCATATCCCATTTACATACACCCCGCACTCGCTCTTAGTCTTTTCGAATCTCGTTTACCCGCATCTCGCATCTGCTCTTAATCTTTTCGCATCTCGTTTACCCGCATCCCGAATCTGCTCTTATCTCTTCGCATCTCGTTTACTCGAATCCCGTATCTGCTTCTAAGCTTTATCCTGTACAAAAATCCAGTAAAATGCTTGAATAGATCATCACTCTTACGTTTATGAGCCTTGTTATGTCACAGCTTTTATCTGCTATCCCTCTCAACTCTTTATCTGGAGTCGGCGCTAAAGTCGCAGAGAAACTGGAAAAGGTTGGGCTTAACAATGTGCAAGACCTGCTGTTTCATCTGCCTTTGCGCTATGAAGATAGAACACGTATCTACCCGATCATCAAACTGCACGCTGGAATCTGGGCCGCAGTCCAAGGAAAGGTGATGAGCGTAGATACCATTTTCGGTAAACGTAAGATGTTGGCGGTAAAGATCAGCGACGGTAATGGCACTATTACGCTGCGCTTTTTCAACTTCACTGCAGGTATGAAGAACAACTTTGCCGAAGGCAAACAAGTCCATGCTTATGGTGAAATCAAGCGTGGCAATATGGGACTTGAGATCGTCCATCCTGATTACAAATTCTTTGCTCCAAGACAGCAACCAGACGTGGAAGCGAACCTGACTCCAGTGTACCCAACCACTGAAGGACTGAGACAAGTCACGCTGCGTAACCTGACCGACCAAGCGTTAGAACTGATCGACAAAGCAGCCGTCAATGAGCTGCTACCGTCTGGCTTATACGATCATCAAATTACCCTAGCACAAGCACTGCATACCATTCACAGACCGCCTCCGGGTATCGACCTAGAGTTGTTTGATGAAGGTAAACACCCAGCACAGCTGCGCTTGATTATGGAAGAGCTACTGGCTCAAAACCTATCGATGCTGTCGGTCCGCAGTAAAGGACAGCAAGACAAAGCGATGCCGCTTCCGCCAGTGAATACACTCAAAGATAAGCTACTGGCTCAGCTGCCATTCTCGCCAACCAATGCTCAAGCACGCGTAACCCAAGAGATTGAAACTGACTTAGAAAAGCCACACCCAATGATGCGCTTAGTACAAGGCGATGTAGGTTCAGGTAAAACCTTGGTTGCAGCACTAGCGGCTGTTCGCGCACTGGAACATGGCCAGCAAGTAGCACTGATGGCACCAACCGAGCTATTGGCTGAGCAGCACGCAATCAATTTCGCCAACTGGTTTGAAGCCATGGGGATTCAAGTCGGTTGGTTGGCAGGCAAACTCAAAGGTAAGGCTCGAGAGACTGAACTGGCGCGCATTGCCAGTGGCGAAGCGCAAATGGTGGTCGGTACTCATGCCCTATTCCAAGAACATGTCGAGTTCAAAAACCTTGGTTTAGTCATCATTGATGAGCAACACCGATTTGGTGTCCACCAGCGATTAGAGCTGCGTGAGAAAGGCGCTAAGCAGGGCTATTACCCACATCAGTTGGTGATGACCGCAACACCGATTCCGCGAACGCTCGCCATGACAGCCTATGCCGATCTCGAAACCTCAATCATTGATGAGCTACCTCCGGGACGAACACCGATTCAAACCGTAGCGATCCCTGATACTAAACGTGATGATATTGTCGAACGGGTGCGTAATGCGTGCCTTAATGAAGGCAAGCAGGCCTATTGGGTGTGTACGCTAATTGATGAATCCGAAGTATTGGAAGCGCAAGCTGCTGCAGACACTGCAGAAGAGCTGCAACGCAAACTACCTGATGTAAAAATTGGTTTAGTACACGGCCGAATGAAACCTGCCGAGAAACAGGCAGTAATGCAGGAGTTCAAAGAAAACAAACTGCACCTATTGGTTGCGACAACGGTGATTGAAGTCGGTGTGGATGTTCCGAATTCGAGCTTAATGATCATCGAGAACCCAGAACGTCTTGGCCTAGCACAACTGCACCAATTACGTGGCCGTGTTGGCCGTGGTTCAGTCGCAAGCCATTGTGTATTGTTATATCACTCACCGCTGTCTAAAACCGCTCAGAAGCGCTTAGGCGTACTGCGTGAAAGTAACGATGGCTTTGTAATTGCTCAGCGAGACTTAGAGATCAGAGGCCCCGGGGAACTGCTTGGCACTAAGCAGACAGGTTTGGCTGACTTCAAGATTGCCGACTTGGTACGAGACCAACGTTTAATTCCTGAAGTGCAGCGTATCGCACGCCACATTCATGATAGCTATCCAGATAACGCTAAGGCGATCATCAATCGCTGGTTGGGTGAACGTGATGTGTATTCTAAGGCGTAATTGGCCCGCACATTCCCGCTTACAACGTAAAAAGGCTTCCATAAGGAAGCCTTTTTCTACGTATTACGTTAATAAACCAAGAGCGAGACTCCCTACTCCTTCGTTCCTCACGATAGGGAATGACGAAAGGTTGCGGATTGGTATCGTCCGACTCAGATTTTACCACCAGTCTTACTCAACCTCTTTCTCTAGCCTCAGTTCTACATAATAAGAAAGAGCTTCAAGGTTAAGCGCACCGTTTGTACTCAATGAACCTGAATACTTATCACACCGTCATCCCCGAGAGGGAAGAATGACCGAGTCGGGGATCTCTTAATAGTTCCCCGAACCAAATTCATCGAAATCACACGGACCGATGACAACTAGGGTTTAACAGGGAAACTGATCTGCGCTTTTAAGCCGCCTTCGCTGCGGTTATTCACCACAACGGCACCTTGGTGTTGGCTAACAATGCGTTTCACGATTGCCAAACCTAACCCCGTTCCTTCACTACCACGCGCTGTATCGCCACGAGTGAAAGGTTCAAATAGCTTACCGATCTGGTCTTGTGGGATGCCCGGACCGTTATCTTCTACTGTCACCCAAGCTAGCTTGTTATCCGCTGTCATGCCGGTTGATACCTTGACCCAGCCATTACCGTAACGCAGCGCATTCACCACTAAGTTACTTACCGCACGCTTCATCGCGATCGGGTTTCCTAATGCAGGCTTCATGGTATCCGGAATATCAGTTTCAATCTGCACCTCATAGCCACCTTCAGAACTTGATACCTCGCGGGCAATATCATCCACAAACACCGCTTGGAATGATTCACGATCGACAGGCTTCAAGTAGTCCATAAACTGGCTAATGATCTCATTACACTCTTCGGTATCACTGATGATCCCTTCCGCTAAATAGGCATCTTCTGGCGACATCATCTCGGTGGCCAAACGAATACGTGTTAATGGTGTGCGTAAGTCATGGCTGATACCCGCCATCAACAAAGCTCGGTCTTCTTCTAACTCTTGGATACCTTTCGACATCTGGTTGAAGGCACGAGTTACTGAACGAATCTCTTGAGCACCTTGCACAGGCAGTGGCGGTGGAATATCACCACGACCGACACCCTGCGCCGCTTTCTCAAGTGCAATGAGTGGGCGGTTTTGCAATCGGATGAACAGCCAACCACCAGCGACAATCAACATCGCCATGATCAAGCTATTACGAAATAGCGGTGCAAAGTCTTCTTCTTGTAGCTCAGAGAGTGGAATTCGAATCAATGAGTTAGGCAGCTGTGCTATGTCCATCCACAACACATAGCTCTCTTTACCTAAGATCAGTCGCACTTCTGTTTCAGAGCCTAATTCTTTGGTCATCTCCTCACTCATCAGGTCAATCGATACTGCGTGGTAATACTCACCCGCCGCTTCGCTGTCCTTGGCGTGGACCGTTACTCCAAGTTGCTCAAGTACGCGCTGGCGCAGTGGTGCGTCGATCTCGATATCACTGCCTTGGTCCAATACTAGGTTTAACTCGTGCGCCAATATCTTATTAAACTGCTGTAAGCTCGGCATCAAAGCGTAGTTAAACACGGCGTAGTAAGAAAAGATTTGGCTAGCGACCAATAGCGTTAAGAAAAGCACTATCGACTGAGTAAAGGAGCTACGTATGCGCATGGGGCACCCAAAGTGTAGAGAGAAAAAACAAAGCGTTATATGACTATAACTCTAAACAATTATCCTGAATACAAAACGGGCCATCACATATCAATGAGATGGCCCGTAAATAGAGAACTCTGAATCACAGAATCAATAAAGTTGCTGTAGAGCTTATTAAGCTGACTTACACAGCCTTACCATCAGGAACAAAGACATAACCTAAGCCCCACACCGTTTGGATGTAGCGAGGTTTGCTTGGGTCTTCTTCCACTAGACGACGTAGACGTGAAATCTGAACATCGATAGAGCGCTCCATTGCTGAGTACTCACGGCCACGAGCCATATTCATCAACTTATCGCGAGACATTGGCTCACGAGCATTGGTAACTAGTGACTTAAGCACTGCAAATTCGCCCGAAGTAAGCGGCATTGGCTCTTCGCCACGGAACATTTCACGTGTACCTAAGTTCAAGCGGAACTCACCAAACTCAACCACAGACTCTTCAGTGCTTGGTGCGCCTGGTGCTTCAATCACTTGGCGACGTAATACTGCTTTGATACGAGCAAGCAATTCACGTGGGTTGAATGGTTTTGGTAGGTAGTCATCAGCACCGACTTCCAATCCAACAATACGGTCCACTTCATCACCTTTTGCCGTCAGCATTAGAATAGGCAGTGAGTTGTTTGCGTTTCGTAGACGACGACAGATCGATAGACCATCTTCGCCCGGCAACATTAAATCCAATACCATCAAGTGAAAATTTTCACGGGTTAACAGGCGGTCCATCTGCTCACTGTTTGCCACGCTACGCACTTGAAAGCCTTGCTCTGACAGATAGCGCTCTAACAGTGCACGTAAACGAGCATCGTCATCGACCACTAAAATTTTGTAGTTTTCTTGCATGTAATGGTTCCACCTATTAATCGCTTATTGGGTTATAAGCTTTTGGGCACAGTCTAATGAGTTAATACATTAAAAATGTAACATTATTGGAGAAAAAGTCGCCTAAATAATTGTTAACGTATGTTGCCTTTCTATATATTCTATCTTAGATCATCATTTCATTAAGTAAGATTTATGAAAACCAAACTTATCACCCGAGAAGGTTATAACAAGCTCAAAGCCGAACATGACCACTTATGGCACGAGAAACGCCCTGAAATTACTAAGATAGTCACTTGGGCGGCAAGCCTTGGAGATCGCTCAGAAAACGCAGATTACACCTTCAATAAGCGTCTACTTCGTCAGATCGATCGCCGAGTTCGTTTCTTGAGAAAGTTCCTACCTGATGTCACGATCGTTGATTACTCGCCACAACAAGAAGGTAAGGTATTTTTCGGGGCTTGGGTCGAAATCGAGAATGATGATGGGGAAATTAAGAAGTTTCGAATTGTCGGTCCAGAAGAGATCTATGGCGATGCTAAAGGTTATATCTCTATCGACTCGCCAATGGCTAGAGCTCTACTTAAGAAAGAAGTGGATGATGAATTTACGGTAAAAACACCGGAAGGCGACAAAGAGTGGTTCATTAACTCGATTTGCTACGCAGACAACAAATAATTCTACTTATTAGTCACTTAGCGATGTACTGAGTATCTATAAAACCCAAACTCCAGATAAAAGAAAACCCCGCAAGGCTTTCGCCTAGCGGGGTTAAGTCTCTATCGCAGCAATCCGGCTACTGTTTATCTCTTCGAGATAAGGTGCTCCCTGCATCTTTCCTTGATAGTGGCTAAATCCTTTAACCAATTTCCTTTTTGTTCATCGCCATCCTAGCGGTGTCCATTCTAGCCTGTCGTCCTGACTGGCGAATCTCATCCAGAGATTATCACTTCCTTGCTGACCACTCATCCTAAGTAATCAAATCTTCATCCTGAAGATACCTAGTCCATTAGGCTTTTTCCTGTTCCTGCCAACTCCCTGTCGACAAGTTAAATATTACGGGAAATGGCCGTGTTTCCTAGATAGTCCTAAAAAACATTTACTGTGGGAAATACGCCCAAAAACATAAAAACCAACTAAATCATTAACTTATATTTTTATTGGGACAATTTTCTGAGTTTAAAGTGACTTAGTCTCACATCACTTGTAAGAGATCTCGCACAAAGCGGGTATCACAAACGGAAATTCGACTTCTGACAGGATAATTACACAGTCAAAGCTAGAAAAAGCGTACGCTCACCCCCATGTATTTGTCACGATATTAAATAAGAGATTCATCGGATGAGCCAAGCTATCTGTCGACTGATCGCTGAAGAACTGAATGTTCGTTCTGAGCAAGTCACCGCTGCAGTAACCCTAATTGACGACGGTAATACCGTTCCCTTTATTGCCCGCTACCGTAAAGAGGTTACGGGAGGCTTAGACGATACCCAATTACGTAACCTTGATAGTCGCCTTTCTTACCTTCGTGAACTTGATGATCGTCGCCAAACAATTCTTAAGTCGATTCAAGACCAAGGTAAACTCACGCCAGAACTCGAGCGTGATATCACTCAAGCCGACAGCAAGACTCGTCTAGAAGATTTATACCTACCTTACAAACCAAAGCGCCGCACTAAAGGCCAGATCGCGATTGAAGCGGGTTTAGAACCACTTGCCGACACACTGTGGAATGAACCACAGCACGATCCAGAAACGGAAGCGGCGAACTTCATCAGCAACGATAAAGGCATTGCCGATACCAAAGCCGCTCTTGATGGCGCTCGTGCGATCATCATGGAACGTATTGCGGAAGACGCAAATCTGCTAGAAAAGATTCGCCAACATCTAACACGCAACTCAGAGCTCGTCGCTCGTGTGGTAGCAGGTAAAGAGCAAGAAGGCGAGAAGTTCAAAGACTACTTCGAGCACAACGAAACTCTCAGCAAAGTGCCGTCTCACCGCGCACTTGCGATGTTACGTGGCCGCAATGAAGGCTTCTTAACATTGGCTATGAACGCAGACCCAGAGCAAGAAGAAGGCGCTCGTGGTTCTTACTGTGAAAACATCATCTCTGATCACTACGGTATTACTCTGAGCAGTGCACCTGCAGATGCATGGCGTAAGCAAGTAATCAGCTGGGCATGGCGTATTAAGGTTTCTATGCACATGGAAACCGAACTCATGGGCGCGATGAAAGAGCGTGCAGAGATCGAAGCGATTGAAGTATTCGCCACCAACCTAAAAGACCTACTGATGGCTGCTCCTGCTGGCCCTCGTGCAACGCTAGGCCTAGATCCAGGCTTACGTACCGGTTCGAAAATCGCGGTTGTTGATTCAACAGGTAAGGTTCTCGCGACAGAAACCATTTACCCTCACCCACCACAAAAGCAATACGACAAATCAGCTCACATTGTTGAGCAAATGGTTCGTCAGTTTAACGTTGACCTTATTGCGATTGGTAACGGTACCGCTTCACGCGAAACCGACAGCTTTGTGGCTGATGTGATTAAACGTGGCAACCTCAAAGCGCAAAAGATCATCGTTAGCGAAGCCGGTGCATCGGTGTACTCAGCATCTGAATTAGCAGCGAAAGAGTTCCCGAATATGGACGTATCACTGCGCGGTGCTGTGTCTATCGCGCGTCGTCTACAAGATCCTCTAGCTGAGCTTGTGAAGATTGACCCTAAATCGATCGGTGTGGGCCAATACCAACACGATGTAAGCCAAACCATGCTTGCTAAGCGCCTAGATGCGATTGTCGAAGACTGTGTAAACGCGGTGGGTGTTGATGTGAATACCGCTTCGGCTGCGCTGCTAACTCGCGTAGCGGGCCTTTCTAGCGCTATCGCTCAGAACATCGTCGACTACCGTGATGAAAATGGTCGCTTCGAAGCGCGTACGACACTGAAAAAAGTCGCTCGTTTGGGACCAAAAGCCTTTGAACAGTGTGCTGGCTTCCTGCGTATCATGGACGGCAAGAACCCGCTAGATGCATCATCGGTGCACCCAGAAGCTTACCCAGTGGTGAAGAACATCGCTGAGAAAAACCAGAAAGACATCAAGTCTTTGGTAGGTAACACAGACTTCCTACGCGGCCTGCATGCGATTGATTACACCAATGAAAACTTTGGTGTACCTACGGTGACTGACATCATCAAAGAACTGGATAAGCCCGGCCGTGACCCTCGCCCTGAGTTCAAGACTGCTACCTTCGCCGACGGCGTAAACAGCGTTTCAGACTTGGAGCCAGGCATGATTCTAGAAGGTGTGGTATCAAACGTGGCTAACTTCGGTGCCTTCGTCGATATCGGCGTTCACCAAGATGGTTTAGTACACATTTCAGCGCTTACCGATCGCTTTGTCTCTGATCCACGTGAAGTGGTTAAAGCGGGTGACATCGTGAAAGTGAAAGTGATGGAAGTGGATGTTCAGCGTAAACGTATTGCACTCAGCATGCGTATGAAAGATGAGCCGGGACAAGACAACCGAGCTCAACGTTCAAGTGCACCTCGCACGCAAAGCCGCCCGAATCAACACTCGCAAGGTGGACAACGCCGTCGTGAAGAGCCACAACAAAATGGCGCAATGGGCGGTGCATTCGCAGCTGCTTTTGCTAAAGCGAAAAAATAATCCAATAGCGCATTTGAAAAACAGATTCGCCTAAAACAGAAAACCTGCATCCCTTAGGGTATGCAGGTTTTTTTATTATGTGTTCAAAAGAGACATCGAAGCTTGATGGGGTCATAAGTTTTCGACTTACAACACGACTAGCATCTCTGATGGAGCATGAGGCGCAACAGCATGACCATAATGATATTTTATGACCTTACGTCGTTTCTCCATCTGTCCCTCCTGAATCGCCGCATCTAAAACATGCTTTGGCAGGCGGAAACGCATGGTATAGCCTTTTCCTTGGTCAGCACTGTATGTTCTCAGCGCTAACAAGCTGAACAGCCGCTCAAAAGGGTCTTGTGGCTCTTCTTGGCTAACCGAATTGGCCTCTGACTCGTTCTCCATTTCATAACCTGGATGGTCTGAAGGATCCCAAGCCGACTGCTGCCTTCGTTTATCGTCTGATTTTACCTTACGCTCTGCATTGGTTCTCGCCAATGCTACTGCGGGAGCAACAGGCTCTCGGACTCTATTATCACGCGCAACTTGCTCTGTTTGCACATTAACGGACGGGGCGATTAGTGGCACACTCACTGCAGTTGCAGGTGACACAATCATCGCGAACTCTCCTCAAGAATCGCCCATCACTATTGCCATAACACTGTTGTACCGAGAACACACAACAGGCATAGCCCAACTTACCGCAATCAGCTCTGGAGAGAGTTAGGTCTGAGTATCATGCAACACGTTGGTGTTATACCAATCGTAGTAAATAACTGATCATCCTAGCTTGTTAAAACGCTATTGTTGAACACTTACTGTGATTGGTATTAGGTTATATATCGACCGAGCCGGATATAAATTTAGCAATTATTTTTGTGCGAAGCTGACTAGCTCACTGCAGAAGGCATCCGCTTCCGTCATAAACGGTGCATGCGAGGATTGAGTAAAGATGTATTGCTCGGTGTGAGGCAGTGCATTGCCCAAGTCTTTGGCAACCTTGATTGGTACTAGCCCGTCTAATCGACCATACAAGCGCAGCATAGGAACGGAAATCTCCGGTAATTGCTCTCTTAAATCGACATCAGACAACATCTTCAGTCCTGACAATAATGAATCAGGGTTTGGTAATGGGCGAGACAGCACCGCTTGCTTGAGCTGTTTTACATCTTGCCTTGCTGATGGGCTGCCCATGGCTTGCAATGCCATAAAGCGTTCGATGGTGGTTTGGAAATCTTCCACCAACTGTTCCGTAAACGCGGTTAATACGTTGGGTTGGATACCGCGCCATAGCACCGGCTCTTTCGCGGCTGCGAATTTCGGTGAACTAGCAACCGTCACCAGCTTGCTCACATAATCGGGGTGATGAAGAGCCATATGCGTCGCTACCAAGCCACCAAGTGACCAGCCGACCCAAATCGCTTGCTTTGGTGCTTCGGCCAACAGTTGCTGGGCTATCTCTTCAAGATCTTGAGCGTGGCAATGAGAGCTGTGTCCGTAACCTGGCAAATCGACAACGTGCACACGGAAATCAGTCTCTAACGCATTAACGGTTTGCTGCCAGACAGCACCGTTCATTCCCCAGCCGTGAACCAACACCAAATCGGGGCCCTGTCCTGAAACATGCCAATATAACGCGTCACTCATTCTCAATATTCCCTACTTTTTCCATCAGCGATAACCTGCACTTTTCAGTATGGTGAGCAAAAGGAACACCATAACCCAAAAGCATCGCGAGCTATGTTATCCGATTGGCTACAAAAACACACACCACGTCTGGTCACACCTCAATGCCACCTCTGTAAGCTAGATAAACAGCCAGATGATCACCACCCTCGATGGTGCAATAGTTGCCTAAAGCTGTTCGAGCTAGTGCCTCGCTGTCAAAGGTGCGGATTGAAAACGGTCACAGCCGTCGAACAATGCGGTGAGTGCTTAGCTAACCCGCCACCTTGGCATCGGCTCTATTGTGTCGGTGATTACACCTTTCCAACTGCAGGCTATATCCAACAGATGAAGTATGCCGATAAATTCTGGTTTGCCCGAGATCTGTCGACCTTGCTCGCGTCACGCATCAAAGAACCGGCATCGCTAGTCACCAGTGTTCCCTTACATTGGCGTCGATACTTTCATCGTGGTTTTAATCAAAGTCAGCTACTGGCGCGTTACACCGCTCAAGAGCTCAAGGTGGAGCATGCCGTTTTATTCAAGCGCATCCGTTCAACCGCTTCGCAGCAAGGGCTCACTAAATCAGCCAGAAAAAGTAATTTGAAAGGCGCATTCGCGATGAGAAACACCAGCTTCTCAGCGATGGATTACTCGCATGTCGCGATAATTGATGATGTTGTAACCACAGGCAGTACTGTGTATCAATTATGCCAATTATTACTTGAAGTAGGGGTGAAAAGGATTGATATTTACTGCATCTGCCGCACTCCTGAGCCCTCTGGATAACTGGCGTGAGTCGCTACTTGTACAGCAATCCAACAAAAAAGGGCTGAATTACAAATCTGACAGGAGTAGAATGGCGCTAATAGCCTACAAATTTACTCAGGTATTCGTCGTGTCAAATATTACTATTACAGAAACAGCTCAAACTCATTTTGCCAATCTGCTGTCACAGCAGCCTGAAGGTACAAACATTCGTGTGTTCGTGGTAAACCCAGGTACACAAAACGCAGAGTGTGGTGTTTCTTACTGCCCTACAGATGCTATTGAAGCGTCTGACACAGAACTTAAATTCGAAGCTTTCTCTGCATACGTAGATGAGCTAAGCCTACCGTTCCTAGATGAAGCTGAAATTGACTTCGTTAGTGACAAAATGGGCTCTCAACTAACGCTTAAAGCACCAAACGCTAAGATGCGTAAGGTCTCAGATGATGCACCACTTCTAGAACGTGTTGAATACGCGATTCAAACGCAAGTTAACCCACAACTTGCTGGTCACGGCGGTCACGTTAGCTTGGTAGAAATCACTGAAGACGGCGCAGCTATCGTAGCATTCGGTGGTGGTTGTAACGGTTGTTCTATGGTTGATGTAACGCTAAAAGAAGGCATCGAAAAAGAACTTCTTCAACAGTTCGAAGGTGAACTGACTGCTGTTCGTGATGCAACAGAGCACGATCGTGGTGAGCACTCTTACTACTAATCTCTGATTAAGTATGAATGATTTTTTGAAAGGTTGATGCGCAAGCGTCAACCTTTTTTGTTTTATGGATTAGCAAGTTAGGGCTATCACGTTCTCTCTATACTCTTTTGTTATCCAGTAAAACTTCACCTCGTTACCATCTTGAGTAAGGTATTCAAGTGATCGTAATCGATTCTTGCTTCAATAATTTTCGGATATGAAAACTCGGATCTAGGAACTCAAGGTCATTTCCCCTATATTAGAATGACTTTATAAGAAAGAATTCCAATGAGCTAAGGAGCGAGCGCAATGACAAAAAGGACCAAGCCAGAGATTTTGGCTAAACAAACTGTCGCTCAATCAAGACTATTCTCTATCGAGTCTCTCGACTTACGCTTTTCAAACGGTGAAGAGCGCACTTACGAACGCATGAAGCCTAGCGGGCGCAACGCAGTGATGATGGTTCCGATTACTGAGCAAGGCGATATTCTATTAGTACGTGAATATGCAGCGGGAACTGAGCGCTACGAACTCGGCTTTCCAAAAGGGCTGATTGATCCAGGTGAGCAACCAAGTGACGCCGCGGTTCGTGAACTCAAAGAAGAGATTGGCTTTGGTGCTAACAAACTCACTCCGCTCAAGGAAGTGATTCTCGCTCCCTCTTACTTTTCTAGCAAAATGACGCTGTTTATCGCGGAAGATCTCTACCCAGAGAAGCTAGAAGGTGATGAACCTGAACCACTGGACATTGTGCGCTGGCCGCTTGCTCAAGCCGAAGAGCTATTAACGCATCTCGACTTCTGTGAAGCTCGCAGTATTACCGCCCTACTATTGACCCTTCGCTCGCTAAATAATAATTAAAGCCATAAGCGCCCCGAAGAGTAAGAGAATATTTATGCCAACAACAAAAGATTTGTCTCATCTCCTACCCTCTGTGATTGAGGTTGCTCGCTCCGCAGGCCAACTCATCTTAGAGATCTACGAAAAGAAAGATTACGAAGAGTTCACCAAGAGTGACGACACGCCAGTCACCAGTGCCGATCTAGCTGCGCATAAACTGATCTCGAAAAAACTGAGTGAACTCACACCAGATATCCCTGTGCTATCTGAAGAGGCCGCTGACATTAGCCTAGAAAAGCGTGCACAATGGGACCGCTACTGGCTGGTTGACCCACTAGACGGAACACAGGAGTTCATCGCAAGAAGCGGTGATTTCGCGACAATTATCGCCTTAATTGAACACAACAAGCCGGTAATGGGTGTAGTGTATGCACCAGTTTCTGGTGTGAGCTATTACGCTTACAGCGGTAAGGGAGCTTGGAAGATTCCAGACCTTAACGACAGCGTTAAAATCAAAACGCATCGTCATGAGTTACCAAACCAATCTATTGCAATGGCGATCAGCCGTCGCCAAGACATCAATCGTATCACTAGCCGTATGAGTCCCGCTTGGAACTACGACTTAGTGCCATTAGGCTCTGCAGCACTCAAAGCCTGCTTAGTGGCAGAAGGTGCTGTCGATTGTTACTTGCGCCTTGGGCCTACTGGCGAGTGGGATACCGCCGCGACACAGTGCATCGTGGAAGAAGCAGGCGGACGTATCTTAAGCACGCAATTAGAGCCACTCTCTTACAATGAAAGAGAGACGCTAGAGAACCCGAACTTCATTGTTCTAGGTGATGCAGACTTACCATGGGCCGAGATCTTACAGAGCAAAGATTAGGGTCTGTTGACCTAAGCTAGCTGGTACAGCATTAAAATAAAATGGGCACCTCGATGAGGTGCCCATTTTTAATGTCTTGTTATCGGATAACCAGCAGAGCTTAGTTATTAAGAAGCTAACTAGAAGCGTCCTTGATAGCTAAACTGGTACTTACCTTGGCTATCTGGATTACCAAGCCACTTAAGCTGACTCTGCATGGCTGGCGGGAATTCTGCACCCGGTTTGAACCATGCTGCCGAGGTGTAGCTTTGATTTGGTGTAACGTTCGCAGAGAACTCGCTATCCACTTGAGCACTCTTCTGGGAGCCCTTGGCTGCCAGTGTATTATCTTCACAAGTGATGTCAGCAATCACAGGCCCAAGGTCCAGCGCCCCCACAGGCGAGTCTACGGCAGCACCAGACCAAGCCACAGTGCCTTCACCAGACTGACACCAAGGTTGAGCATGAACCGCATGCTTGATCGTCAGCTCAACCTGTCCACCAATTGAAACCGGGACTGGAATCGCTGGCGCATATTTCATCACGTTAGCAGCGGGCATTGATGCGACTAAGTTTTCCGCATACGCACCACTCATGCTGTACCCAACGCGCCCTTTTCCTGACAAGTTCATGTCGCTATTACGACCAAAACGAACCGCTAATTCAGCTTTGGCTTGGAAGAGTTTAGAGAACTGGAAGTCCCACTGTACTGAACCGTAATTAACACGCTGCCAAGAAATATTATTAGCGCTGCCTTGCCAAACCGTTCCTTCAACACCTTCAATATTCAAGCCACGCACAGCCGGTGCATGTTTGATTACAAAAGAGGCCGGTAGATGCAGCAACAGACTAACCGAGAAAAAGACAATAAAGATGCCGCCAAAAAGTAAACCTAACTTCAAAGATAAACCGCGTTTCACATTAACCTCGTTTAAACTGTAGTCGGTTGACCTCAATAACCCCTGGGTTATCGGAGCGATCAATGTCCATAAACTCAACTTCGACACCCTGCTTCTCTTTCAAGTATGTCAGCCAATCTACGAACTGATTAAAAGGCACAGGTTTCACCCAGACTTGCAGCATCTCGCCACGCGGCTGAACTCGAATTAATTCAATCTTGAAACGACGCATAGAAGCTGGCACAGATTGGTTTAAAGGCTGGCTAGCAACAATCCCACCACTTCCTCGCAGCTCCACCACTTCGTTGGCTTTATTGGTTACCCAAGTCAGCAGTTGCTTCTCACTTTGAATACGGTTTTGCGCCATCTCAGCTCGCTGACTAAGCGGCTGCAATAGCCCCCAGTACACGATGCCTACCACCAATAGAATAGAACAACCGATCACTAATCGTTGCTCTCTTTGACTTATTGAAGTCCACCACGCTTGGAGTGGCTCAATCATATTTCTCATCACTGATCTCCTTACGCAGTTTATTGACGGGGTTTAAGGGTAAAGCTACCAAATACGGCATCACCATTACGATTCAATGGCCCTTGCTCAACGGTAAACTTCTCTTCAAGTTTCACTCGCGCAGTCTCGAAATGTTGGAAGTCAGAACTTTTCGCTTCCAATCTCACCTCTGAGCGGTTGCCGTCGTAGCGAATGCTATTCACTTCGATGGCTTTCACTTGTCCTAAAGTTTCTGGCAGTAACGCTAGCCATCCAAGTAAGGAATCACCATCTCCCGAGCCACCATACTTCTTAGCTTCGTCGTTCATCTGGCGCTTAAGGTAGCTGACCGTCGGAATACGTTGCTTGCCCGGAAGTACGCTTCTAAAAATACGTTCACTCTCCGTTCGGTACGCTTCGGCTTGTGCTTCGTACTGCTGAACCTTTAAGACTTGCTGAGTGACGATCACCGCCACCAGCAAACAAGCTGCGATCGCTACTTTTTGCCATACACGCCAGTACTTACTGAATGAAGATTTGGTTTTAAAGGTGCCAGTCAGTAAGTTTACGCCACTTGTGATGGCTTGTTGGCTCAGTAAAGACATCACTAGTTCAGCAGGCTTAGCTTGCCACTCAATGCCACTTTGCTGTTGAACGTCATCACTTGGCAGTGCGGTGTAGCTAAAAATCGTTGGTGATTGCTCTTCGTCATCTAAGGCAACCCAATCGCTTTGTAAGAACATCGCTAGCCACGCCTCATTGATCGACACTGCTTGATAGTTGCTTTGACGCAATAACCAATGTTGGTCGATCTGTAGCGCACTGATGCCCTGCTCTTCTAAAGGCAACGCTAAGGTATCAGGCAATACTTTACGAAAGATAATGTTAGCTTCGCGGAAAGTATCCAGCGCCTGCTTCAGCCACTCGCGTTCCACACCACACACGGTGGCATGCGTTGCGTCTTTATCTAAAATAGTCAGATGTAAGTCTTCGATATCTTGCGCGACTTCGTCTTCTAATAAAAACGGCAGCATAGAATCGAACTGGCGAGCAGCACCCTTCGGGATCTCAACACGCTTAATTAAGCACTCATTTCCCGGCAATAAAGCGATACAACTGCGCTTTTCAGCGTAAGGCGTTAACTCACCAAGCTGTTCCCAGCTAGATAGTTCACCGCTTGCTATCACTTCTTGTTGGCTTGTCGACCAAACTAACCACTGCACTGGGCTCTGTGGTTCGCTACTCAGTCGAACGGTCAGAAACTCGCTCACTGATTCCTCCAAAACGACGGCGTACCACCGTCACTGTTTCTCGATTACTACTATAGAAAAGCGTTCGTATACGTACACGAGATTGCTCAACTAAAACCTCTGCATCTAGCTCAAAATAGGCGCTATCTACAGTTAAATATGCTTTTGCTTTTTTGCTGACTTCAGCACTGACCGCGGTAATGGCGCTCTCGGCCATGAAGTCATCTACGGTGTCCCAGCCATCAAACGGGCGTTTATCAATCAGCTGTTTCGCATCCGACTCACTTAAGCCAGGTGCAAACATCGCTTCCAATAACGGCGCTTGTTGCTCCGTCAATGTGTTCACGTTCAGTCGAAAATCATCGGTCGGTAAGGCACACACAAAAGGACGAACCTTATTCATGACTTCACCAGTCACCTGATACACCGCTCTTAGCTCAGACTCATCCGCCATTAAACCGTTTGCTGCGACATAAGGTGGCTTCATCGCCTCATAGGTGCTGTCCTCGACGCCTGCTGAAGAAGTTGCTCGAGTATCGCTATCGACAAACTCCCAGCTTGAATGCGCGATAACCTCAGCCTGATAAGGCTCAACGTCTTGGTTTTCCAATAAGGTTTGCCAAACCGTCACTAGATAAGGTGTCTGGTTGCTGGAAGTGGTTGTCACTCCAGCCAGTGCATTGAGATTAAAACAAGATTGCGCATCAACAATACGCCCCTTAACTTGTCCATAATCTAACGGGAATACCTGCTCTTCTAACGCCCACGGCTGACTTAAGTTGACCGTATCACTGTCTTTGTAGCTTTGCCTAATACCATCTTGCACGAGCGCTTCAACGCCTATGCTATACCAATAAGCTTGTTGGTAATTCAGTTGGTTACCAACGCGTTTAAATTGAGTAAACAAGCGCTCCGACATGCTGCCTGCGATGGTTGCCATTATCGCCAGTAACATCAGGATAATGATCAGCGCGACACCACGTTGCTTACGTCCTAACGCTCGTCTCGTTAATGCAAGCTGATTAGTTCGAGGCATCATCGTTCCCCTCGCTACTGCCTGAAGAGTCACTGTTTGAGTCACCACCAACCTGATCTAGGGTGCCACTTGGTGTCAGATAAATTCGCTCTACCTCACCATAATCTTTTAACGTCAGCTTAAGTCTCACCGCCTTCGGTAACGACTTATCAGCTTGCCACTCTTTGCCCCAACGCTTTCCGTCGTAGAACTCGAACTCCAAAGTTTCAACATCATCAAGCAAAGGGGTAATAACCGCTTCCTGCCCCGCAGGTGTATCTGGGTAGCGCCACCATACGCGTTCGAGGGTCTCTTCTTTAAGGCGGTAGCCCACTTTAGTGACTTCACCTCGAGGGAACTGCTGCTGTGGGTTGTGCCAGCCAAGACGAGTAAACACGATGCCAATGCTATCGGAGTCCAATAAATACTCTTTCACTATAATCAGCTTAGATGATGCTTCCTCACCATCAGTACGAAATTGTCGCACTGCCATCTGGCGAAAATCATTATCTAAGATAACTAAACTACGCTGCAGTTGATTCAAACGAGCGCTGCGCTCAGCTGAAAGCTCGTTGCTTCGCTGCACCTGATTCACTACTTGATAGGCCGCCATGCTCAGTGTGGCAAAGATAGCGATTGAGACCAAAACTTCAATTAAGGTAAAACCTCTCCCTTTTGAAGATAGACCTTGTTTGCGAGCCATACTGTTATTTACCGTCATGCTTTTAACTAACCGCATTCTCTTAGTTGACCACATAACTGCGCACCGTAACGACTGGAGAAGCTTGCTTGCTGGTTGCCACGCTGACATCAAAAGCTTTCAGCAGATTATCAGCCGTATCAATTGGGGTAACTTTCCAAAACCACTCTCGACCCGCCAACTCTTGCGTGCCTTGTGTCTTTTTCAGCTTCTCCGGGTGTAACATCACCAAAGCCATTTGATTATCAACGACCATAGCCGCGAAGGTCTTTTCTTCTAAATAGCTCAATGTATTGATGTGCTGGGTTACGGCACGAATCACACTGATCGCCGCAGTAGCAAATATCGCGAGTGCCACTAACACCTCAAGTAGCGTCATACCACGAGAGCGATAAGGAGAACGGTTATTCCTCTTCATCTTCTTCTCCTGGTTCCAACAGTCGAATCACACCATTATCCGACGCTTTAATGCGCCACCCATCTTGTATGGTATCGCCTGTATTGGGATAAAAAGAGAGTGTAAATGGTGTCACTTCAGCACTCGACAAGATGTAGATTTGAGGTGGCTTAGGTTTCTTTTCTTCTTCAAGGTCAGCAAACATATCTTCATCAAATAAACTTCCTGGGTTGAATAACCGATCATCGTCTGCCCATGCGCCACCGCCTAAGCTGAGTGATAGAGCAAGATCTTCCGGTAACTCTGTTGAAGAGGGTATTTTTTCGAATTCGACTTCCTGCCAACCTTCAGACTTCAGCGTCATTAGAACATAGGTCGATTTCTTTTCATCGATGCGAATGCCAAAATCCAACCCACTCAAAATCGCTTCTTCACTAAGTAACTGAACTCGTTGATAGAAACTTTGAGCGTATTTTTTGGCGACATCTTTACTATTGGTAGGAATGGTCGCAATCACTGCGACCGCCGTTACTGAAAGTAATACCAACACCAAAAGAATCTCAATCAAGGTGAAACCTGGCTGTTTGTGCGTAGTTTTCACCTTGCAGACTCCATATGTTTACGTCCGACCATCAAATAACGGCGTCAAGCGACAATAAGCCTAGGCTTACTGAAAGTCTTGCATGTTCCAGTTACCGATATCCGCAGCAATACCTTCACCACCTTCTTGACCATCAGCGCCAAGTGTAAAGATATCGATAGTGCCGTTATCACCAGGGCTTAGGTATTGATACTCGTTGCCCCATGGGTCGTTAGGTAGACGCTTGATGTAGCCGCCATCACGGTAGTTACGTGGCTCTGGGCTGCTTGGCTTAGAAACAAGTGCATCAAGACCTTGATCCGTTGTTGGGTAAACGCTGTTATCCAGCTTGTACATATCTAGCGCGTTCTCTAGCGCGACGATATCTGTGATGGCTTTTTGTTGATCAGCCTTCTCTTTGTTACCCAATAGGTTAGGTACAACAAAGCTCGCCAGCACGCCAAGGATAACCACAACCACCATCACCTCTAGTAGAGTAAAGCCTGATTGTTTCTTCATTTTGTTTTTCATTATTTTCTCCAAATTACAGACAACGAGTTGAGGGGAATATTGTCCTTCTTCTCGATGATCCAAAAACGTTCTACGAACAGTGTTAGCCGCTCATTAAGTTGTTCATTTCAAGCATTGGCATCAGAGTCGCCATCACAATAAACAGCACCAAACCTGCCATCAGAGCGATAAGTGCCGGGGTAAAAATGCCTAACGCAATGTTTACCGTCGACTCAAAGCTTTGGTCTTGGTTATCGGCTGCACGAGTCAGCATCTGCTCTAATTGACCACTCTGCTCACCACTAGCAATCATGTGCAGCATCATCGGCGGGAAGAGCTTAGTATGATCAAGCGCTTTACGCAGGCTTGCCCCTTCTCTCACGCTATCTGATGCTTGTAATACTTGTTGTTTGACATGGTGGTTCGACATAACGTCAACCGCAACCTTCATCCCCTCAAGGATTGGAATCGCACTTGAGGTACAAATTGAAAGTGTGCGTGCAAAGCGAGAGGTGTTGATACCTTTCGCTATCTTGCCGATCAGCGGGATACTCAACAATTTGCGATCCCAACTTAGACGCACGCCCGGTCTTTTGAGCGCGGTCTTAATCAACACAATCACACCAATGATCAGCAACAGTAATTGGATGCCCCAATCCTGGATAAATTCACTCGATGCCAATAAAAATTGGGTCGATTGAGGAAGCTCTTGTCCCATCTGGATGATTGGTTCAACGATCTTGGGTACTACCGTTGCTAATAGGAACGAAACGATAGTCACCGCAAACACCACCAGCACCACAGGATAGATCATCGCTTGCAGCAGCTTAGAGCGCATCTTTTGGCGATTTTCGGCGTAATCGGCTAATCGCTCCAGTACCGCGTCTAAGTGCCCAGATTTCTCACCTGCCGCCACCATGGCTCTGAACAGTTCGTCAAAGATGTGCGGGTAATCAGCCAAGCTATCCGCTAGCGAGTAGCCTTCCGTCACTTTAGAACGAACCGCCAATAACATAGTGCGAATGCGAGGCTTCTCCGATTGCTCTGCCACGGCCTTCAAACACTCTTCTAGCGGCATGCCTGATTGAACCAATGTAGAAATTTGGCGAGTAATCAAAGCAAGGTCTGGCGTGCTGATACCACGCTTAAAACCAGTAGAAGGCGCGCTGCCTCCCTTACTGCTTTTTGCTTTGGCTTCAGCCATTTCAACCGGTATTAAGCCTTGTTCTTTTAAGCGCTGACGAGCCTGACGAGCGTTATCCGCTTCAATCGAGCCCTTTTTACTTTTGCCTTTGGCATCCAGCGCTTTGTATTCAAATGCCGCCATACTAGACTTCCTTGGTCACTCGCATCACTTCTTCTAGGGACGTTACCCCTTTCAGAACTTTGCTCAAGCCATCCTCTCGAATACTTGGGGTTGTGCCACGAATTGCTTTCTCGATCGCTTGCTCACCCGCTTCGCTGTGAATCAGCTCTTGAACCGATTCATCAACCATCAGTAATTCATGAATACCAGTACGGCCTCGGTAACCTTTATGGCTACAGTGCTCGCACCCCTTGGCATGGTAAAGGGTCAGGCTGTCTTTCTTCTTCAAGCCAAACAGCTTTTTCTGCTCTTTGTCCGCTTCATAAGGCTCTTTACAGTCGTTACACAAGGTACGAACTAAGCGCTGGGCCAAAACACCCAGCAGTGAAGAAGAGATAAGGAATGGTTCGATGCCCATGTCGCGCAGACGCGTAATCGCACCAACTGCGGTATTGGTATGGAGGGTCGACATCACTAAGTGACCCGTCAAAGAAGCTTGAACGGCAATCTCCGCGGTCTCTAAGTCACGAATCTCACCAATCATCACCACATCCGGGTCTTGACGAAGAATCGCACGTAGACCACGAGCAAAGGTCATATCAACCTTAGGGTTCACTTGTGTTTGACCAATACCATCGATATCGAATTCGATTGGATCTTCAACGGTAAGGATATTGCGTTCGTTGCTGTTGAGCTCTTGCAGGCCTGCATACAAGGTTGTGGATTTACCCGAACCTGTAGGACCCGTTACCAAGATAATGCCGTGCGGACGTTGAATGAGTTTACGGAAGTTCTCGTGGTTCTCTGCCGTCATACCTAAACTGTGCAGATCTAGGCGGGTCGCGTTTTTATCCAACAGACGCATTACCACACGCTCACCGTGTGATGAAGGCATGGTTGATACACGAACATCGACTGCTCGGCCACCAATACGCAGTGAAATACGACCATCTTGTGGCACACGTTTTTCCGCAATATCCAACTTCGCCATAACCTTTACACGTGACACGAGCAGCGGCGCCAATTTACGGCTTGGTGCAAGAACATCACGCAGCACACCATCAATACGGAAACGGATCGATAGCGACTTCTCAAAGGTCTCGATATGGATGTCCGAAGCACCTTCTTTGATCGCCTCCCCCAGCATCGCGTTGATTAGCTTGATGATTGGCGCATCGTCTTCTGACTCAAGCAAGTCTTCATCTTGTGGCAGCTCCTCCGCCAACGAGAAGAAGTCATCACTGTCAGCACCAATGTCTTCCATTAATTGACGAGCTTCTGAAGAGTCACGTTGGTACGCATCGGTCAGTTTTTTATCAAATTCATCGGCAGTGATCGCTTGTGGTGTAAAACCATCTTTCACTACACGGCTCACCTCGATGATCGCCGCTGATTTCAGTGGTTCAACATAATACAGTGTCGGTGCGCGCTCTGGGTGCTGATACTCCAGCACCATTTTGTAACGATTCGCAAAGCTAAACGGCAAGCGCTGATAAGTTCGTGCCGCCCCTACCAATTCAGCCATTATTCTGTTTCCATCTGTTCAATGAAGGCTTGAAGTTCAGCCGGGTAACTCATGCTTTCGCCAAATTTAGGCAGCACTGGAATATTATCGTCATCCATCAGCTTCAGGCCCTGCTCTGACTTATACAACTGCTCAGCACGAATAAAGTTGTATTTACGCTGAGTAATACCATCGGCCGTCATACCATCACGAATAATGGTCGGCTTGATGAATACCATTAGGTTCTTTTTCTCGACCTGAGTACTAGTAGATTTAAATAAGTAACCAAGGTATGGAATATCTCCCAGGATTGGTACTTTTGCCTCGCTTTCTAGTGCACGCTCATCAATTAAGCCACCAAGTACCAACATTTGACCATCTTCAATCATGACTGATGTGTTCAACTGTCGCTTAGCAAAACGAACATCGACTGCACCATTTGCACCCAACACATTCGATACTTCTTGCTCAATGTTCAGCTGTACTGAGTTGCCTTCGTTGATTTGTGGAACCACTTTAAGCTTGATACCGACTTCTTTACGCTCAACGGTTTGGAATGGGTTGTCGTTGCTTGAGCCCGCCGTCGAGCCAGTAAGAACCGGTACTTCCTCACCAACAATGAACGACGCCTCACCATTATCCATCACGGTAATACTTGGAGAAGACAGGATGTTTGAGTTTGAATCAGTCGAAACGGCACTGATCAAGGCTGTCCAATCTCCCATAACAATAGGTAATGCAGCTCCATTCAAACCGCCAAGCGCAGAAGCTAGCGTACTGTAATCACCCTCTTCTGTGGTAGTTTCGTTACGTAAAAAGTTGCCATCTGAGTCATAAACAGCTGTAGTCGATGTCGTATCTTTAGCCTCTTCAAGACCAACCATTACTTCACCAATTTTGGGGCCACCGTTAGAGAACTGAATTGCTCCACCGTTCTCTAAAGAACCCCACTGCACACCAAGGTTAATTCCATCACCTTCTGCCATCTCAACAATCAGAGCTTCGATCAGTACTTGAGCACGACGAATATCTAGCTGAGCAATCACGTCTTGCAGCGCATTCATGATGTCAGGTTGTGCGGTAATGACTAACGAGTTGGTATCGCTGTGCGCCGAAATCACGACTTTATCGCGTTGAGATGAGCTACCTTTGGTTGAAGTTTGCTTCTCTGACTGCAGGTTGTCCGACACACCCTTCAGTACATCAACTAAGTCTTCTGCTTTTGCATACTTAAGGTAGATAACTTGGTTGTTGCCCTTGGTTGCCATCTCAACATCAAGTTGCTCAATCAGCTTTCTTAAACGGCTACGAACCTTAGGGTCACCTGAGATAAGGATTGCATTGGTACGCTCGTCCGCAACCAATTTAGGCTGTAGGAAAGCTGGGGTGTTTTTCGCATCGGTGGTTTTATTCAACGCATCGACAATACGTACCATCTCAGCAGCTGAAGCATTCTTTAGCTCAACCACTTCGATCTCTTTATCACCCGCTTGGTCAACACGCTTGATGATTTCAGCTAAGCGGTTTACAACCGCCGCGCGACCAGTGATTAGAATGATATTCGCTGGGTCGTAGTGCACAACGTTGCCCGCGCCCGCATTATCGTTCAGTTGGCGAAGCAGAGGAGAAAGCTCACGAACCGAGACATTACGAACGGTAACAACGCGTGTTACTACGCTGTCGCCCGCGATAGAATCACGATCACCGACAACAGGAATGGCAGAGGTTTTAGAGTCTTTAGCCTTGATGATCTTCAGAACACCTGAGTCCATTTCAACGACCGCATAGCCGTAAACCTCTAATACATTGAGGAAGAAGCTGTAATATTGTTCTTCATTGAGTACGTCATAACTGCGCACATCAATTTTTCCGCGCACCGATGGGTCAACGATGATCGTTTTCTCAAGGTTACGGCCAACAATATTAATAAACTCTTGAATGTCAGTGCCTTTAAAGCTGGCACTAAAATCATTAGCGAAGGCTGCGGGTGTGCAGATTAAGCTTCCTGCCAATAACCATGCACTTTTCTTAAACCAATGCTTCACGTACTTCTCCTACACTTTCGTCTTTCGTTAGACGCAAAGTTTTAAAATTCAATAAACACTTCATGTTGTTGTCCATCTCGCTCAACGACCAGATTTAACTCTGTCAGTTCTGAGATTGAACGGAATATGTTGCCCATCGCGGCTGGGTCTGTCAGATCTTGACCATTTAACTGAGTTGCAATATCTCCGTTTTGGAGCCCAACAGAGTTAAAAAGTTCTGAATCTTTGCCAGGGCTCACACGATAACCGATCACACTATCGTCGCGTTTCACCTGAGACAATCGAACATATTGGAAGATTTGTTGCGGGTCTTTCATTATCTTCGCTTTAATCTCATCAAGCTTCTCTTCTGCAGAAGCCGGGTTATTACCACGAACTGAAGAAGAGGCACGACGTGGTGCAGGTTCTGATACCGCTAAACGCTTGTACTCAATACCTTCTAGCATCAGCGTTTCATCACGACCTGAGTTATCAATGATCACGCGGTCGATTAACACGGCTTTTAGTTTAGCTCTGGTGCCTTCTATCTGTTCATTGATCCCATAAGTCGCTTGCGTACCACGGTTGGCAATCACCGCTAAGCTCAATTCAGGGTTAGAACTGGCAACCGCACCAACCAAGACGAGGTTAAGGCGTGTCTTGGGTGCATCTTGAATCACTTGTTGCTCAACCACTGCGGATTTGCTTGGGTTATAGGCACCAAACATGTTGCTCTGTTGTAAAGAAGAGATATCGAGAGTCGACTGAGGCGTAGCAGACGACGACACCGTTGCTTTCCAAGGCACAACCGTTTGCTCGGCAGGTTCAACAAACCAGACAAGTTGTCCTAAAATCCATGCTGAAGCGGCAATGAGTACACAACAAGTGGCGATACTCAGTTTCTGCTGAAGCACAAATCCATTATCTAATAAGCGGCTCAACATAGGAGAATTTCCTATACGATTTTTGAGCTCTAAAAAGTTCACTTCCCTTGCCCCTTCTCATGACAACAAACGCTGCAAACTATTAAACTTTCAGCTTTTTTATTCATTCGTTCGATACCGAGCTTATATAAGCATAAGATCTTGAACTATATCATAGCAAATCGATAAATCGGCATTACATAGCGATTTTGCAATATGACTTGAAAAAAATGCTAACCGCCTCCACATAAAACTTCTACCTAATGTGATAAGCATCATCAAAAACATGTTGCGCACTGTTCACTACAGTTAAACCGCATTCATTTCTCACTTAATAAGGCACAGCCCTATATGAAAACTTCTAATGAAGCTGTCAGACTCGATAAATGGTTGTGGGCAGCACGCTTTTACAAAACTCGGTCTATTGCTCGTAACATGGTCGATGGTGGCAAAGTCCACTATAATGGTCAGCGCAGCAAGCCAAGTAAGATTGTCGAACTTGGGGCAGTTATTACACTGCGCCAAGGTAATGAAGAAAAGACGGTAACGATCGAGAAAATCTCAGCCCATCGTGGTGGAGCACCGATCGCTCAAACCCTCTATGAAGAAACCACCGAGAGCTTGGCAAAAAGAGAAGAGTTTGCAAAACAGCGTAAACTGCATGCACATAACCCAGCTCCAGAGCGTCGCCCTGATAAAAAGCAACGTCGTGACATCATCAAGTTCAAGCATCAATAAGCTAGAAGGAATAGCCAAATGGCAAACAATGTTTTAAATCGCTACCTATTTGAAGACCTATCAGTACGTGGTGAATTGGTACAAATGGATGAAGCGTACCAACAGATTATTTCTAGCAAGGAATACCCAGCTCCAGTACAAAAGCTGCTGGGTGAGCTATTGGTTTCAACTACGCTACTAACTGCGACCCTAAAATTTGAAGGTTCTATCACTATGCAGCTGCAAGGTGACGGCCCGGTATCTCTAGCAGTTATCAATGGCGACCATAACCAAAAGATTCGCGGTGTTGCTCGCTTTGAAGGCGAAATTGCTGACGACGCAGGTCTACACGACCTAATGGGTAAAGGCCACCTAGTGATCACTATCGACCCTAAGAAAGGTGAACGTTACCAAGGTATCGTTGGTCTTGAAGGTGACACACTAGCTCAAGTACTTGAAGGTTACTTCGCGAACTCTGAGCAGCTTAAGACTCGTCTATGGCTACGTACTGGTGAGCACGAAGGCAAAGCACACGCTGCAGGTATGTTGCTGCAAGTTATGCCTGATGGTACTGGTACTCCAAATGACTTCGAGCACCTAGAACAGCTAACAGACACAGTGAAAAACGAAGAGCTATTCTCTCTAGAAGCAAACGAACTGCTTTACCGTTTGTACAACCAAGAGAAAGTACAACTTTTCACACCACAGCCAGTTGAATTCTTCTGTGGTTGTTCTCGTGAACGCAGCGCAGCAGCGATCATTACCGTTGCTCAAGAAGAGATTTACGACATCCTAAGTACTGAAGGTAGCGTTGCTCTTCACTGTGATTACTGTGATACGAACTACTCGTTCGACAAGAACGACGTTGATGCACTGTATGCAGAAGCAGCAGATAAAGGCAGCAATACGGTTCATTAATTTACGTCGTGCCAAAAACACGTAATTTACCCCAAAAAGGTCAGCACTAAGCTGGCCTTTTTTGTGATCAAAATAGCGCAAACTTCGTAACATCTCGTAATAAAATCACCGCTTAATTTTAATCAATTAATAATGTTCCCGCCCCTAGCGCAAAGGTTTGCGTACAGGATAGACTAGTTAGGCCAATATGTGACGAGACACTTAAAACCCCATGGTTAATATGGATATTTTTTGAGCTGTATCCCTGTTTCCCCCGAGTCTCGTTGCTAGCATGGTGAGCAGATAACAATAAAAAATTAATACAAAATCCCTACAAAATATCCTACAAGGAGCACCTATGACCGTTATGGAACATACTAAGGCTGCACAAATTGATCTAACTAAGCACGGACTTACTGGCGTTACCGAAGTTCTTCGCAATCCTAGCTATGAGCAGTTATTCGTTGAAGAAACACTGCCAGGTTTGGAAGGCTACGAAAAAGGCGTAGTAACGGAGCTAGGTGCTGTTGCTGTTGACACTGGTATCTTTACTGGCCGCTCACCGAAAGATAAGTACATTGTTAAAGATGACACGACCCGCGATACCATGTGGTGGTCAGATCAAGGCAAAAACGATAACAAACCGATCACAACTGAAGTATGGAACGAGCTAAAAGAGCTTGTAACAACTCAGCTATCTGGCAAGCGCCTGTTTGTGATTGACGGTTACTGTGGTGCTAACCCAGATACACGCTTAAGTGTACGTATTATCACTGAAGTAGCGTGGCAAGCGCACTTCGTTAAGAACATGTTCATTCGTCCAACAGACGAAGAGTTGGCAACGTTCGAGCCAGATTTCGTGGTAATGAACGGTGCTAAAACAACCAACCCTAATTGGGAAAAACAGGGCCTAAACTCTGAGAACTTCGTTGCTTTCAACCTAACAGAGCGAGTTCAAATCATCGGTGGTACTTGGTACGGCGGTGAGATGAAGAAAGGCATGTTCGCAATGATGAACTACCTACTTCCTCTGCAAGGTATTGCTTCAATGCACTGTAGTGCGAACGTTGGTGAGAAAGGCGATGTAGCGGTATTCTTCGGCCTATCGGGCACAGGTAAAACAACGCTATCAACAGACCCTAAACGTGAACTAATCGGTGATGATGAGCACGGTTGGGATGACGACGGTATCTTCAACTTTGAAGGCGGTTGTTACGCGAAGACGATCCGTCTATCTAAGGAAGCAGAACCAGAAATCTATAATGCAATCCGTCGTGATGCACTGCTAGAAAACGTAACGGTTCGTGGCGATGGTTCTATCGATTTTGATGACGGTTCTAAAACAGAAAACACTCGTGTTTCTTACCCGATTCACCACATCGACAACATTGTTAAGCCAGTATCAAAAGCAGGTCACGCTCAAAAGGTTATCTTCCTGACTGCTGATGCATTTGGTGTATTACCACCAGTTTCTAAACTGACTCCAGAGCAAACGAAGTACCACTTCCTATCTGGTTTCACAGCGAAACTAGCAGGTACAGAGCGCGGTATCACAGAGCCGACTCCAACCTTCTCTGCAGCGTTCGGCGCGGCGTTCCTAACGCTTCACCCAACTCAGTACGCTGAAGTACTTGTAAAACGCATGGAAGCAGCTGGCGCTGAAGCTTACCTAGTAAACACGGGCTGGAACGGTACTGGCAAACGTATCTCTATCCAAGATACGCGTGGCATTATCGACGCTATCCTAGATGGTTCTATCGACAAGGCTGACACTAAGGTTATCCCTATGTTCAACCTAGAAGTGCCTCTAGCGCTGCACGATGTTGACCCAGCGATCCTAGATCCACGCGACACATACACAGACCCACTACAATGGGAAAGCAAAGCGAAAGATCTAGCAGAACGCTTCATCAATAACTTTGATAAGTACACTGACAACGCTGAAGGTAAGTCACTGGTTGCGGCAGGCCCACAACTCGACTAATCCAAGCATCTGCTCGGGCTAAGCCAAAAGCGAACGCCCATTTAAAACGATATTTTTGTAGCAAGCCCCTCTTTTGAGGGGCTTTTTTGTTGATGCTTGCCCCTTTTTGTTCCACTCTGTTTTAAGACTATTGAAATGTAAGGCTTTCAGGGAATGAAAAAGGTATTCATGGTGTTCGGCATTGTGTTGGCTATCGCCGTTGCGATTATCGCAGCGTTGCTATTAAGCCTACAGACTCAATACCGTGCGGATGTTGCTAACTTTTTTATCAAGCACACGGTTGACCAACCGGTGGTCATTGAAGATGTCGAGTATCAAGCGCCTTATCACATCACCCTAATGGGAATCACCTATACCCAACCAGAAAAGCAACCACCTCTGTATATCGATAAGGTCGATCTCTGGTTCAGCCCTGACTCTCTCATTGAAGCCAAACTCGTCTTAGACTCTGTATTAATCAGTGGTATCCAGTTGGAAGCGAACGATCTAGAAACGCTCTCACCACTGTTAACCGAACAAAAGCTCAAGCTCCGCCAGTTGGCGATCAATAACCTGGATTTTTCAACCAACAGCTTTAATGTGCGAGGCATCGACCTACAGATCGCCGAGCCAACCTTTAGCAATAATCAAACACTGCTGCCTTACGGCAAAACCCAACTTTCCGCTTCGCAACTCTATTGGCAAGGTGAAGCCTTCGATAACCTTCTGATCAACCTTGACCTTAAAGCGAGCGACAGCACCCTTTATGGCGCTTCGTTTGAGTGGCGCGGAGCCAAAATTTCTGGGCAAGCAGAGCAATATAAGCATGATTGGTCATTAGTGAACGTTACCGTTGATGGCTTACGCCTCAACCAGCAGCAAACTCAGAGCCTAGTGAGCAAAGAGTGGGATGTAGCGGGCATTCGTATCAACCATATCAACAGCTTAGATATTTTACGTAGCGACATCGAATGGCAAAGCGGACATCTTGCAGCCTTTGATGCTTCACTAGAAAACATCAAGTTACCTTTCGAACTGTGGAGACAACAGAAAGCGCTTTTCTCTCTGCAAGCCGAAGGAGTCACTGTTGATGATGACATGTTTGTCGAGCCAAATATCAAGCTAAGCCTAGAGCCAAACCAGATACTGATTGAAGATTTCTATACTCAATTTCTGCAAGGCACCGTTCAGCTCAATGGTGAGGTCACCCCTAGCAGCATTAGATTGGTGCAGCTCGACCTACAGGGCATTAAATGGGTCACGGAAAGCCAAAATAAAACACAGCCAGTAGCGCGCCTCTCACCCTGGCTTAAAGAGCTTCAACAAGCCTCTATAGAACGATTGAATGTAGAACGCACCCAGCTCATACAACTTGCACAAAAGCCTTACTGGCAAGTCTCTAGGCTGCACATTGAAGGACACCAAGTTCAACTGCTTCAGGATAGAAAGCTAGGATTGTGGCAAGGAGAACTGATGGCCAGCGCAAACGATGCCAGCTACCAAAGTATTCTCAGCGCTCAACCTGTGATTGAAATGAACAGTGACCAGGGGAAATGGACTCTAACACGCCTATTTGCTCCACTTAAGCAGGGGTATATCGAAGCCAATGCAACACTCGATTTTAACCAAGTCAGCAAACCGTGGAGTGTCGATATCTCAGCGGATGGCTTACCTATCTCGCCAATGCTGCAGCAACTCGACTTACCACTCGATGCCACAGGCTATGGTGAATTTGAACTGCAAGCTTCTGGCCTATATGGCGATTCACTCATGTTGGGCTATTCAACCACAGGCCAACTTAAAGGCAGCGTTCGTCAGGGTGTGATGACCTTTAACGATACGCTTTCTGAAACCTCGACCGATAACGTGTTTGAAATCCCTGAACTCAACGCGAGTTTTGACCGTGGTCGCTTCACGCTTCAACCGATGCACATTATTGGTGCACCCGCTGCAGAGGAAGGTTCACAGAGAGTTCAAACTTTGAATGGCGAAGTTTCTGGAGAGCTAGACTTGCTTAAAACTGAACAACACACTCTCTCAATTATGCTGTCCGACCCATGCAACCAAATCTCTGGCAAGCTTGATCAACCGGAGTACACAGCGATTAGCGACTGCCAACAAAAAAGCGCTACTCCAAGGGAGTAGCGCTTTCAATCCATAACTCAACCTATCATCAAGCAAGCGTGAAGTTATTCGCTCACCTTGCTGTCACTTGACAGGATCTTCTTGTAGTCAGGGATAAGCATGTAGGTTCCAGTAAACTCTACGGCTTCTACATCACCGCTGTGGATGGTCACGTGAATAATGATACGTGCCTTTCTTCCTGATGCGAGGCGATCCAAGTCACCACTGATACCATCTAAAGAAGTAGAGGCGACAGGGTTTTGCTCCACAGGATGGCGGTAACGAATATTACTGTCAGCTAGAACGATGTCGCCCGTCAGACCGCGCTCTTTCATCAGTAACCATGTCATTCCCCAACCAGTCAGTGTTGCTAGCGTAAAAGCAGAGCCTGCAAACATGGTGTTATGTGGGTTCAGATTCGGGTTTAGCTGAGCACTACACTCGAACTGATAACCTGTGTACTGGTTTATCTTGATGCCCATCTTATCGCTGATAGGGATCTGGTGCTCCCAACGCTGCTGAAGCTCATTACACCATTCAGGCTTGCGCAAAACGTCCGCCATTGGATCAAGCGGCTTCACCATCTGTTGGTGACGTACAGGACCACGTTGGTCGTTAATCTCACCACGACGCTCAAAGCTGTTCTTTTCATAGAATGAAATCGCATCTTCACGCGCGTTACACACCAAGCGCTTAGCGCCCTCTTGGCGAGCCAGCGACTCTAGTGCGACTAAAATCAGTGAGCCCATGCCTTTACTACGGCGAGAGTTTTTTACCGCCATGTAGCGGATCTGACCTTCGAGATCTGGGGTGATATACAGACGACCAATCGCCATCGGACGACCTCGACCATCTACAATCATGCGATGGTGACTCATGCCATCGTATTCGTCACGCTCAGAACCTACGGGCATTCGCCAAGGTTCACGCAACATCTGCCAACGAAAATGGTAATACTTGTTCAGTTGATTTTCGGTGGTTGGGGTTATGAGTTTAAACATGCTTATTCCTTTAAGCTTAAACCTGCAGCCAGAATGTTACTGGGCCATCATTAACCAGAGACACTTTCATGTCGGCTGCAAATCGGCCACGTTCCGTTGGCAATACTGATTCGCATTGGTCAGAGAAATAATTGTAAAGACGCTCGGCATCTTCTGGATGAGCACCACGAGAAAAACCTGCTCGTGTACCTTTTTTGGTATCGGCTGGCAGTGTGAATTGAGAAACTACTAGCACCTTGCCATTCACCTGCTTCACGTTGAGGTTCATTTTATCGTCTTCATCTCCAAAGACACGATAAGTCGTCACTCGTTCCATCAAACGTTTCGCTTTGGCTTCGTCGTCACCTTTTTCTACGCCTAATAGTACTAATAAGCCTTGTTCAATCTCACCAACTACTTCGCCATCAACACGGACGGCAGCTTCACTTACTCTCTGAATCAGTGCTATCACTGTTGTTTCCTTGCTCTGTGATTTTGTCGTTATCCGTGGAGTGTACCATTATTTTTTGCGTCTCACTCCACTCTTCCTTCTCACCGAGCGCAGCCGTCACCTCAGCACCCACCAGCACGATCAGCCAGCATAAATAAACCCAAACAAACAGAATCGGGATAGCCGCCAACGCGCCATAGATCACCTGATATGAAGGGAACTGAGTAATATAAGCAGCGAAGCCTTTCTTACTGAGTTCGAACAGTAATGCTGCTACCAAAGAGCCAGCGGCTGCATGAGAAAAGTGGATTTTCTTATTGGGTACCAGTAGATATAAACCAAAGAACGCAAAGAAAGAGAGAATCAGAGGGAGTTTGCGAATCAGAGTATTAAAGGCGCCAGATACCACTTCGTTTTGTAGCAAGCTTAATGATGTCACATATGAGGTGGCTGCAATGCTCGCCCCAACCAAGATTGGCCCGAGAGTGAGCACCATCCAGTACATCGAGAAAGACAGCACTGCACGTCGCTTCTCAGTAACACGCCAGATGTAATTTAGGTTCTTATCGATATTAGAGATCAGCATCAACGCAGCGATGAATAAGAACACACTACCAACCGCCGTCATCTTGCCGGTATTGGCAACGAACTCCAACAAGGCACCATGCACCGCATCCCCTGATGCTGGAACAAAGTTAGTAATGATGAAGTTTTGAATCACAATACCCACATCCGCGAACACGGAAAATGATGACAAGATCGAGAGCAAAACCGTCAACATGGGTACGATTGAAAGCAAGGTAATGTACGCCAAATAGCCCGCATTCACATTGACTCGGTCATGCGTCATACGTGCTAAAAGGTAGCGAAAATACTGGATACTAAGTATGCCGACCTTTGTAATCTTCAACTTGTAACTCCCTGGTAACTCGTTCATAGTCCTAATTATTATTCCGATATATCAATCACAGTGAATAAGTGTTCAAAAATAGCGTAGGAAAAAGGCTTGAGAACAAGGCAACCCTTCTCGGCAAAGAATAGTTTTGATAAGTAGTTATTCTACAATCAAAAATTCTAACGCCGTTATCGAGCATTTTAACAAGCTAGGTTGAGCGGTTATTTACTACGATTGATATTATTTAACTATAGGAAACAAGGATGCCTTATTTAATAGTTATAGTCCTCTCTATTTTTACTCTTACTGGATGCCAATCCGCTTATTACTCTGCAATGGAGCAAGTGGGCTATCACAAACGTGACATCATGGTCGACAGAGTAGAAGATGCAAAAGAGTCGCAGCAGGATGCTCAGGAAGAGTTTACCAGCGCACTTGAAGCACTCAGCAGCCTGACTAATTTCAGTGGCGGCGACCTAGAAGACATGTACAACAAAATAAACGATAAATACCAAGACAGCGAAAAAGCAGCGCAAAATGTGAGTGACCGAATCGCTGCGATTGAAGATGTGTCTGATGCGTTATTTGAAGAGTGGCAAGCCGAACTCGACCTCTACACCAGTGACTCCCTACGTCGATCGAGTGAACAAAAACTGCGTGAAACTAAATCGTCTTACCAAACCATGCTGTCAGCCATGAAGCGTGCAGAGAAGAAGATGGACCCAGTACTCAATACTCTGCGAGACAACACCCTTTATCTGAAACACAACCTCAATGCGAGTGCGGTTGGTTCACTGCAAGGTGAGTTTATGAGCCTAGAAAAAGACATCGCGTACGCGATCAAACAGATGAATGCAGCGATTGCCGAGTCGGATAAATTCCTTGCTCAGCTGAATCAAAAGTAGACAAAACAAGATAGGCCCGTATGAACCCAATCATTATAACTGGCGGCCCTGGCGCCGGAAAAACCACACTTATTAATGCCTTGGCTGATGCGGGTTACCCCAACTTCGCAGAGTCCTCTCGCCAGTTAATAGAACAACAAAGTCAGCTTGAAGACGGTACCTTGCCTTGGATAGACCTTCCCGGCTTTGCTGAGCTTTGTTTAGGTGTGATGTGCGAGCAAAAAGACCAAGCCAATCAACATCCGATTGCCTTTCTCGATCGCGCCATTCCCGACATCTGCGGTTATTTGGCTCAGGCTAACCTAGAGATAGATGCGACCTACCGAGATGCAAGCCAAGGTTACCACTCTCAAGTATTATTCTGTCGCCCCGAGGTTTCGATCTATGTTCAAGATGAAGTGCGCCCTTACCCATTTGAAGAAGCGTTAGAGCTTCACCACGCTCTAGTCAACGTCTATCAAGAGCTAGGTTATGAGGTGGTTGAAGTGCCGTTTATGTCGGTCGCTGAGCGAGTGCTGTTCGTTGAAAGTCAGCTAGCAATCAAAGCTACGCTCTAACTTAGTGAGCATATCTTGCCTGCTGCCAGTGTATATCTAAGAGAAATTCCAGATATTTCGTTCCTCAATTCTGGAATGACGATTCGATGACAGGAAATGGATAAAAAAGAACAGGCACCGAAGATACTCACCTTCTTAGTACCTAGCTATTTCCAGTCTAAACGCGCTCTTCATATCTCGCATCCCGTTTACTAGAATCTAAACAAACTAAAAAACAAAAGCCCTGAGCAGCTTGGCTACTCAGGGCTTTCTTATTTAGCTAGAAGCTAGTCAGCGAGCAATTAAGCTTTAGCTGGACGTGCTGCACGCTTACGTTCGTTTTCAGTAAGAAGCTTCTTACGGATACGAATGTTTTCTGGCGTTACTTCTACTAGTTCGTCTTCGTCGATGAACTCAAGAGCTTGCTCTAGAGTGTGACGGATAGGTGGCGAAAGAACCTGTGCTTCATCAGTACCAGATGCACGAACGTTCGTTAGCTGCTTACCTTTCAGACAGTTTACTGTCAGGTCGTTTGAACGGTTGTGAATACCGATGATTTGACCTTCGTATACTTCGTCCGCGTGCTCAGCGAATAGACGACCACGTTCTTGTAGGTTGAATAGAGCGTAAGTCAGAGCTTTACCTGTTGCGTTCGAGATTAGAACACCGTTGTTACGTTGACCAATTACGCCACCTTTGTGTGGACCGTAGTGATCGAACGTGTGGTAAAGAAGACCAGAACCAGACGTTAGCGTTAGGAACTCAGTTTGGAAACCGATAAGACCACGAGAAGGCATCATGAAGTCCATGCGAACACGGCCTTTGCCATCTGGAGACATATCAGTTAGCTCACCTTTACGTAGACCGATGTTTTCCATGATGCCACCTTGGTGCTCTTCAAGCACGTCGATAGTCACAGTTTCAAACGGTTCTGTTAGGTTGCCATCTTCGTCTTTCTTGATGATTACTTCTGGACGAGATACTGCTAGCTCGAAGCCTTCACGACGCATGTTCTCGATCAGGATAGAAAGGTGAAGTTCACCACGACCAGATACACGGAAACGGTCTGGATCGTCTGTTTGTTCAACACGTAGTGCAACGTTGTGTACTAGTTCTTTCTCTAGACGCTCAAGGATGTTACGTGAAGTTACGAACTTACCTTCTTTACCCGCGAACGGAGAAGTGTTTACTTGGAACGTCATTGTTACTGTTGGTTCATCAACAGAAAGCGGAGTCATCGCTTCAACGTTGTTCACATCACAGATAGTGTCAGAGATTTTAAGCTCACCAAGACCAGTGATTGCAATGATGTCACCAGCGTTAGCTTGTTCAACTTCGTGACGGTCAAGGCCTAGGTAACCTAGTACAGTACCTACTTTACCGTTACGCTTCTTACCGTCAGCGCCGATGATAGATACTTGTTGGTTTGGCTTAACAGAACCACGAGTAACACGTGCAACACCGATAACACCTACGTAAGAGCTGTAATCTAGTTGAGAAACTTGCATTTGTAGTGGACCGTCAAGGTCAACAGCTGGCGCGTCTACTGTATCAACAACAGCTTGGAACAATGGTTCCATGTCTGTACCAGTTTCGCCTTCAGTCATTGTTGCCCAACCGTTTAGAGCTGAAGCGTAAACAACTGTGAAGTCTAGCTGCTCATCAGTCGCACCTAGGTTGTCGAAAAGGTCGAATACTTGATCCATAACCCAATCAGGACGAGCGCCTGGGCGGTCAATCTTGTTGATTACAACGATTGGCTTAAGACCGTGTGCGAATGCTTTTTGCGTTACGAAACGAGTTTGAGGCATTGGGCCGTCAACTGCGTCAACGATAAGCAGAACAGAGTCAACCATAGACATGATACGCTCAACTTCACCACCGAAGTCCGCGTGTCCCGGGGTATCTACGATGTTGATGCGGTAATCATTCCAGTTGATTGCTGTGTTCTTAGCAAGGATGGTAATGCCACGCTCTTTTTCGATGTCATTCGAATCCATGACACGCTCTTCAGCTTCACCACGAGACTCAAGAGTGCCTGACTGTTGTAGCAGTTTATCAACCAAAGTCGTTTTACCGTGGTCAACGTGCGCGATGATCGCGATATTTCTTAACTTATCAATCTGTGGAGTAGACATGGATTCTCGATTCACTCATAAAAGTAGCCGCAAATGACCTCTGAAAATAGAGGAAATGCCACTAGCTTGATTAAAAAAACGGTCAATAATATACCAGATTCTAGACAAAAACCCAGAAATATGTGATCTGAACCAAGGCTTTTTTCTTAGTTAGCGATTCACATTGGCTTAACTTTGATTCAGTACAGTGTTGGCTAGCAAAATCTGTAGGATTCTAAAAAGTCTCGTACGCGAGTAACTCGCCGAAACTCTGGCTAAATAACAAAAGTGGATTGACAATGTCTGCAATTCATTGCTGAATGGTGTTCGCTTTTGTCTCATATTGGTGCACAGACAAACAATCGCACCAACTTGGTGCAACCAGAGATCATTTTGGTGCAAAATCAGAAGTAAGCGAAACAACAAAACAAGTAAATCATTGAAATTAATGGAATAATTTTTTTGGCACGCTTTTGGCTATAGATAAATCAGCATCGATTAATGCACTTGTTAGACATTAATCAATGCTAGTTTCAACCGAATCGAGCTAATACCGAATTAATAACACTGGAGGTTATCCAAGATGTCAGTAGAAAATGTACTATCCCTGATCCAAGAGAACGAAGTTAAATTTATCGACTTACGTTTTACTGATACAAAAGGTAAAGAGCAGCACATCTCTATTCCTTCTCACCAAGTTGATGCAGACTTCTTCGAAGAAGGCAAAATGTTTGACGGCTCTTCAGTAGCTGGTTGGAAAGGCATTAACGAATCTGACATGGTAATGATGCCAGACGCAGCATCTGCTGTACTGGACCCATTCACAGAAGACGCAACACTGAACATCCGTTGTGACATTCTAGAGCCTGCAACAATGCAAGGCTACGACCGTGACCCACGCTCTATCGCTAAACGTTCTGAAGAGTACCTACGTTCTACTGGTATCGCAGACACAGTTCTAGTTGGTCCAGAGCCAGAGTTCTTCCTATTTGACGACGTTAAGTTCTCAAACGACATGTCTGGTTCTTTCTTCAAGATCGACGACGTAGAAGCAGCTTGGAACACAGGTACTGAATTCGAAGGCGGTAACAAAGGTCACCGTCCTGGCGTTAAAGGCGGTTACTTCCCAGTAGCTCCTGTAGATTCATCTCAAGACATCCGTTCAGCAATGTGTCTAGTAATGGAAGAGATGGGCCTAGTAGTTGAAGCTCACCACCACGAAGTAGCAACTGCGGGTCAAAACGAAATCGCAACTCGCTTCAACACGCTAACAGCAAAAGCTGATGAAACTCAAATCTACAAGTACGTTGTACACAACGTTGCTCACGCATTTGGTAAAACAGCGACATTCATGCCTAAGCCACTAGTTGGTGACAACGGTTCTGGTATGCACGTTCACCAATCTCTAGCAAAAGACGGTGTTAACCTGTTTGCTGGTGATAAGTACGGCGGCCTATCTGAAATGGCGCTTTACTACATCGGTGGTGTAATCAAGCACGCTCGTGCAATCAACGCGTTTGCTAACCCATCTACAAACTCGTACAAGCGTCTTGTACCTGGTTTCGAAGCACCTGTAATGCTTGCTTACTCAGCACGTAACCGTTCTGCTTCTATCCGTATCCCAGTAGTACCAAGCCCTAAAGCACGTCGTATCGAGCTACGTTTTGGTGACCCAGCAGCTAACCCATACCTATGCTACTCAGCAATGCTTATGGCTGGCCTTGACGGCATCAAGAACAAGATTCACCCAGGCGAAGCTATGGATAAAGATCTATACGACCTTCCTGCAGAAGAAGCAGCTGAAATCCCAACAGTTGCAGAATCTCTACAAGAAGCTCTAGCAGCGCTTAGCGAAGACCGTGAGTTCCTAACAGCTGGCGGCGTATTCTCTGACGACTTCATCGATTCTTACATCGCTCTGAAATCTGACGATGTACAACGCGTGAACATGGCTACACACCCACTTGAGTTCGAACTGTACTACTCAGTTTAATCTCAGGTAGAGATAAGCCATTTCTTACTGCAACCTTGTAAGAATCGCTAACTAAATATTAGGCTCGCCTCGCAGGCGGGCCTTTTTTATATTCTCCCAACCCCTCCTTCTTCGTACCATGCCTAAGATAATAGACAAAAGCCCTCAGAGCCTGTCGAACTAAATACAATAAAATCAATAACAAAGCCAACGCCAAACGTGAAATCACCTAACGGTGAAAAGAGGCCAACCATATGAAAAACATACTGTTCCTGATCGGGTTAACAGTCGCACTCTCATGCTCAGCTCAAACGGTTTATACCTGGGTGGATGAAGATGACGTACTCCATTTTAGTGATACACCAACAGGCGAAGGTGCCAAGTCACTTCAGCTTCCGGATGTTCAAGCCTCAGCACCCGCACCTAAATTTGAGAGCTCTCAACCCGTTGACGCAAAAGCTTCAACACCCTCTCCAAGCCAAGATCAACCCAACACACAGCAATCTGAGCGAGAGGTCCCAGCGCCACTAGCTCTCACCATGCTCACTCCTATTCACGATCAAACCATTCGTAGCAACCGTGGGTTAATCTCGATTCAAATCGAACTCAACCGCAAACTGGGCATTGGTGAGCAACTGCAATTGATGCTCGATGGGCGACGTTATGGCGCACCACAAACTCAACCGACTTGGCAGTTGAAAGATATCGATCGAGGTACTCACACCATTGCAATTCAAGCACATAGAAGCGGCAAGCTTATTGCATCTACTACTCCAGTCACCGTGTATTTACATCGAGCGACGATCAAGTAGGCCAATGGGTTAAAAGAGACTGAATTACCGCGATTTTTTACCTGTTCTCAACAGCTTTCAGCAACTTTATTGAATTATCTTTAGCTTCTGATTGATATGCGCCATACTTGAACTTAGCTACGCACCAATTTGGTGCAGTGAGAAAAAACACCAGTTCAAGGACGAAACAGTGAATCGATCAGCCAAAAGCGACAGCATAGATACACACCATCTTTCCAACGCCATTCTCGACAATATGGTGACTTCGACATTGATGCTCGATGAGCAGTTATACGTGCGATACGCCAACCCGGCGGCTGAACAACTCTTTTCACAAAGTGCGAGACGCATTGTTGATCACCCATTAAGTCAACTTATCCAACACGCCTCGCTCGACTTAGCGCTTCTAACTCAACCTCTACAAAGCGGCCAGAGCATTACCGATAGCGACGTGACCTTTGTCGTCGACAACCGCCCGCTGATGCTTGAGGTGACGGTTAGTCCAATTACCTGGCAGCGTGAAACCCTGTTGCTCGTAGAGATGCGCAAGATAGACCAGCAAAGGCGCCTTAGCCAAGAGTTAAACCAACATGCGCAACAACAAGCGGCGAAGCTGTTAGTGCGCGGTTTAGCTCATGAAATAAAGAACCCTTTAGGTGGCTTAAGAGGGGCAGCGCAATTACTTGGAAAGATGCTTCCCGATCAGTCGCTGAATGAATACACCCAGATCATTATTGAGCAAGCCGACCGCTTGCGTGCTCTGGTCGACCGCCTACTTGGCCCACAAAAGCCGGGAACCAAGTCAGAAGAGAACCTCCACCAGATACTCGAAAAAGTCAGACAGTTGGTCGAGCTCGAGTCCGGCTCCACACTGGCGATTGAGCGAGACTACGATCCAAGCTTGCCACCAATAGTGATGGACTCAGCGCAGGTGGAACAGGCGATGCTCAATATCGTGAGCAATGCGGCTCAGATTTTAAAGGCACAAGATTCGGGCAAAATTACCATTCGCACCAGAACGGTGCATCAAGCCAACATTCATGGTCAGCGACACAAACTCGCGGCACGTATTGAGATCAGCGATAACGGTCCGGGTATCCCCGATGAATTAAAAGACACCCTGTTCTACCCCATGGTCAGTGGCCGTGAAGGCGGCACAGGGCTGGGACTATCCATTTCTCAGAACCTGATCGACCAGCACAACGGAAAAATCGATGTCGAGAGCTGGCCAGGGAACACCACATTTACGATTTACTTGCCGATTTAAACGAAGTGACACCCCTCAATGAGAAACTGAGTTTCAGGCAAGAAACGAATACAGAACAATAAAAACAATGATTATCACAATAGATTTGGCTGCAAAGGAATTGAATTATGAGTAAGGGATACGTTTGGGTCGTCGATGACGACAGCTCTATCCGCTGGGTAGTAGAGAAAACACTTTCGTCTGCGGATATAAAGTGTGAAACATTTGCTGATGCCGAGAGCGTCCTGCTTGCTCTTGAACGCGAGACACCCGATGTACTAGTGTCTGATATTCGCATGCCCGGCATTGACGGAATCGAACTATTGCATCAAGTGCATCAGCGCTCTCCCGACCTCCCGGTGATCATCATGACGGCGCACTCCGACTTAGATGCTGCAGTCAATGCTTATCAAAAAGGTGCCTTTGAATATCTGCCTAAGCCATTTGATATCGATGAAACGCTCACGCTCGTAGAACGAGCGATCGCCCACAGCCAAGAGCAGAAGCGCGAACAAGCCAGTGAGGCCTCTGAAGAGACCAATGCGCCAGAGATCATTGGTGAAGCTCCGGCAATGCAGGAGGTATTTCGTGCTATTGGTCGTCTGTCTCGCTCATCAATATCAGTACTGATTAATGGTGAGTCGGGTACCGGTAAAGAGTTGGTTGCTCACGCTTTGCATCGTCATAGCCCAAGAGCAAAGAAGCCTTTCATCGCTCTCAATATGGCGGCAATACCGAAAGACCTCATCGAATCCGAACTGTTTGGTCACGAGAAAGGTGCCTTTACCGGCGCTAACAGCGTTCGCCAAGGACGCTTTGAACAAGCCAACGGCGGCACCCTATTTCTGGATGAGATAGGCGACATGCCACTCGATATTCAAACTCGTTTGTTGCGTGTACTTTCTGATGGTCAGTTCTATCGTGTCGGCGGTCACTCTGCAGTTAAGGTAGACGTTCGTATCGTTGCGGCAACCCACCAAGATCTAGAACGACTAGTGCATGAAGGCGATTTCCGTGAAGATTTGTTCCACCGACTCAATGTGATTCGGATTCACATTCCTGCCCTACGTGAACGTAAACAAGATATCGAAAAGCTGACTCATCATTTCCTAGCCTCAGCGGCTGAAGAGTTGGGTGTGGAAGTGAAAACGCTGCACCCAGAAACCATAATCAAACTGAACCAGCTAAATTGGCCTGGTAACGTTCGTCAACTAGAGAACATCTGTCGTTGGTTGACCGTGATGGCGAGCGGTAGTGAAATCCTTCCTTCAGACCTACCACCGGAGCTATTGGAAGAAAAAACCGCCACACCATCAGGTACTGGAGATAACTGGCAGCAGCTACTTGCTAATTGGGCAAAATGTGCGCTTGATTCAGGAGAAAAAGAGCTGCTCACTTATGCTCTTCCGGAGTTTGAACGTATACTGCTAGAGGCTGCACTCAACCATACGAATGGTCACAAACAAGACGCAGCCAAGGTTTTGGGCTGGGGAAGGAACACCCTAACTCGTAAACTCAAAGAACTGTACTAGGCCTTATATGACTCTCGATGCAGCTACTTTTTAACCAAAAAAGTGTCGCTTGGTTTGAATAGTGTCGGTACAATTACAGTACACTATTCACCAAAGTTGTAGCTAACGATGTCTTTGAAAACACAAATTACATTGAGAACCGCTGTGGTTCTGCCCTTCGTGTTGATTTTTCTGTGCACTATGGGCGTAATGGTTTTCACTCAAAAGCAAAGCTACAAAGAGATGGTGAATGATATTAGTGCACGTCAGCTAACATCACTCACAGATAACGTTCACAAAAGCCTGGCCGAATTCTTAGAAAGGCCATTTCACGCCAATCTCTCGCTCAGTCAGAACATCGGCTATCACAAGCTTTATCAGCCCGGAAACCTGAGTCAGGTTCAAGACTACATCCTTTATAAGTTTTCTGACCATTTCACAGCCGTCCCTCAATTAGATGTGATCGGCTTTGGTTCAGAAGACGGTAACTATATCGGTTTTCGTAAAGAGGCCAACAACGGCTATACCTTAATGCTCCAAGATGACCGCACTCAAGATCAGCTGGTTATCTATCGCGGCAGTAAGATCAGTGACGATATTCGCTCGGTCATTTCCGGATACGATCCTAGAGTTCGTCCTTGGTATCGCCCAGTGGTCAATGACAAACAGCCGTCATGGTCTCCAATCTATGCCAACGCGGACGAACGCCAAGAGATCACCCTTTCAGCTCTTGCTCCTATCTATGACGACAACGAGTTCAAAGCAGTTATCGTTAGCGATATCAAGATCAACACCTTCAACGCATTCTTGAGAGAACTGAAAGAAAAAACCGATGCGTCGGTTTACATCATCGATCAGCAGCAACGCTTGGTTGCCCACTCAGGTAGTGGCAGTGTGGTTTCTTGGGGGACAGGAAAAACACATAAAGGCCAACGCTTATTGGCCATCGAGAGTGCTAACCCTGTGATACGAGAGAGCGCCAGCTACGTTGACCAGCAGCACTTGATTGAAAATATGGGCGTCCAACGCTTCAGGTTTACCCTAGATGGCGAGCAGTACTTCAATCAAATAACGCCTTATCAAGATGAATACGGCATTACTTGGTTTATCGGCATGTCGATCCCAGAAACTAATCTGCTTGGTGAACTGCCTGAAAGTCAAAGAAATAGCTGGTTGATTGGACTCGCACTAAGCTGCATTGGCATCATCCTAGGTTTAATTGCCTTTAACCGAGTAACCCAGCCAATTACCTCCACCGCTGATGCTGCAAAGCGCCTTGCCAACGGTGACTGGGACAGTAGCATGCCAAGGTCTGGCAATATCTATGAAACCAGTATGTTAGTCGAAGCGTTCAATGAGATGGCCAGCAACTTGAAAACCTCATTCAAGCAGCTTCAGTCTCAGCTGACTTATGATTCGCTCACTAAGCTCTATAGCAGAGAGGGCTTTATCGATGCAGCCAAGAAAAGTGTAGGAAACGATAAAGGCACGCTTTTCTTGGTAGGTATAGACCGCTTCCGCGACATCAATGACAGCCTTGGTCATTACAATGGCGACCAACTGTTGATCATATCGGCAGCGCGCTTACGAGGCATGCTGCCATCAGAGTATCTACTGGCTCGTACTGGTGGTGATGAGTTTGCTATCTACGCACCAAGCGTCACTCAAGAGAGTGACGTTCAGCTGCTGGCAAATCGCCTACTGCAGACCTTCGCCTCTCCGTTTGCGATGGAGTCTGAGAGTGTGGTTGTCAAAGTCTCTATCGGTATTGTCCATGTATCCAACGATCAAGATATTGCTGTGTGGCTTCGCAATAGCAGCATTGCATTGAGCAACGCCAAGCAAGACAAAGCCCGCGTCAGTATCTACAGCCCGGAAATGGGGAACGCTTCTAGGCATAGAACCAAGATGTTGGCGCGTCTCAATAAAGCGATCGACCTTCAACAGTTCGAACCATTTTATCAGCCAATCATCGATCTCGAATCAGGCTCAACCATAGGGGCTGAAGCGCTAGCGCGTTGGGTAACAGATGAAGGCATTATCTCACCATTAGAGTTTATTCCTCTTGCCGAGGAGAGCGGCCTTATCTACGACATAGGTAAGCAGATCCTGCACAAGTCTTGCCGAGATACGGCTATCGCAATCGAGTCAGGCAAGTGGAGTGAAGACTTCTCTATTCACGTTAATCTCTCAGTTGACCAGCTTAGTGAGAATGGGTTCATTGATTTAGTGAAGAAGACTCTGAGTGAGACCAAGCTACCAGCGAAGAACCTCACCTTGGAGATCACCGAATCGCGAATCGTCGACAACGACCCAACGGTCATCGACAACATGCTGACACTCAAAGCATTAGGTATCTCAATTGCGATTGATGATTTTGGTACCGGATATTCGTCGCTGGCCTACCTACAAAAACTGCCATTCGACTGCCTTAAGATCGACCGCAGCTTCGTCAGCAAGCTCGATAAAGAGAACCTAGACAGCTCAATTGTTGCCGCTATCGTCAATATCACCAAAGGCTTCAAGGTTAGCTTAGTCGCTGAAGGGGTTGAGACTCAGCAGCAAGCTGACTTGCTTAAACAGCTACAATGTCCGCAGGCGCAAGGCTTCCTATACAGTCGCCCGGTGCCGTTTGACCAATGGCCGACTGATCTTGCTAACGCTAAACAAGGCCGCAAACAGACTACTGCCTAAGCAAGCTAAGATTAGAGTAAGTCGAATACAAAAATGCCAGCGTGATGCTGGCATTTTTTATGTTTTTATTCTCGAGCGAGTAATTAGATAACTCGAGAGAACTGCTGTTGGCGAGCCTTAGCACGCAAGTATTTATCGAAACACATACAGATGTTACGAATCAACAGACGACCACGAAGCGTTACACGGATTTCCTTGTCGTCTACCTCAACCAAGTCATCGTTGATGAAGGTTTGCAGAAGCTCTAAGTCTTCTTTGAAGTAGCGATTAAAATCAACAGCGAACTCAGATTCGATCATCGTCTTGTCGAGTTTGAAGTTACAGATCAGCTGCTTAATCACTTCACGACGCAGTAAATCATCGTTATCGAGTGCTACACCTTTCCAAAGCGCATGGCGAAGGTCATTCACTTGAGCGTAGTATTTCTTCAGCTCTTTTTGGTTTTGCGCGTAAGAGTCACCCACCATAGAGATAGCCGACACACCAAAACCTACTAGGTCACATTCGCCCTGAGTCGTGTAGCCTTGGAAATTACGGTGCAACACACCTTCACGCTGCGCCACTGCTAGCTCATCTTCAGGAAGTGCGAAATGGTCCATACCGATAAACTGGTAACCAGCACCCGTTAGCGTCTCGATAGTATCTTGCAAGATCGCCATCTTCTCTTCAGCTTTTGGCAGGTCTTCATCTTTAATCTTACGCTGCGCCGCAAACAGTTGTGGCATGTGAGCGTAGTTAAATACCGATAGACGACCCGGTTTCATCTCAAGCACTTGCTTCAGCGTTTCAGCGAACAATGCTTGAGTCTGCTTCGGTAGGCCGTAAATCAAATCTAGGTTCGTTGAACGGAAGCCAAGCTCTTTAGCACGCTGAACCATAGCGACGATGAACTCTTCATCTTGCTCACGATTAACCAGCTTTTGCACTTCTTTATTGAAATCTTGAACACCGATACTCAGGCGGTTGAAGCCTTCGTTGCGCAGGTGATCCAGCACATCGAGTTCAATCTCACGTGGGTCAACCTCGATGCTGATCTCAGCGTCAGCAGTGAAGTTAAACTCATCACGTAGAATCATCATTAGACGCGTGATTTGTGTCTTGCTTAGGAAGGTTGGTGTACCACCGCCGAAGTGCAATTGAGTCACTTCGCGACCATTCAATAAAGAAGCACGTTGGCGGATTTCATGCTCAATCACATCTAGGTACTCGTCCGCTTTGTGCGAGTGACGAGTAATCACCTTGTTACAACCACAGTAGTAACAAAGCTTATGGCAGAACGGGATATGCACGTAAAGCGACAGTGGACGCTCTGGGTATTGCGTACACGCCATGTCGTAATCAGAGACGGTAAACGCTTCATGGAACTCCAACGCAGTTGGGTATGAAGTGTAACGAGGTCCCGAATAGTTGTACTTGTTTAAGATTTCTTGGTCCCAAACGATTTGCTGATTCGTTGTTACTGGCTTGCTCGACATAGCGGTACTTCCAATTTAGATCCGCGAGAACGTAGGCTCTCTCAAATCAATTTACATACATTAAAATATAGACGGGTTATTTTGCCACACGACCTGTAAGGTCGTTTCAAGACAAAATCCATTTTCTAGATAAAAACTCAGAACTGCTAGCTTGATCACTAACAATGCACCGGAATACAGAGGCGCAAAAGGTAAGAAGGCTCATTTAGCTCTCGGGTTAAAGATAATTCATCTTAAAAACACCGGTAGTAAACAAGCCTCTATATTTAATAGTCTTAGTGACTAGATCATCTGGATGTTGATTTGGTTATTAAGAGGCTTAACCTTCTCTTGCAACCTTTTCAAATCTTCGATGACTGCATCGTTCAAGCGAGCCTCTGCCTTGTGGCGTGTGAGATTCTGCTGCATGCGCTCTTTCTTTGTCAGTTCCTGCCTTTCTTCTCCGCGCGCCATATCTTTAACAATATGGTACAGCTCGGAAAGGGCCGGATATTCTGCGTCAAGGTCGACACGCTCATCTCCCTGAACATTATCCATGATGATACACACTCGGATACTGATCTCAGGCAAATCACACTGGCCTTGAATACCCGCAAGACACAAAGTATTTACGTTTTCGTAAATCGTCGCGTTACGTTTTTCAATCGCTAGTGCTTGATGCTGCTTTTGCAACTCCGTCTGCTTCTTCACTTGAAGTAGAAGGTAACCTGCGTAAGAGCCCAAGCCGAGAATGATAATTCCACCAGCAATTGCTAATAAGGTTACGTTCATTGGCTATTAACCTTTAAAGCTGTCTAAGTCGATGTCTTCGAACTGAGATAACAAGTCTTCGTCAGAGCTTGCTTTCTTTTTCGATACAACGGGTGCTTCTTCGAAGATTTCTTCTTCATCGTCTTCTGGCTCTAGCAAACCTAAACGGCCCATTAGGTGCTCAATGCGATCAAGCTTCTCATCAACGAACTTCTGTAGACCAGCACCTAGGTTTTCACCATTTTCGATACGGTCTAGTAGTGTGTTCAGCTGTGGATCATTCTCAAGCATCTCTAACTCTTGCTCGTTAGATAGCTTACGCTCTTGCTTAGTCAGCTTCTTCACTGGTTCAACGATCAGTGGGATTTTTTTCTTGCTACCTAAACGTGGGTCGCGATCTTGTGCAGCTTTACGCTGTTTTGCTTCGCTACCATCTGAGTGGCGGCTACCCGATTTTAGGCCCTTGCGCTTTTTAATACGCTTACGTTCACGGCCTTCAACGTCAGATTCGCTACGGTTACGAGTAACGATAACTTCAGGAGCACCATATGCTCCCGGCTTTCTAGATTTTTTACTACGGCTCATTACTGGGTCTTCCTCAGTAAAATTACATCATTTCCAATAAATTCGAGTTCGAGCTTATCCCGCTCAGCCAAAAACTGGAATGTTTGACGACTAAAGAAGACGACATGTGTCGGGTCATTCTTATAGTGCCAACCAGCAAACGCGTCCACGTCTATTACTAGCTTGGTCATCAGACCAATCCAGCCCTTGGGCTTAACTAAATTCAACCATTGCTGCCACACCTTATCTGGGTGGTAAAGATGTTCTATCACCTCGGTGGCAGTCATAAAGTCATACGTTTTCTCCAGCACAGAAGTTTCTGGGTGGTAGTAAATATCGTATAACTCCATGGTGTGTCCGGCTTCTTCTAACATAATAGATAGCGTGGGGCCTGGGCCACAACCAAAATCCAACCCGTGTGAGTTAGATGAAATTTTGTCTGTTAATGGATCCGCGATGCGAGATAAAAAGCGGCGATAACCAGCATCACTGGGATCGTTCTCATGAAGATCATAGTGCGCTTTCTCTTCGTTTGCTTCTAACCTTTGATCTGGTTTTACAAATACCAGCTCACATTGCTGACACTGCAGATAGGCTCTGCGTTTGTCTTCAAAATAGTGATTCACGCCATGGTGATGGCATAAGGGACAAGTATACATAGCACATCCTTAAACAGGGATGCGAAACATACCAGAAACTGCGTTTATAGTGGAGAGGTATTGGGTGTTTTTTCATCAAATCAATAAAAAAAGCGATAGGAAAACCTATCGCTCTCTAAATCTGCCTATATCGGCCAAAATTTGCATACTCAACTTGGTACACAAATCTCCATTTGTTATTGGTGCTTTCCATGCCAAATTTGTTTGTTGTTCATCGTCCTGATGAGTTTTGGCTATCCTTTTCTAACACCTTGTTGCTGGGCTGTCCTAGCCTGATCCGTTTCTGTCTATACCGTTAGACTAGATGATCATCCATATCTAAGTCAGCTCCTAGCTGATGGCGGTTACTTTACCGTGTTACAAAAAGACTACAATAGTGCGACTTCACACTTTCGCACACAAATTGATCACACATAGATAAATTAGAAATAAAAAGACAAAGCATCACCAATATCTATTAAATAGAACTTAAAAAAGAAAACGCCCCAATCATTTCTGATCAGGGCGTCTTCTTCAATCTCGCTCGAACGTACATTTCTTCACTCTGGCTAAGAGCGAGAAACCGACAAATTAGTGTAGACCACCAACGTACTTCGATAAGGTATCAATTTCTGCGTCTGTTAACTTTTTAGCTACATCACGCATCATCGCATTCATGTCGTTATTACGGCTACCATCGCGGAATTTTTCAAGTTGAGCCTTGATGTATTCTGCGTGTTGACCTGAAATCTTAGGGAAACCTGACAGCTCGGTGCCGTTACCACGAGGGCCGTGACAAGCGATACACGCTGTTAGGCCGCGCTCTGCGTTGCCCGCTGTGTAAAGTACCTTACCTTCATCAACTACGTTTTCAGGTGTAGAGTTGTTAGAGATAGGTAGAGATGCGTAGTATGCCGCTAGGTCAGCCATATCTTCTTCAGATAAAGGCATCGCCATTGCACCCATTACAGGTTCATAACGACCTTGCTTACCACCACTCGTCATACCTAGCTTAAGCTCCTTTAACTGCTTCTCTAGGTACTTCTCATGTTGACCAGCCAACTTAGGGTACTGAGTGATCAGACTGTTGCCGTCAGCACCGTGGCAGGCAACACATGTTTGTGATTTGGCTTTACCAGCTTCAATACTACCTTGAGCCCATACTGAGCAGCTGGCTAAAAGACTCAAAATTAGCGCTAATTTCTTCATGACATTCCATTATAATTATCAAGCTTCCAGTACCACTCTATGTTGCCACTCATGGTACAATAGGCGACCTTATGCCGAGCACGGTTATTTTACACAAATTCACAAAAAAGTAATCAATCGACTACACAAAGTCGAGATGGAGTTAACAGTGAGCGTAAAAATTCATTATCAAAACACGCATTTCATTACCAGTGCACCTGATATTCGTCACTTACCAGAAGACGAAGGGATCGAAATTGCGTTTGCAGGACGCTCCAATGCTGGTAAATCTAGCGCGCTAAATCGCGTTACCAACCAAAAAAGCTTAGCGAAAACCAGTAAAACACCTGGTCGAACTCAGCTTATTAACCTATTTAAGGTAACGGACGGTTGTCATATCGTCGATTTACCTGGATACGGTTTTGCTCAAGTACCGCTTGAGATGAAGAAAAAGTGGCAGAAGTCGCTAGGTGAATACCTACAAAAACGTGAATCGTTAAAAGGTTTGGTGGTATTGATGGACATTCGCCACCCGATGAAAGACCTAGACCAACAAATGATTTTCTGGGCCATTGATAGCCGTATTCCAGTACAAGTACTGCTAACTAAGGCCGATAAGCTGAAACAAGGCGCGCGTAAAGCACAGCTGCTGAAGATTCGCAAAGATGCAGAGTCTTTCGGTGGTGATGTCGCCGTTGACGTATTCTCTTCATTGAAAGGCATTGGTGTTGACCAACTGCGTAACAAGATGGATGAATGGTTTGCTCCAGCGCTTGCTGAACAACTCATCGACGAGCTAGAAAACGAAGAGCACAACGATTCAGAGTAACCTCTCTATATAGAGGGAACACATAGCGAATCGATCGCGACTTCAACAGATCGTACCTTATCAATACCCTGCCTTATATAGGTGGGGTATTTTTTTGTCTATAAATTAGCGGTTTAAACTCAAAAACCGAGAATAAAAAGCAAGATAAACCCGTTACAAACAACAGAAGTGAACCATACTAAAAGACAAACTTTTATAAACAGTACAATGAGAAAGGAACACTCATGTGGAAAATACCCCTAGTCACAATGGCACTGATAATGGTTTCATTTTCAGGGTTCGCCTCTGAAGCAGACACAACAGAAACTCCGCTGATCAACGTTGATATGACCTTAGACTTAGATGGTATGGAGAAATATGCTCAAGATGCGAGTGAGTCTCTTGAGGTAATATCACAATCGCTGCAGGCAATCTTTAATAACCCTAACCTTAGCGACGAGCAACAACTGGCGCTTAATCAAACGGTTGAAAGCATCAACAAACTTGCCGATACAACCAAGACCTCGCTCCATCAACTGCCACAAGCCTTAGACCAATCTCGCGTTGCCTTTAAGCAGACAAGCCAAACGCTGCTCGATGATATCCAAACCAAGATCATCATTGCGTTGGTTGCCGTTGTCGGTGTGATTATTATCGCCCTAACCGCGATTTATCTACTGATCTTGAAGCCAATGCAGCAAACCTTGGTAAAGGCGACCAGCAATATCTCCTCAATGGCGCAGTCCATACAGATCACCGCCGAAGCCCTCAAGTACAGCACAGAAAAACAACAGCAAATCATGGACTACATTGAGCATTCACCCACTCAATGCACTGATAAATAGGGCGCGAGCGATCAATCCTTTATCGGTAACTTGTAAAATAAAAGTTATTTCAAATGATAAAACAATCATTTTATGTGTGGATTTAAATTACCAATTGCTGATTGAATTCCAAATTCACCACGAATGAAAGAGAGAAAGAAGACACGTAAAAAGCGTAATAAAAGAACTAGAAATGGGGCGTTTTTCAGGGGAGTTGTAGGGTGGAAATATTTTTCTTTCGCACAAGAAAAAACGCCCCAGTCAAATACTGACTGGGGCGGCTGAATCAGCCTAATCCAATAACGTGAAACAAAAGGTCTGAAAGATAGAACATCTTACCTCTGTACCCTACGAGATTTAATGTACAACAATTGCTCAGAAATGAAAACAATTTTTGTAGTTTTTTTTCATGAATGTTTTATTAAAACACCTAAACTCTTTTCCCAACCTGACTTTATTTGAGACAAAAAAAAGCCAGTGTTTGTGCACTGGCTCATACTAATTTGCTCAATAAGGTCAAAAACTGATTAGTGGGCTTGATCCCAGTTATCACCGTGGCCAGCTTCCGCCACCAACGGTACTTCTAGCTCAGCAGCAGATTCCATCAATTCTTGTACTTTACTTTCAATTTCGGCTAAAGATGACTCTTCCACTTCAAATACCAATTCATCGTGTACTTGCATCAGTAGCTTAACTCGACCATCACCTTCCGCTTGAATCCACTCATCAACCAACAACATCGCTTTCTTGATGATGTCTGCCGCTGTGCCTTGCATTGGCGCATTGATCGCCGCACGCTCAGCTGCCTTACGACGCATACCATTACGCGATTGGATTTCAGGTAGGTGCAGACGACGACCGTAAATGGTTTCAACGAAGCCCTGCTCTGAAGCAGCACTACGCGTGTCTTCCATGTACTGCATCACACCAGGGTAGCGCTCGAAGTAAGTATCCATGTAGTGCTGTGCTTCACCACGAGGAATACCGAGCTGCTTAGCCAAGCCAAAGGCACTCATGCCGTAGATAAGACCGAAGTTAACCGCTTTAGCACGACGACGTTGCTCAGAAGTCACATCCTCAATATTAACGCCAATGATCTCAGCTGCCGTTGCCGCGTGGATATCTTTTCCTTGTTGGAAAGCTTCCAGAAGCGCTTTATCTCCCGATAGGTGCGCCATGATACGCAATTCAATTTGAGAGTAATCGACCGCTAGAATCTTCCAACCATGCTGTGCAACGAATGCTTGGCGAATACGACGGCCTTCTTCATTACGAATTGGAATATTCTGTAAGTTTGGATCGGTCGAAGACAAACGACCTGTCGCCGTTACCGCTTGATGATACGAGGTGTGAACACGACCCGTTTCCGCATTGATCATCTTCGGCAGCTTGTCTGTGTAAGTAGACTTCAGCTTCGCCAGACCACGATACTCAATGATCAACTTAGGTAGCGGGTAATCTAACGCCAATTCCTGTAGTACTTCTTCATTGGTTGAAGGCGAGCCAGATGGCGTTTTCTTGATAACAGGCAGGCCCATTTTCTCAAACAGAATCGCTTGCAGCTGTTTCGGCGAGTTCATGTTGAACTCTTGCTCGGCAATCTCGTAAGCTTTTTGCTCTAACTCATCAAGACGAACCGCAATCTCTTGTGACTGTGCACCTAGCAACATGTCATCGACGAATACACCGGTACGTTCAATGCGAGACATGACTGGAATCAGCGGTACTTCGATCTCTTCATAAATCGCTTTTAGCTTTTCATCTTGCTCGATATTTTCCATCAAGCGGTTATGCAGACGCAGTGTTACGTCAGCATCTTCAGCCGCATATGGAGACGCTTCACCCAACTCAATCTGGTTGAACGTCAGTTGTTTCTTACCTTTGCCCGCAATCTGCTCAAACGAGATGCAGCTGTGTTGTAAGAAACGTAGCGCTAAGCTGTCCATGTCATGTTTACCGCCAACGCTATTGAAAACGTAAGACGCTAGCATGGTGTCATGCTTAATGCCTTTCATCTCGATACCGTAGCGCGCTAAAACGCTCATATCGTACTTGAGGTTTTGACCCACTTTAGCCTGTGCATCATCTTCAAGAATCGGCTTCAGCTGTTCTAGTACCCAATCACGATCCAGTTGCTGTGGTGCGTCTAGGTAGTCATGAGCAACCGGTACGTAGGCAGCAACGCCTTCTTCGGTTGCGAATGATAAGCCAACCAGGTTAGCCACCATGTAATCTAGGCTGTCTGTCTCAGTATCAAAAGCAAACACCTCTGCCGCTTTCAACTTCTCTAGCCAAGCGTTGAAACTCTCTTCATCAAGAATGGTCTCGTACTTGCTACGATCAATCGTCACTGCTGAAGTGTTCATTTCAACGGTTGAGGTTGCCGATGCACCACTGCTGCGTACAGCGCCCGATTTCTCATCGGCTTCAACTACGCCAGTACCGCCCTCAAGAAGCTCATTCAGCCAAGATTTGAAGACCAGTTGACCATATAGCTTAATTAGCTCATCGGTGTTTGGTTGGGTTTTTACGAGTGACTCTGGTGTCTCTTCAAGTTCAACATCCAGTTTAATCGTCGCCAGTTGGTAAGACATTTCAGCGTTGTCTTTATTGTCGATAAGCTTCTTAGCCATCGTCTTAGAACCACGGAAACCAAGCGCTGCAATATCATCTAGGTTCTGGTACAACTTCTCGATGCTACCAATGCCTTGTAGTAGAGCAGTTGCTGTTTTGTCACCAACACCTGGAACGCCAGGAATGTTATCCACTTTATCGCCCATCAGTGCAAGGTAGTCGATAATCAGCTCAGGTGGGATGCCAAACTTCTCTATCACGCCTTCGCGATCCATCACCACGTTGGTCATGGTATTGATCAAAGTAACGTTGTCATCAACCAGCTGCGCCATATCTTTATCGCCAGTACTGATCAAAACCGGCATGCCCGCTTTAGATGCTTGAGAAGCCAGCGTACCAATCACATCATCCGCTTCAACGCCTGGGATCGAGATAAGTGGTAGACCCATTGCGCGAATCACGTTGTGCAAAGGTTCGATCTGACAACGTAGATCATCCGGCATAGGTGGACGATTAGCCTTGTACTCTGGGTACATGTCATCACGGAACGTCTTTCCTTTTGCATCAAAAATAACCGCAATACGATCAGAAGCAAATTGACGCATCATGCTGCGCAGCATGTTAACTACACCGTAAACCGCGTTAGTCGGGATATCACCATTGCTCATGGTGCCAGGGTAAGCATGAAACGCGCGATATAAGTAAGAAGAGCCATCGATCAGAATCAATGGATTATCAGGAATACGAGCCATAATGTTTGTGTATCCAGTAAGTACAGAAATTATCTGTTAAGAATGCCACGTCTGTTGGTTGGATTCCACGTTGTCGATCCGTATCCGTTCACTCGGTTGTGTTCGATATAATCAATTTGTTGTTATTTTTTGTTCTTAGACACAGGCGTTCTGTGGATAACTCTGTTTATATTATTTATCCACCCTGTTGAGAACTAAGACAGATAGAGCAAAAAACATAACCAAACCATTGAAAATAAAGTAAAAATTTACAGATCGAACAGATGATCAACGATCTTTTTAAGATCTTGCGTTGTGGAAAAGAATGCTGATGGCGTTTTATTCATAAAAATACGTGCTACTAAATATGCATCCTGTTGAAATGGTAGGCATAAAAAAAGCGACACCCGAAGATGTCGCCTAGCAAAAACCGGTAAAGCCATTCAAATTGAATACCACAGCTTTACCTAAAAGCTATAAATTACACTGGAAGCAATGTGAGCAATGTCGTGTCAAAAAGAACTTAGTACAAGTTCGCGAGAATTCTGTTGGGTAACCAAGTTGATACTTGATTACTTAACATCCTTGTGAACATTTCCTCATTCCCTAAGACAGGTTTAATAATAATGATTCTCATTTAATAGTCAACCACTAAATGATAATAAATCTCATTTAATTTCATTTGACTGATTAATGCCAAGAATTCGAGACGTTACTTATGCCGATAGTTGCTTCACGAAATGAATACGATGCTCTCGAATATCCTCTTTTTCTTCCAGTTTTTCGATTTGGTAACCATTCCTCAGTAATAGGCGCAGCATAGCAGGAAACTGATTACGCGATTTCACTTTGAGTTGTTGGTAGCCTTGTTGTTTCACCCACTGTTCTTGCACATCTAATTGAGCCTGTGCGACTCCTTTGTTTCTAGCGAGCGGCGATACACCACCAAACCAACTGTAAAAAGTGTTCGGTTCCAATTCATAGCCGATCTTAAAACCCAGTAGCACGCCCGCTTCTTCCGCGACTAAAATCAAACTCTTTTTGCCTGATAAGCGTTGTGAAAGAGAAGCCACACTCTCTTTTTGAGCAAACTCGTCAATCTGCTCAACAACCGAAACCACTTCTTCCAGTGAGCCTTCACGTACGATGACTGACATACTTTCCCCCCTCATAAACGAAAGGGTTGGCACGACGGCCAACCCTTTAAATAATCTTTTAGCTTAAATTAAAGACGTTACTTTTCTCTTAGGTGCTCTGCGGCCTTTGCATTGTCTTCAGCTAGCCACTCAGCGACATCTTTAGCAAAGTAAGTTAGGATGCCATCCGCGCCAGCACGCTTAAAGCACAGTAGTGATTCCATTACTGTATCGCGCTCTTTCAGCCAGCCGTTTTGAATCGCCGCTTTGTGCATCGCGTATTCGCCAGACACTTGGTATGCATACGTCGGAGCTTGCAGCTCATGCTTCACGCGGCGCACGATATCTAGGTAAGGCATGCCCGGTTTAACCATCACCATGTCCGCACCTTCGTTAAGGTCCATAGCAACTTCGTGAATGGCTTCATCACTGTTTGCAGGATCCATCTGGTAGTTCTTCTTGTTACCACCTTTCAGGTTAGATGCACTGCCGACAGCATCACGGAATGGGCCGTAGTAGCACGACGCGTATTTCGCAGAGTACGCCATGATTTGAGTGTGAATGTGACCCGCTTCTTCTAACGCTTCACGAATCTTACCGATACGACCATCCATCATATCCGATGGGGCAACCACGTCAGCACCCGCTTCAGCGTGAGAAAGTGCCTGTTTGATCAGCACTTCTGTTGTCTCATCATTCATCACGTAGCCATCTTCATCGATGATGCCATCTTGGCCATGTGTGGTGAACGGGTCTAACGCGACATCTGTGATAACACCAATGTTCGGCACATGTTCTTTTAGTGAACGTACAGCACGCTGAACCAAACCTTCAGAGTTATGGGCTTCAGCCGCGCATAAGCTTTTAGCATCTTGGTTCACGACTGGGAATAGAGCAATCGCAGGAACACCCAATTTAGAAAGGTAATCCGCTTCCTCAAGCATAAGGTCGATCGACAGGCGTTCAACACCCGGCATAGACTCTACAGGCTCGCGGCGGTCTTTACCCATTAGGATAAACATTGGGTAGATTAGATCATCCACAGACAATTGATTTTCTGCCATTAGGCGACGGCTAAAGTCGTGCTTACGCATACGGCGCATACGGCGACCTGGGAATTGACCTTGAATTGAAACAGACACTAGATTCTCCTTGCCTAGTCTAAGTACCGAAATACTCAGATATGAAAAGTGCTAAATACAGGCAAAAGCATATCACTGATGGCTCAGGACGCTAGCAGTAAAATATAAAACCCACTCAAAAACAGGGAGAAATGGCAAAAAATGACCTTCTCCTCACACTGCCGTATACTCATGGCAACTCAGTAAAGACCGCATTCAGGACAAAACAATGATCGACACTCATGCTCATATTTACGCTAGCGAATTCGATGAAGACCGCGAACAGGTAGTGCAGCGCGCACTGGCTCAAGGTATTGATACGATTCTACTACCAAACATCGACCTAGAATCTATCGAGCCAATGCTAGCAACGGAAGCTCAATTTCCGGAAGTATGTCGTTCAATGATGGGCTTACACCCTTGTTATGTGGATGGAAATATTGAAGAAACGCTAAAGACCATTCGCGCTTGGTTCGATAAACGCGACTTTATCGCAGTGGGTGAAATCGGTATCGACCTCTACTGGGATAAAACCTTTAAAGCCGAACAAGAGATGGCTTTCGTTACCCAACTGCAGTGGGCAAAAGAGCTCGACCTGCCGGTGGTGATCCACACTCGCGATTCAATAGAAGAGACCCTGACTCTGCTAAAACAAGAACAAGACGGCAGCTTACGTGGTGTATTTCACTGCTTTGGCAGTAGCCTAGAAGAAGCTCAAGCGATCAATGCGCTCGGCTTCCACCTTGGTTTAGGGGGGGTGTCGACCTTTAAGAATTCAGGTATGGATAAGGTGATTCCACACCTTGATATGGACTTCGTTATCTTAGAAACAGACTGCCCTTACTTAGCGCCAGCGCCAAACCGTGGTAAACGCAATGAACCTGCGTACACAGAGTTAGTCGCAAAGCGCATTGCAGAGCTAAGAGGCATCACTCTAGAAGAGGTTGAAAAAATCACAACAGCCAACGCTAAATCATTGTTTAATTTATAAATAATATAGATAACCAATTTCTATTGTTTTCAATAAAATTCATTTGTTAAAACAGGGTGACATGTATATTATCAACCGCCTGCATATAGAGGTAGTTAATAATGTGTGACCACTCACAATACTTACAACGTCAGCATCGAACTCTATGGCATAAAGTCTTGGGCATTAAAGAGCTCTATGTATGTCAGAACTGTGGCTATCAGTTGAAAATTCGATAACGAAGAAGAATAAAAAAGCGGCCTAGGGCCGCTTTTTTTATTCTTTGATTTTTGCTGCAGAGCTCTGACTTACGATTCCGCTTCTTCTTCATCAGCATCAGGCTTACGCACATAAAAGCGAGCGAAGAACAGACCGATCTCAAACAGGATACACATTGGAATCGCCAACAGTGTTTGAGAAATCATATCTGGTGGTGTCAGCATCATACCGATAATAAAAGCACCCACGACAATGTAAGGGCGCTTCTCGGCTAGCGCTTTAGGTGTCGTTGCACCCGTCCAACACAACAAGATAATCGCCACTGGTACTTCAAAGGCAATACCAAAAGCAAAGAACAGTGCGAGTACAAAATCAAGATAACTCGATATGTCCGTCGCAAACTCTACCTGCCCTAACGAGATAGCCGTAAAGAAGCTGAATACCAATGGGAATACCACGAAGTAAGCAAACGCCACACCACAGTAAAACAACAGAGAACTTGAAGCCAAAAGTGGCATGATCAAGCGCTTCTCATGCTTGTATAAACCCGGAGCCACAAAAGCCCACACCTGATACAAAATAAACGGCACCGCAACAAACACAGCAGCAATTAACGTTAGTTTTAAAGGTGTGAAAAATGGCGATGCAACATCGGTTGCGATCATCGTCGCCCCTTCAGGTAGGCGATCTACCAAAGGTGCTGATACGAATTCATAAATATCATTAGCAAAATAAATTAGCCCGATAAACACCACTAAAACGGCAAGAATCGATCGTAGTAGTCGATTACGGAGTTCTAGAAGATGGCTAATTAAAGGCTGTGTCTGCTCAGTCGAAGACATTTCAAACCTCTTAAACAGGAAGATCGAAAAGGAGCCGCGTATATCTGGCGACCCCTCCTTGCGAGACTATTCGGCTTTTTTATCTGACGGTGCTGAAGCTTCACTGTTAACCTGAATGGTTTCAGATTCCACAGTTTCCGTGACACTAGGTGTAGTCTCACTCGGCTTATCAGACTCAGGCTTAGCGTATGGACGTTGAACTTCAGCAGCGGCCTGCTTTAGTTCATCGACTGACGCTTTAAGGTCTGGAGATAAATCTTCCATACCCATTTGTTCCGCCTTGCGTAGATTTTCTTGTAGCTCTTGCACCTTAAGCTCGTGAGAAAGTTCATCTTTCACACTGTTTGCCATACTTTTCGCCGCACCCACAAACTTGGATACACTGCGAATTGCTACAGGCAAACGCTCAGGCCCTAGAACCACTAACCCAACGACAGATATTAATACCAGTTCCCAAAAACCGATATCAAACACGATTTACGCCTGCTCTTTGTCTTTCTTTGTTTCAGCAGTCGCTTCTGTCTTCTGCTGTTCAATATTCTTTGGTTCGAAGTCTGCGTCTTTCTTGTCTGCAGGCTTTTCATCATCGCTCATTGCTTTCTTGAAGCCTTTAACCGCTGAACCTAAGTCACCACCCATACCGCGCAGTTTCTTCGTTCCGAATAGCAAAATTACAATTACAGCAATGATTAGAAGTTGCCAAATACTGATACCACCCATTGTCATTGTCCTCGGGTCTGTCTACACAAAAAAATATAAAGAGAGTCTACTGTCTAACGACGGTAAGCTCGCCAACTAAGCAGCCAAAATGTGACACCTGCGATGCCACAGCCCATAGATAGCTGCTCATAAGGGCTTGAAACTAATATTGCGGAGCATACGACTAAAGTGGCTCCAACGCCAAACAAAAACTTTCCAGTTGCTTGCTGACGCTTACTCTCTCGGTAACCTTGGTAAAGCTGATCCATTCTGTGGTTCATCGCTTTACCTTGGCGCAAGCTGTCATAAAGTAACTCTGGCAGCTCTGGCAGTTTTTCTGCCCAGAATGGCGCTCGCTCTTTCACTGCGTTAATCACAGCTTGCGGCCCCACCTGATTCATCATCCAAGTTTCAAGGAAAGGCTTTGCTGTTTCCCACAAGTCGAGTTGTGGATACAACTGACGACCTAACCCTTCAACATACAACAAGGTCTTTTGCAGAAGTACCAACTGAGGCTGAACCTCCATGTTGAAACGTCTTGCTGTATTAAATAAGTTTAGCAACACATGGCCAAATGAGATCTCACCCAGTGGCTTAGCAAAGATCGGCTCACACACCATGCGGATCGCGAACTCGAAATCGTTCACATTGGTATCGTGCGGTACCCAGCCCGAATCAACGTGCAGTTCTGCGACTTTACGATAATCTCGGTTGAAGAAAGCCAGCAAGTTTTCAGCTAAATAACGCTTATCTTCACTGTTGAGTGTGCCGACAATGCCACAATCGAGACCAATCCATTGAGGGTTGTCTGGATTCTCAGGGTTAACGAAGACGTTCCCCGGGTGCATGTCGGCATGGAAAAAGCTGTCTCGAAACACTTGGGTGAAAAATACTGTCACACCACGTTCCGCCAACAATTTCATGTTAGTGCCGTTGGCTTTTAAGGTCTCAACATCCGACACCTGAATACCGTAAATACGCTCTGATACCATCAAGGTTTCGCTGCTTAAATCAGGAATCACCTCAGGAACGTATAGCTCTTCGCTGCCTTCAAAATTACGACGCAGTTGAATGGCATTTGCAGCCTCTCGGCGTAGGTCCAATTCATCAAGTAAGGTTTTTTCGTACTCGTGAACCACCTCAACCGGTCTTAAACGACGTGCTTCAGGAAGCGACTTAGCGACTATACTCGCCATTCGATGCATCAGTTTTAGATCTGCATCAATCACCGGGCGAATATCTGGTCGAATTACCTTCAGAACTACCTCTCGGCCGTTCTCTTTTAACTTCGCAGTATGCACCTGAGCAATAGACGCTGAAGCAAGCGGTGTAATATCGAAGTCAGTAAACCAGTTGTCTAAACTGCCACCCAGTGCCTTCTCCATATCTTGCTTAGCCAGTTCACCATCAAACGGCGCCACTTGGTCTTGCAGCAATGCCAACTGGTCAGCGATATGAGGGGGGAACAGATCACGACGTGTCGACATCATCTGTCCAAACTTGATCCACACAGGCCCTAGCTCTTGCAAAGCCAGACGTAGACGATGCCCTAACTCTTTATCTTTGTGCTTGTTCTTAATCCAAAACAGTGACTTTCTCGCCAACAGAGGTGCTTTGGTCAATTGGTGCTCTGGCATCAATTCATCAAGGCCATATTCCAACTGTACCTTGATAATATGATAAAGACGTTTCAGTTCTGTTGGGGTCATGCTTTCTCCAACAGAGCGTTCAACTTAGCTTCAAGGCGTGCAGCTGAGCTTTTCACGTCGTCAACCTGATCGCAAAAATGTGCCACCTCTAATGGCGCTGGAGCGATCTTCCACTCTTCAGTCAGAACTTGAGCAACATGGTTTTGATGCTTAGTCGCCTGTTTTGCTACAAAGCCGCCAACGTTTTTAACGCCTTGGACCACGGTATGAGCCACCACATCACCTGTCACGCGAGACAGCCACTCTTCCAAGTCAGGTTTGCAGTCTGTCATCAGCTGAGAAAACTTCTGTGCCAACTGAATATCACCTTCCAAAATCAACTTATCTTGCTTGATAAGCTTAGTGATATTCGATTGCTCACGCAGTTCTGGCAATACGGATAGGTTCAAAGATAAGTAGCAATCAGGTTGCCCTTCGTACTCTGACAACACATCAATTTGTTGGCTGAAAACGAACGTAAGTGTTTTATTCAACTCTTTCAAATTGACTTGAATGATCTGCCCTTTTAAACGAGACAAACGACGAACCAGTGCTGGATCATCGTTTACTAGCGTATTCAAAGAAGTTTCAATAACCGCGGTTACCAATGGATCAAATGGCATGACTGTCCTTACCTTTGAAAACGGATAAGCCTTAACCTATCCGTTCTATCTTTATTCTTATTTTTTATCTAACACGCTCAAAGCGCTTGCTACCAAGTTCAACTAGAACTTGTAACCTCGGTGCAGCGCAACAATGCCACCCGTTAGGTTGTAGTATTTCGTATTCTCAAAACCAGCTTCTTGCATCATGCCTTCCAGCGTTTCTTGGTCTGGGTGCATGCGAATAGATTCTGCAAGGTAACGGTAGCTGTCTGCATCATTAGCAATCAGCTCACCCATTTTTGGCAATAGGTGGAATGAGTACGCATCATATACTTTTGAAAGTGGCTCAAGTACTGGCTTAGAAAACTCTAGAACCAATAGGCGACCGCCCGGCTTAAGCACACGGTACATAGAGCGAAGTGCTTTATCTTTATCGGTTACGTTACGCAGACAGAAGCTGATAGTAATGCAATCGAAGTAGTTGTCTGGGAAAGGCAGCTCTTCAGCATTCGCTTGTACGTAATGTACGTTGCCGACAATACCGCTATCACGCAGCTTATCGCGGCCAACATTCAGCATTGAATTGTTGATATCAGCAAGAACTACGTGGCCTTTTTCACCAACGATGCGCGAGAATTTCGCCGTTAGGTCACCAGTACCACCACCAAGGTCTAGAATACGTTGACCAGGGCGAACGCCACTGCAATCAATCGTGAATCGTTTCCACAAACGGTGAACACCACCCGACATTAAGTCATTCATGATGTCGTATTTAGCGGCTACAGAGTGAAATACCTCTGCTACTTTCGCGACTTTTTCGTCTTTCGCGACTGTTTCGAAACCAAAGTGTGTGGTTTCTGACTCTACTGCTGAATTTGTCTGCACGCTTGTGTCCATAATGCTGTTATCTACCATGGTAAGTTCTCATCGACAGCACACTCTGTGTTTAGAGGCGCTGCGGCCGATTAGTTTACTTTATCCTCAGCGGGTTGTCTTTCTACTAAGGAGGCATTTTCTGAAAAAGCCTCATTTTGCGCCATTTCTGCCAAGCCAATAGAGATAGGTTTCTTCACCTCAACGCCTAATTGCTTGAAGCTTTCCGCCTGACGAATCACGTTGCCTCGGCCTGTTACTAGCTTGTTCATCGCGCCTTGGTAGCTTTGGTTCGCCCTATCTAGCGAGCTACCAAGACCTTCCATGTCATCGACAAACAAGCGCAGTTTGTCGTAAAGCTTGCTTGCGCGTTCGGCAATCACCTGAGCGTTCTGGTTTTGCCTTTCATTGCGCCACAAGTTATCAATGGTACGCAGTGCCACCAGCAAGGTGGTTGGGCTAACCAAAATAATGTTTTGCTCCATCGCGTCTTTCACCAAGCTAGGGTCAGCCTGAATCGCCACTTGGAATGCAGGCTCGACCGGAATAAACATCAACACGTAATCTAAGCTTTGGATGCCTTTGAGCTGATGATAATCCTTCTGGCTCAGTCCTTTGATGTGCGCTCTCAGTGAGACCAAGTGATCACGCAATGCGGCATCACGCTGTTGATCGGTTTCGGCATTGAAGTAGCGTTCAAACGCAACCAACGCCATTTTTGAATCCACGACCACTTGCTTATCTTGCGGCAAGTGGACAATCACATCCGGTTGATAACGCTTACCAGCATCGTTTTGTAGATTCACTTGCGTTTGGTACTCATGCCCTTCTCGCAGGCCAGACTCAGCAAGCACACGAGCCAATACTACTTCACCCCAGTTACCTTGTTGCTTGTTATCACCCTTGAGCGCTTGAGTCAGGTTAACCGCTTCGCGAGTCATACTTTCATTAAGGCGCTGTAGATTCTTCAGTTCATGCACCAAGGTGTGACGCTCTTTGGCTTCTTGGCTAAAGCTGTCATTAACCTGCTTCTTAAAGCCTTCTAATTGCTCTCTTAACGGTGAGAGTAGCCCCTCTAGGCTCTGCTTGTTTTGTTGGTCGACCTTAGCGGTTTTGGTTTCAAACAGCTGATTGGCAAGATGCTCAAACTGCTGCTTCAGGCGTGATTCAGCCTGCTCTAACAATTGCAGCTTTTCGCTATTGGCAAGATTTTCTTGATCGTGCCTTGCTTCTTGCTCACGCAGTTCAGCCTCCAACTCAGATTTATGATCTTTCAACACATTGATCTCATCAGCGTACTGCTGGCGTTCTTGTTTGACCGCTTCGAAATAGCGAAGCTTTTCCATCGCAGCCATCACCTTGCCGTGCGCTTGTTTAAGCTCGAATGCGGTTTTGTCTCGCTCATCATCTAGCTCATCGAGCTCTTGTTGCGCCTCTGCAAGTGAGGACTTGAGCTGTGACTGCTGTGATTCATGCAACAAACGATCAGACTCAAGTTGCTGCTCGAGCAATCGCTGCTGAAAAGAGAGTTTCTGTTTAACCCACCAACCCACGACGCCGCCACTGACGAGTGCGCCAGAAATTGCAGCAATAAGCGTTGCCTGATGTTCGATAATCCATTGCATGATAATGATTTAGCCTAATTGGAAATAACTCATTAAATGGTATTTTGATACTGGATAAATGTCCAGTTTGCCGTATTAAAATTCGACAGATAGACTAAGCGCTCCGTATTCAGTCCCACCCAATTAGAATGAGTTGCCATGAACGAACGTCGTGCCTTGGGCTTTGGCCTTTCCGCAGTGCTACTGTGGTCAACGGTCGCTACTGCTTTTAAGCTGACCCTTGCTGAGTTTTCACCTATCCAAATGCTGACCATTGCCAGCATTGTGTCGTCGATTGCGCTGATCGCGGTCTGCGCCTTCCAAGGTAAGCTCTCTCAGCTAAGCACAACATTCCTATCAAACCCTTGGTACTACCTACTGCTTGGTTTGGTTAACCCGCTGGCCTACTACCTGATTCTCTTCAAAGCATACGACCTGTTGCCAGCTTCTCAAGCTCAAGCCATCAACTACAGCTGGGCTATCACGCTAACGCTGATGGCAGCGGTTTTTCTGGGACAAAAGATTCGTAGGCAAGATTGGGTGGCTTGTACCTTCAGTTATGCGGGTGTGGTCGTGATTGCCACCAAAGGCGATGTACTAGGTATGCAGTTCGATAGCCCACTTGGCGTCGCGTTGGCACTGCTTTCAACCCTGCTTTGGGCGGGCTACTGGATCCTTAACACCAAAAACAAGGCTGATCCTGTGGTGGGTGTACTGCTTGGTTTCTTAGTGGCATTGCCCTTCGCGATTGGTTTAACCCTTTATGAAGGCGAGAGCTTTAGCCAAATCACGGCTAAGGGATGGATGGCGGTGACTTACGTTGGTCTGTTTGAGATGGGGATTACCTTTGTGTTGTGGCTATCAGCACTGAAACTCACCAACAATACGGCCCGTATCAGTAATCTAATTTTCGCATCACCGTTTATCTCTTTGATGCTACTTTCCACTATTATCGGCGAAGACATTCACCCATCAACCCTTTTTGGTCTGGTGCTGATTATTGCTGGTTTGGTGATTCAACAGATCAAACTTTCAAAAAACAAAGCTGCGTAAATAAGAGCGAAAATACTCGATTGGTCGCGAAAGCCATCAATTGAGTTACCTTTAACTCTAAACTAGATACAAAAATGGCGAGTCGTATGACTCGCCATTTTTATGTGCTTTATATAGCTTAGAAAAGCGAAATGCTTATACCCACTGGCCCGCCGCAAAGCCGCTCGACCAACACCATTGGAAGTTGTAACCACCAAGCCAGCCAGTTACATCCATCACTTCGCCAATGAAGAACAAGCCTTTGATGTTCTTACATTCCATGGTTTTGGATGACAGGTGATCGGTATCAACACCACCGAGCGTAACTTCCGCAGTACGATAGCCTTCAGTACCATTGGGTGCGATTTTCCAGTTCTCTAGGTGCTCAACAATGCCATTAAGCTGCTTTTCATTGAACTGCTTAAGCGGTTTGTCTTCCAGCTCTTTACGGTCAATCAATACCTCAACAAAACGCTTAGGTAATACTTTTGCCAATGTGTTCTTTAAGCTCTGATTTGGATGCTTCTCACGAGAGTTCGCCAACAACTCAGTCACATCAGCTTCTGGTACTAGATTAATCGAAACCGACTGACCCGCTTTCCAGAACGAAGAGATTTGCAATACTGAAGGGCCAGATAGACCGCGGTGCGTAAACAGCAGCGCTTCTTTAAACAAAGTACCATCTTGCGCCGTGATCTCCGCAGGAATCGCGATACCAGAAAGCTCAGCGAAATCTTCTTTGTCTTCTTTATGTAGCGTGAACGGTACTAAGCCTGCCGTAGTTGGCATCACAGACAAACCAAACTGCTCGGCAATCTTGTAGCCAAATGGCGTGGCGCCCAGCTTAGGCATCGACAAACCACCGGTCGCTACCACCAGTGAATCACACTCAACTTGGTCGGTATTGAGGTGCATTTTGAAGCCAGAATAGGTCTTTTCAATGGAATGAACATCGCATCGGTAGCGCTGTTCGACTTTCGCTTGCTGACACTCTTCAAGCAGCATGCTGACGATGTCTTTTGCGGTATGGTCATTCACACAGAACAGCTGCCCATGATCGCGTTCTTCGAACTCAATGCCGTACTTACTCACCATAGAGATGAAATCCCAGTTGGTGTATTGAGACAAAGCCGACTTTACGAAGTGAGGGTTATTACACAGGAAGTTGTTCGCTGATACATCGTAATTAGTGAAGTTACAGCGGCCACCACCTGAGATTAAAATTTTTCTGCCTGGCTTTTTCGCATGATCAACCACCAGCACTCGTCGGCCGCGTTTACCAGCTTCCGCGGCACACATTAAGCCTGCGGCGCCCGCACCAATCACGATTACATCAAATTTTTCACTCATTGTGGTTCTGCTTTCTTCACTTTGCATTCCGAGTACGCCCTGTTCTCAAAATGCCATCAATAAAAAAGGATGTGCGTTAACAGCACATCCTTACTAATTGCTCGCTATTTTAGCGGCAATTTTAAACTTTGCAATTGGTGTTCAATCGTACAAATCTCAGACAGCGGCTATTGCGCGAGAAGCTTGTCTAACATTGCTAAGCTCGCCAAACGAACAACCGACGCTCTAATCACACGTATCTCTCACCTAAACGATAAACGCAGACAATAACGTCACACCCAGCAGAGCAGAAGAGAGTATGAACAACTGTCTTACACGATCACACTTGGAAGTGAACACTTCGTCGTGGTGATGATGGTACTCTTTGCTTTTGATGTAACTAAACAAGCGAACTTGTTTGGTCATATTGCCATGAGTTGTGAAGAACCCACCTCCGTCTACTTGTTGATAAAGTAGAGGATGTGCTTCTCGCATAATATAGATGAGTGTTCTTAGCGCAGTAAAATAACGCGCCCAATTCACACAAGTCACAACCATTAGTGCAAATAGAATAGTGTCGCCGCTGATCATCCTTTCCTCCCTACATCTTCAAAGGAAAACTCAAAAGAAAAAGATAATCAGAGTCTTTTTCTTACAGCCTAGACTGCAGGAGCATCCATGATTGAAGATGAACCATCTTTTGCCAATTGCGCTAAGTCTTTATCAATAAAGAACAGTGCTTTACCGTCTTCACCAACAAGCTCTAGCTTATCCAATACACCTTTAAACAACTTCTCTTCTTCGTGTTGCTCTGCAACGTACCATTGCAGGAAGTTAAAGGTTGAGTAGTCTTGTGTGCTGAAAGCAACGTGAGCCAGCTTATTGATCTTTTCAGTAATCATCTGCTCGTGTTCGTAGGTTTCACGGAATACTGCGCCAAGGCTTTCAAATTCATGTTTTGGTGCTTCAATCGCACCCAGAATTGGCATTGCACCTGTTTCACTTACGTAAGTAAAAAGACGCTGCATGTGTTCCATTTCTTCTACCGCATGAGCACGCAGAAACTCTGCTGCACCTTCAAATCCTTTGTCTTCACACCAAGCACTCATTTGTAAGTATAGATTGGATGAGAAAAATTCTAGATTAATTTGATCGTTCAGTTGCTCAACCATAGTTTTTGACAGCATTTAAGACTCCTAAGTACATCCTCAATTTTCTTTACTATATCACTATTTTATTAATATCTCGCTGACCATTAGTTAACCGATATTTCGAACCGACACTACGCAAGACGATGGATATGAGATCACTTCAGCAAAAAAAGACACCGCATAGTGCTAATCTTAAATTAGACAATGAATAAAGGAGGTAGCGATATGAGTTACAAACATATTTTGGTCGCGGTCGATTTATCAGATGACAGCAAATTGATTGTGGATAAAGCGGTAGCATTGGCTAAGCCATTAGAAGCCAAAGTCTCTTTTATCCATATCGATATTAACTACGCAGAGCTCTATACCGGACTGATTGACATCAATATGGCAGAGACCCAACACAACGCGATGGAAGCGTCTCGCATTCAGCTACAAAACTTTGCGGAGCACGCTCAATACCCGATCACTCATACGCTTGTAGGTAGCGGTGATTTGAGCCATGAACTTTGCGATACCATCACCGAATACAACGTTGATTTAGTGGTATGTGGGCACCATCAAGATTTTTGGAGCAAGCTGCTCTCTTCAACACGACAACTGATCAACGCCTCTCCGGTGGATATGCTGGTCGTGCCTCTGAGAGATTCAGAAGACTAATGATTTAAGGTTAGGTAACATACGGCTCATATCTTATTAACGAAGTTTTACTATGAGCTATTTAGCTGGTGTTACCCTCCTATGGGCCTTCTCTTTTAGCCTGATCGGCGTCTACCTTGCTGGTCAGGTTGATTCTTGGTTCTCTGTTCTGATGCGTGTTGCTCTAGCAGGTATCGTGTTTCTTCCTTTCCTGAAATTCCGTGGCATCCCTGGGAAATTGATCGGCAAATTGATGGCAATTGGTGGTATTCAGCTTGGCCTGATGTACTGCTTCTATTACCAATCTTTCTTGCTACTATCCGTACCGGAAGTTTTGCTATTTACTGTCTTTACCCCAATTTATGTCACCCTGATTTATGACTTTCTCAAAGGGCAGTTCTCACCTTGGTACTTAGTCACGGCTGCGATTGCGGTATTAGGCGCGGTATTCATTAAGTTCGCCGGCATCAACGACAACTTTTTAGTTGGCTTCCTAGTCGTACAGGGCGCGAACCTATGCTTTGCGATTGGTCAGGTGGGCTATAAAGTCGTGATGGAGAAGGAATCGACAGAACTTCCTCAACATACCGTATTTGGCTATTTCTACCTCGGCGCTCTATGTGTGGCTTCGGTTGCTTTCTTACTACTAGGCAACCCTGAAAAACTACCAACCACTTCACTTCAATGGGGAATCCTGATCTACCTTGGCTTAATCGCTTCTGGATTGGGCTACTTTATGTGGAACAAAGGCGCATGCATGGTAAACGCAGGTGCACTTGCCGTAATGAACAACGTATTAGTGCCTGCTGGTTTGGTGGTGAACATCCTGATCTGGAACCGAGACGTTGATTTAGTGCGACTTTCGATTGGCGGCGGGGTTATTTTGCTTTCTCTCATCGTAAATGAGACGTGGGTGAAAAAGCGTGTCGCGAGATCGGCGAGCAACGCCCAACAGATTTAAATGCGCTGGCGCGACCAAGTTCTCTGCGGAAACAAAAAGCAAAAGAGCGACCTTAGGTCGCTCTTTTTAGATCTGGCTAACGCGTTGAATAATGTTTAACAGCTGGTGTTAGTGAATGTGATTCACAACCACAGCCTGGTTTTCCGTGAAGGCTACATCATCAAGTCGTAGGTTGATGCGTTCCAATTCACTTTCCAGCTTCTGGCTTTTCTTAAACAGCTTTTGCTGCTTCTTAATCATCTTCGCCAGCTTCTTGTTGTATTTCTCTTGTTTCTTCGCCGCTTTCTTCGCTCGCTTCAGTTCTGATTTCTCATCACCACTCGCGTTAGCAATGCGTTTTTTCAGTTTGGCTTTTTTCGGTGACGCTTGTTTGTCTTCGTCTCCAAGAGCAGCGGCTGGGTCAAACAGTTGTACAGATGAATCAGGCATCTCAGCCAAGGTGACTTCAGGCTTTGGTAGCGTTTCGGCTAACAGACCACAAGCCACCTTCTCTTCAGCGGGCTTATTCTGGCAACCGAGCGGTGGGATTGCTGTTGGTTTGCATAGGTTCGCTTCGTCCGCCGATGAACGTGCACAAGAGCGACACACAAACTTAGGTTCAGTAACCAAGCTGTGGATCTCGCCTAGGTGTTCGGTAATGTCTCGACGGTTTAACTTACAAAAGCGTTTAGCCATGCTACAACTCCAGCTAAGAATAATAATGATTCTTAGTTAGATATACATCCGTAACGCGACTATCGCAAGTGTTAAATAGCAATTTATCGTATTTATGACGGGAAATTTTCTTAGCGTATCGCTAAGTCATTGATGCTTTCACATACACGTCAAAACGGTTCTTTTTGGTTTCGATCGCCATACTCGGTTTTTGCTCATCTAACCAAGCCGCATAATCAGGTCTTTTGACTACAACTCGCTTTGATGCGAGCTTCATTGCAGGCGCCAATAGCGCATCAGCATCTAAATCTGCACCAACCAAAGATTGGAATACGCGCATCTCTTTTTTGACTAGAGCCGATTTCTTTTTGTTCTCAGGGTGTGGGTACATTGGATCTAGATACACCACATCCGGTTGCTCAAAGCTAGGGTCGTCACTGAGCTTATCCAGCGCATCATGGCTTGAAGCGTGAATCAACTTCATACGCTCACTAACCCAACCACCGATATCAGGGTCTTGCTGCGCACGCTGTAATCCATCATCAAGCAACGCTGCAACAACAGGATGACGCTCGACCATCTGCACCTTGCAACCTAGGGAAGCCAGTACAAATGCATCGCGCCCTAGGCCAGCCGTACCATCAAGAATGGTTGGCGTAGCGCCTTTATTCAAACCTGCCGCCTTGGCGATAGCTTGACCTTTGCCACCACCAAACTTACGTCGATGACCAACCGCGCCGCCAACTAAATCAACGAAGATAGCGCCTAACTTGGGCTCGTCTACTTTGCGCAGCTCAAGTCGCTCGCTAGTCAGCACCAAAGCAAATTCGCTGTTTTCATCGTGAGATAAATTCCAACGAGTCGCTAAGTCATTCAGATGATCGATTTGGGTAGCATCTTCGCAAATCAGTTGTAGTTGCAAGGTCGTCTCCAACAGACAGTAGTATTCAAAACAAAAGAGGCAACCAGTTTACCTGATTGCCTCAACAATACATATTAGCGGTGCAAACTATTAGCACCGAAAGTAACGAGATTAAAACAAGGCCCGTACACAAGGCCTAGTTAGTTTGCATTTTCTAGCACTCGCTCTTGCTGAAGTTCATCAACCAGCTCAGCAAGTGGCTTAGGTCGGCCAATAATGTAGCCCTGTGCATAGTTCACACCAAGCTCAATCAGCTTGTCGATGATCTGGGTGTTTTCAACGAACTCAGCCACTGTGTGCTTACCCATCTGCTTGGCTAAATCATTGATAGAGCGAACCATCACATGGTCCATCTCATTGACATCAATATCACGCACGAACAGGCCATCGATCTTAACGATGTCGACTGGCAGCTTCTTCAAGTAACCAAACGACGATAAACCAGAACCGAAGTCATCGAGCGCAATCATACAACCAAGGTCTTTGATTCGAGTGAAGAACTTGATCGCCTGTTTCATGTTGCTCATCGCTGCTGTTTCGGTGATCTCTAAGCAGATTTTATGACACGGAATCGACGAGTTACTCAAGCTTTCAATCAAGAACTCAACAAACTCTCGATTGCCCATCGAGTGGCCGGAAAGGTTAATAGAACACATCCCTAAATCATCAACCAGATGTGGGCGTTGCTCTAACCAACTGAGTGTCTGACCGATCACTTGGCGGTCAATCAAATGCGCAATGTTGTAGCGCTCAGAAGCAGGCATGAAGATCCCCGGAGAGATGTATTCCCCATCCACATTCTTTATCCGCACCAAGATCTCGAAGTGCATTTTGTCGCTGTCTTCGTCTAAGCCAAGAATACGCTGTGCAAACAACTCCAGGCGATCATTGGCCAGGGCTTCATGCACTAGGTTAACGCATTCCATCTCTAGGTGACGTCGACGTAAGTCTTCATCATCTTGATGGTAGAGGTGATAACGGTTACGCCCTTCCTCTTTAGCCGCATGACACGCCGCGTCTGCCTGAGCATGCACCATTTGTGGCGTTGCGGCAGTATGGTCGATCAATCGAATACCGATAGAGCAGGTTAAGTTAAGTCGGATGTCATCCCACAAGAATGGATTGTCGCCCATCATCGAGATAATACTGCGACACACATTCACCGCATCTCGCTCAGTACAGTCTTTGATGAGTACCGCAAACTCGTCCCCCCCCATACGCGCCAATACCGCATTGTATGGCAGTACCTCTTCCAATAACTGCGCGCTAAACAAGATCGCAGCATCGCCCGCTTCATGCCCGGCGGTATCGTTCAGTACTTTCAGCTGGTCTAGGTCTAAGAACAGCATTGCGTGGGTACGCATGTGGCTCTCAACTTCTTTGAGTGCCTTTTGCAGTTCTTGCTCAAAGTGGTTGCGGTTAAAGGTATCAGTCAGCAAGTCATAGCGCGCCTGATACTCCAATTTTTCAGAAAGCTCATGTGTCTCGGTGATGTCCTCACCCACAATCAATAATTGATCAGACTCCACCAGCGGACGGATATTTTCTCGAATCCAGATCGTGCTGCCATCGGCATGACGATATTCAATATCACGACGCCAGACGCCACGAATCTTATGCTGTGGCTGCAACAAGATATGACGTGGAATCATCGCGTTCTCATCGACGTAGAACTCTCTAGGACGATGACCTAACAGTTCATCCAGTGGGTAGCCAAGCAGCTCTTCGGCAAACTGGTTCACTTGTTGGATGCGGTTATTACCATCCAAGGTAATCATCATTACGGGTTGCTTGTCGTAATAGAGCTTTAGGTTCGCTTCCCGCTGGAATAGTTTATTCTCAGCCAGCTTACGTGAAGTCACATCGCGCGCCTCAAACAAGAACTGAATATCACCTTCTTCACTACCCGGCATCGGCTTTAATGAGATATCCAATACCATGGCACCGCGATCTCGGCACCAAACCTCAGCTTCAAAGCGCAAAGATGGGTGATCATCTCGCTCAACAAAATACTCTTTCAACACCTCACTGGCAGAATCTTCCCAGTGCTGATGTTCTTGCAAAGGTGTTCCTAACTTGTAACCCTGATTGTAGAGCAGTTCATGCAGCTTGCTGTTACTCGACAGCAATACACCGTCTTTGTCGATAATGCCCATAAACTGAAGGCTCTGGTCGAATATCGACTCCAACAGTCGTTGGCTTTGGCGGCTGGCACGTTCGCTCTTCTTGAGACGATTGAGGTAATACACCAAGGTGGCGATCACGCATGACATACCAAGGAACATTAAACCTATGGTGCGAATTTCATCGCGGTAGCGCGTCAGGAAAGACTTGGGCTTGTTGAGGAATGTCACTGCAGCTTCATTCTCAGCGCCGAGATCCCAACGCGATATTTGTTGATAGTCGAGCTTAATCTCCGGTGCACCAGCAACTACAGGAGGTAACGGATCATTAGGATTCGCCAACACCTGCAACAAAACGCGCCCAGTGTTACGCCCTTGAGTTTCACCGCTTTGAATCACCCCGCCAATGGCCCCAAAACCTAGGCCTAAGTCGTGCACCATATACAGCGGCATTTGCGTTTTAATGTTCAGTTGTCGCCAATCTTCATCACTGCTCACTTCACCTTTCGCATCTCGGTAATACGCCCAAAACAGCAAGCTTTTCCCTAGGTCTGCACGCTGCGAGAAAGTCGTCAATTCTTGGTATGAGTCTGGAACATAATGTTCAATCAAATCTGCAAATTGAGGGTTAGTTTCAATAAACAGATCGATTTGCGCACGAATGGCCTCACCAGTCACCGAATGATCGGTCACCATGTAGACTTTTTTCACGGTCGTCTGGAGGCGCTTGATCAGTTCGATGTTACCAACCAGATCGATGTCTTCAGTGATACCGGTTGCGTTCAAACCTTCGATCATTTTAGGAGAGAAGTTGTTGATGCCACCAAAGATAACCGGGGTTCCATCGAGATCCGACGCTAGGCGCTTCATCAGATTAAGAGCGTTGTTATCACTCACCACAACCGCTGCAAACTCTTCGTGCATTAATTTGGTGTGATAAAGCTGGTAAACGCGCTCGAGGTATTCAAGGTTTTGAGAGCGTTTGCTGTCGAGATAAACGACGCGGTAAGACAACCCGTCGCGATCGAGTTCTTCGGACAAGCCTTTATGGAAATCATCCGTCCAGAAGAAGCCTTGATGGTAGGAGTGGATAACCAATACATCTTTTGTCTGCGCCGAAGCGAATACGCTCCAACACATCGCAATAAATAACACCCAAAATCGCACTGAATTCACCCTAACATCATTGTTGCTGCTAATATTATCACCCTTGGCTATGATATGTACTCTAGCCAATATATTTTCATTAAATCTAAGGGTTAAGCATGTCCACAACTACCGCTCGTCTCGATGACCTAGACCGTGCCATTCTGAAAACCTTAATGGAAGATGCTCGTACGCCTTACGCCGAGATGGCCAAGCAGTTTGACGTAAGCCCCGCGACTATTCACGTCCGCATCGAGAAAATGAGATCGGCCGACATTATTGAGCGCACCGAGGTGGTGGTAAACACGAAAAAGCTAGGTTACGACGTATGTTGCTTTATCGGCATCAACCTTAATGCAGCCAAAGATTACCACTCGGCAATCGCTAAGCTGAATGCCCTAGATGAGGTGGTTGAAGCCTACTACACCACTGGTGCCTACAATATTTTCGTTAAATTGATGTGTAAATCGATTGAAGAGCTGCAGTTCGTACTGATCGATAAGTTGCAGGCAATTGATGAAGTACAATCAACCGAGACATTAATCTCACTGCAAAACCCAATCAATCGCAATGTGAACCCATAGTCGATCGATAAGTAGATACAAAAAGAGCCTCACAAGGAGGCTCTTTTTATATTCTGAACAGCACAATATTACGCGCTAATACCTGCATGGCGCAGCATCGCATCAATTTGAGGCTCACGACCACGGAAGCGTTTGAACAGCTCCATTGGCTCTTCACTGCCACCCATTTCTAGGATGTTATTCAGGAAGCGATTACCCGTTTCAGTATTGAAGATACCCTCTTCTTCAAATGCTGAGAACGCATCTGCCGATAGCACTTCAGCCCATAGGTAGCTGTAGTAACCCGCGCTGTAACCACCAGCGAAGATATGGCTGAAGCTGTGCGAGAAACGGTTCCAATCAAGGCTTGGTAGTACCGCCACTTTAGACTTCACGTCAGCCAGTGTTTCAAGTACTCTTCCGCCCACTTCTGGGTCGTAAGTAGTGTGTAGCGTAAAGTCGAACAGACCGAATTCTAGCTGACGCAAAATAAACATCGCTGATTGGAAGTTCTTCGCCGCTAGCATCTTCTCTAACATCTCTTTTGGTAGCGCTTCACCGGTTTCGAAGTGACCAGAGATGAACGCCAATGCCTCTTCTTCCCAACACCAGTTTTCTAGGAACTGACTTGGCAACTCAACTGCATCCCAAGGCACACCATTGATACCGGCAACCGCGCCAGCTTCTACTTGAGTCAACATGTGGTGGATACCATGGCCAAACTCGTGGAACAGAGTCACAACTTCATCGTGGGTAAACAATGCTGGCTTGTCGCCAACCGGTTTATTGAAGTTACACGTTAAGTAAGCGACTGGCGTTTGTAGTTCACCAGCAGCGGTAATACGGCGACCACGGCAGTCATCCATCCATGCACCACCACGCTTGTGTTCACGAGCGTACAAATCTAGGTAGAAGCTACCACGCAATGTGTCATTCGCATCAAAAATATCAAAGAAGCGTACCGACTCATGCCATGTGTCGACGCCTTCACGCTCTTTCACTGTCATACCGAATACACGATTCAGTACTTCAAACAGACCCGATACCGCTTTCGATTCAGGGAAGTAAGGACGCAGCTCTTCATCTGAAATTTGGAATAGGTGCTGCTTCTGCTTTTCGCTGTAGTAAGGGATATCCCAAAGCTCTAGCTCAGACACACCAAACTCTTTTTCAGCGAACTGGCGCAGCTCTTCCACTTCACGCTCACCTTGAGGTTTCGCTTTCACCGCTAAATCATTTAAGAAGCCTAGAACCTGATCTGGCGTCTCTGCCATTTTTGTTGCCAGCGATTTCTCACTGTAAGTGCCAAAGCCAAGCATACGTGCGATCTCGTGACGCAATTTAAGCTGCTCGGTGATGATCTCAGTGTTGTCCCACTTGCCTGCGTTTGGACCACGGTCTGAAGCGCGAGTAACGTAAGCTTCGTACAGCTCTTTACGCAGCTCTTGGTTATCACAGTAGGTCATTACTGGTAGGTACGATGGGATATCTAAAGTCAGCAGGTAACCTTCTTGCTCTTTAGCCTCTGCCGCCGCTTTTGCTGCCGCCAATGCTGATTCAGGCATGCCTGCCAATTCAGCGACATCAGTAACTTGCTTGCTCCAACCCATAGTTGCATCAAGTACGTTGTTTGAGAATTGAGAACCCAGCTCAGACTGACGCTTGCTGATCTCACCATAACGGTGCTGCTCGTCAGCGGGTAAACCAATGCCTGACAGTTCGAAATCACGCAGTGCATCTGTGATGGTTTTTTGTTGAGCTCGATTTAATCCAGAGAACGCCTCGCTCGCCTTGATCGCTTTGTACGCTTCAAACAGACCTTTGTGTTGGCCAACCCAAGTGCCGTACTCAGACAACAGAGGCAAACAGCTTTCATACGCTTCACGCAGCTCGTCACTATTCACAACCGAGTTCATGTGGTTTACTGGTGACCAAACACGGCCTAAACGATCATCCACTTCTTCAATTGGAGCAACTAGGTTGTCCCAGCTTGGCGAAGTATTACCTTCAAGTACTTGTTCTATCTTGTTGCGACACGCTTCAATCACTTGCTCAACCGCTGGCTTAACATGCTCAGGTTTGATTTGTGAAAACGGAGGTAAGTCCGTGAAGGTTAATAGCGGATTAGACATATAAACATTCCTTTGGCGTTAGAGACTTTCGTCTTTTTTGTAATGAGGTCGTCTTACAGTCATCAGGCTAAGCAGCGCCCTAAAAAATCACCTGCGAATAGTTATTAAATAGTGCCCATAAAGGCAAATTTCAATAGTAGAACCAATAACTAACTGCAGATAGCTGACGACTGTCCCCGAATTGTTCGAGAATTTATGGTCCATTGAGGGTTATAATAATCAGATTAACCCACCTACACTAACCACACTCTAAAACGAGAGTGTTACGAGAGTTTAATTTGTTAAGTTATCGCCACAGCTTCCACGCAGGCAATCATGCCGACGTAGTAAAGCATATCGTACAGAGCCTTATTCTTAATTCTTTGAAACAGAAGGATAAGCCTTTTGTTTACCATGACACTCACTCTGGTGTAGGTCGTTACGACTTAACGCATGAATGGTCTGAAAAAACCGGTGAATACAAACAAGGTATCGCTCGCGTCTGGGAACAGCAAAATCTTCCTGAAGACATTCAAAGCTACCTTGAGTCTATCTCAACGCTAAACAACGGCGACAAGCTGCGCTACTACCCAGGTTCGCCACGTGTTGCTCGCGCCCATCTACGTGACCAGGACCGTATGGTACTGACCGAGCTTCACCCAGCTGATCACCCGCTGCTTGAGCAAGAGTTCCACCGCGATCGTCAGGTATCGATCTACAAAGAAGATGGCTTTAAGCGTCTAAAAGCAAGCCTTCCACCTAAAGAGCGCCGCGGCTTAGTACTAATCGATCCACCGTACGAGCTTGCAAAAGAGTACCGTGATGTAGTGACAGCCATTGCTCAAAGCCATAAGCGCTGGGCAACCGGCATCTACGCCATTTGGTACCCAGTAGTGAACCGTTGTGACATCGAAGACATGATCGAAGGCTTAGAAAGCTTGGGCATCAACAAGATTCTACAGATCGAACTTGGCGTATCACCAGACACCAACGAGCGTGGCATGACAGCATCAGGCATGATTGTTATCAACCCACCTTGGAAGCTAGAAAGCCAAATGAACGAGATTCTTCCATTCTTGAAGGAAGCAATTGCACCAGCAACCGGTCACTACAAAGTAGAGTGGATCGTACCTGAGTAATCTCGACGCCACATCGAAGCTCAAGAAGCAGTCAAAAGACTGTGATGTGGACGAATAAATTTCAAGCAGGGAGATTGAGTTCAACCGATCTGCCCTCAATATAATAATCAGACAATTTTAGAATCTATAGGACGTAGGTATCCAGTGTGCTCACTGTGACTACAACCCTCAATAAATGGAGAAAGTAATGGCGACTCATTTTGATTACATCTGTATCGGTGGCGGTTCAGGCGGCATCGCATCAGCAAACCGCGCGGCAATGCACGGTGCAAAAGTTGCACTTATCGAAGCTCAAGACCTTGGTGGTACTTGTGTAAACGTTGGTTGTGTTCCTAAAAAGGTAATGTGGCACGGCGCTCAAGTAGCTGAAGCGATCAACCTATACTCTGAAGACTACGGCTTTGATGTTGAAGTGAAGAAGTTCAACTGGAGCAAACTGATTGAGAACCGCCAAGCGTACATTGGTCGTATCCACCAATCTTACGATCGCGTACTTGGTAACAACAAAGTAAACGTAATCAAAGGTTTTGCTAAGTTCGTTGACGAAAAGACGGTTGAAGTAAACGGTGAACACTACACAGCTGATCACATCCTGATCGCGGTAGGTGGTCGTCCAACGATTCCAAACATCCCAGGTGCAGAATACGGCATCGATTCAAATGGCTTCTTCGACCTGATGGAGCAACCAAAACGCGTTGCGGTTATCGGTGCAGGCTATATCGCGGTTGAGATCGCAGGCGTACTAAGCGCACTTGGTACAGAAACACACCTGTTCTGCCGTAAAGAATCTCCACTACGTAGCTTCGATCCAATGATCATCGAAACGCTAGTAGAAGTAATGGAAGCAGAAGGTCCAACACTTCACACGCACTCAGTGCCTAAAGAAGTTGTGAAAGAAGCGGATGGCACACTGACTCTACACCTAGAGAATGGCAACACTCAAAACGTTGACCACCTAATCTGGGCTATCGGCCGTCACCCAGCGACTGACGCTATCAACCTAGCATCAACTGGCGTTGAGACAAACGACCGTGGCTACATCAAGGTAGACGAATTCCAAGCGACTAACGTTCCTTGCATCTACTGTGTTGGTGACATCATGGAAGGCGGTATCGAGCTAACTCCTGTAGCGGTTAAAGCAGGTCGTCAGCTTTCTGAGCGCCTATTCAACGGTCAAACTAACGCGAAAATGGACTACAACCTAGTTCCTACTGTTGTATTCAGCCACCCACCTATCGGCACTATTGGTCTAACGACTCAAGAAGCTGAAGAGAAGTACGGCAAAGACAACATCAAGGTTTACACATCGGGCTTCACTGCGATGTACACAGCAGTAACCAAGCACCGTCAACCTTGTAAGATGAAGCTAGTATGTGCTGGCGAAGAAGAGACAGTAGTCGGCCTACACGGCATCGGCTTCACGGTTGATGAGATGATTCAAGGCTTCGGCGTTGCAATGAAGATGGGCGCAACCAAAGCAGACTTCGACTCTGTTGTGGCAATTCACCCAACGGGCAGCGAAGAGTTCGTAACTATGCGTTAACCCTTTGTAAGTCAAAGAAATATTACAAAAAAGCCGACATCTGTCGGCTTTTTTTGTTTTTTACCGTATGGTTCGAATATTTGTTAACCGAACAGTATTTTACCCACTTAACTTGGAATAAAGATCACAATACAATCGCGCGCTATAAAAACACACACATAACAACAAAAATAACTCAACTACATAAGGGATGTACGAGTAATGAAAAAAGTGAGTATTCTCGCAGCGGCGATTGCAGTGGCTTTAACAGGTTGTGGTAGCGACAGTTCAAGTGTCGCAACACCAACTGAAACATCAACTACCAATAAGTTTATCGACGCAGCTGTTGAAGGTATCTACTACAGCACTAGCTCTGGCTTAAACGGTGTTACAACTAGTGAAGGCGAATTTACCGCTAAAACTAGCGACACAATTACCTTCTTCATTGGCGGTGAAAACGGCTTAAAAGTAGGTGCAGCATCAAACCGTGATGTACTGACTCCATTTGAAGCGGCGGGTAAATACGCTCGTGCACTTAACCTAGCAATTTTACTTCAGTCTTTGGACAACCAGTTTGGTAACACTTCAGATGAAATTCTGACAATTCCAGATATGCTGCGAGAACCTGATGCTGCTACGTTAACAAAGATGAAAGATCTAAGCCTAGATGACACTACAAGCGTAACGGACTTCCTAGTAGCTGTTGGTGTAGAAGCTGCAAATATCGCTTCAGAAAACGACGCTCTAACACACATGCAATCTGCATTTGGATCAATGGAACGCGGTGATGACTCGGCAAATCCATTTATCACTGCTGGCAAATTCGTTCGTTACATTGATGTCACCCAGAACTCTAACGAATTCATTTACGTCCACTCTGACAAGCTAATGGAAGAAGACATGTTCGAGCGTACTCGCGGCATGACCGAGATGACGTTCAAAGTGAATTCTGCAGAATCAGTCACTATGTTCGCAGGATCTAACGACTATTCATTATCAGAAAGCTTTGCTGAGCAATACCTAACATGTGTATCTAACTCTGCTCATCAATGGATAGATGAAGACAGCTCGAAACAACAAGGTTGTGATACAAACAAGGATGATACTGTAGACCAAACAAATGGCTCAGTGATACCTGATAGCAAATTTGTATTGAATGACGCGTTTGCCTACAAACTTCGAGACTTGGCACAATCAGCAACTGCTGATGAAGAGTTCACAGCCGAAGACATCGAAGGATGGAAGCCATTTGATGTACAAAAAGCTTCAGACTTGAATCACTACACCGCAAACAATGTCTGGGATGACAAAGGTGAAGACAGCAGCACATCAAACTGGATTCGTGATACCACTTCTGGCTCTTTCGATCCTGTAACTGGCATTTACTCTGAGATCGTTAAGAAAGAAACACTGGGTAGCGACGCTAGCAATAGCCCATCTCGTGTAACCGAGCGTGTTGCTTACTACTACGAGATCCCGACAAAAGACTCTGAACGTTATGTAGATTTCACTGGTACATGGGAAACTAAAGAGTACTGTGACAATGGTGAAGTTGCAGTGAGTACTATGGTGTTCGGCGCAACAAAAGTAACGACATCAGGTTCTGAATGTGGCAGCGAAAACGGTGGTCAATCTTCGCCAGAAGATATGGGGCAGTTTGATGCAACCTACGCGGAGTTAGGCGCTATCGATTACTGGTGGTTTGGTCAAAAAGACCGACCTTCTAAAGCGACACTAACGGAACTGAACACAGTTGTTCGTTTCTGCGACCAAGACAATTATGTTGCAGGCACGTCTTGTAACTCACATGATGAATACTTCGTTAAATGGGAATACCAACCTGCTGGCAGCAACTGGGATGAAGGCCTACTTATCCGTCGTAAGATGGATAACCAAGGTGATACCAACGGTCGTGTTAGCATCATGCAGAAAATCAACTAATCACTGAGTTAGTTTGATGACCTTCAGAAACCAGAAGCTGTGCTTCTGGTTTTTTCATTTTTAAACCACATGAACCTTCAAACAACTATTAACGTAGATACCAAAACAAAGACCTATCTAGAACAATAATGGAGTTTGTGATGAATCTACTAATTGAATCATTTGAAGGCGGGATTTATTTAGCTTACCAAGTCGTTGGCGAGCAAAAGAAGTTAATTAAAGACGACCACCACCATCCGATGAAGTTTTTGAGTGTCAATCAAGCGCGTGACCACTTTAGCGATCAAGGCGTATCGTCAGCAACACTGATACATAACAGCGCTTACGATGAGATGTGCGGTGAGCACTGTGGTAGTACACAACCATTCGAGATTGATTTGAAGTGGAGTTGAATAGCTTTTATGTTTCTTTATCAATAGAAAGGCTTGCACATCGGCAAGCCTTTTTCTTTAGTGGCTTAACGCACCATGCGCTTTTGCCTACGCTTAATATTCTGTTCTTTCACCATGAAATCAAATAACGGAGCAAACAGATTCGCAAACAAGATTGCGAGCATTATGCCTTCTGGATACGCGGGATTGAGTACTCGAATACCGACCGTCATCACACCTATCAGAATCCCGTAAGCCCATTTACTATTATTAGTGAATGCGGCAGATACCGGATCGGTCGCCATGAAGAAGGTACCAAACGCGACGCCACCTAATACAAAGTGCCAGTAGAACGGCATCGAAAACATTGAGTTAGTATCTGAACCAATCAAGTTTAGTAAGCTCGAGGTCGCCACAAGCCCAACAATCACACCAGCCACAATGCGCCAAGACGCAATCTTCATGACAATAAGAATCACACCGGTCAACATAATGAGTAGTGAAGACACTTCACCCATCGAGCCCGGAATATTACCGATAAAGGCATCCATCCAAGTGATGGCCTCACCTGTCATGTTGTTGATCAGCGACGAGCCACCGCCTTCATACCATTGGCTGAGCGGTGTCGCTCCTGAATAGCCGTCAGCGGCAACCCATACCAAGCCTCCGGACATATTGGCAGGATAAGCAAAGTAAAGAAACGCTCGCCCCGCCAGTGCAGGGTTGAGGAAGTTTCGCCCTGTACCACCGAACAGCTCCTTGGCAACAACAATACCAAAGGTGATACCCAAAGCGGCTTGCCACAGCGGGATAGTTGGCGGAAGAATAAGTGCAAACAGTACCGAGCTTACAAAAAAGCCTTCATTCACCTCGTGTTTTCGCACAACGGCAAATAAAACTTCCCAGAAGCCCCCCACCACAAATACGGTGGCATAAACAGGTAAGAAGTAGAGCGCCCCCAAGAACATCTGACTTCCCCAGCCACTTGCTACTAAGGACGGTGCATCACCAAACGCCCACGATAAGCGCCAACTACTGTCGATGATAGAAGCAAGCTCGGCACCGGAATAAGTAGCGGTTAACCCCATCACGGCTTGATGACCTACGTTGTACATACCCCAAAACATCGCGGGGAAAGTGGCTAGCCACACCAGAATCATAATCCGTTTTAGGTCAATGCTGTCCCGGACATGGGTTATACCTCGGTTCACATTCCCTGGCGTGTAAAATATGGTCGCAAATGCCTCATACACTGGGTAGAGCTTTTCGTACTTCCCCCCAGCTTCGAAGCTAGGAGCCACATCTTCTAATCGTTTTTTCAAACTCATAATCTCAATCACCTTGTTGCTGAGTTATGGTTTTCTACGCACCAACCGCACTATTTGAGCAATTTTTAGTGATTTTTGATCAAATTCATTTGAAGGCGTCTGCCATCAGCTATCGATACACTGCTTAACCAAGTACCCCTAGCCTTTGAATTACGAGACCTAAAAACAACAAAGCCCCAGCAATCGCTGAGGCTTAAGTAAGGTTTCAATCCGACTTGTTACTTCACACACATCACGTTAAGTAGTGAAGAGCCTTTGAGTTGGTTTACGTTACCATTAGTGAACAGGCCTTTCTTATCCGCTCCCCAATAAGGTAGGTGCATTGGCCAGTTCTGGTTTTCCATCACTTTTGAGCCTAGGATGCTCTGCCATTGCTTTTCAGTCATCAGCTTCATGTTGAGCTTATTACATACCAGCTCTGCACTACCGTAATCCAAACGACTCCAAGGCTTACCTTGCTCCATGTAGAACTGCTGCTCATGGTCTAGCAGGTAAGGGATCGCATATTGGCTACCAGCAACATTTGCCGTCACGCGAACTTCAATATCTAGATCGTTATCTGAATTTTTTCCACCACTTGGCAATGCCTGAATGGCAGCCGCACTGGTCACTGCTGCCGCTGACTTCGCAGCTACGGGTTTCGCCGCAGGCTTAGTTGCAGGTTTTATAGGAGCCTTAATCGGTGTCGGTTTTGCTGCTTTAGGCTTGGCCGCTTTTGCCACGATAGGTTGTGATGAGGTCTGCGACTTATCAACCATACGAATAAAGGCTTCGCCATAACCTGGCACCTTACGAACCTGAGCTAGATCTTTTCTTGCATCTGAAAATGTAGAGTAAGGACCAATCAAACAACGATAATCACCACCCTCAGGTTTCATCCATACGTTGGTCGAAATTTTGCCGTAAAGAGGTTTTGCTTGGCTCAGTGACAAAGGCTTGTTCAGCAAGCCACATTGAACCCAAAACAGCTCGTTATCTGAATGACGTTTAGGCGCTTTATTACCCCAAACACCCTTACCGATCGGACATGATTGCTCTAACTGTGGTAATTGATTGGTACTTGCCTGAGTAGCATCACATAAAACCGATTCTGCATTAACTTGGCTCGATACCAAGAGGGATGCAGCAACAAGCCCCATACGATAATTTCTAATCACAGCGCGACATACATCATTCATTGTCAATTTCATAACCACCACTTAAACCCTTACGGGTTAATTGTTACCGAATTAATGTCGATAAAACATGAATTCCATTTTAAGTACTATTGACACTATCAATGATACTTAGTTCAAGATCCATTAAGCAAAAAAAGAGCCGTAATTGCTTACGGCTCTTAGTTTAGTGATTTTTTTTACTAAAAATCAAACCAAGCTATCACCCTTTATAAATTTTAGGGTTAAACACGTCACGTAACCAGTCACCCAGCAGGTTGATCACCAGTACTAGCGTCACCAATACGACACCAGGGAAGGCTGTAATCCACCACGCACCAGAGAAAATGTAGTTAAAACCAGTACTGATTAGTGCGCCCAGTGACGGTTGGTCTACCGGTAGGCCCAAACCTAGGAAAGAAAGTGCCGCTTCTGACATGATGGCATTTGCCACCTGTACCGTAGAGATAACCAAAATTGGCGATAAACAGTTCGGTAGAATATGACGGAACATAATGCGTGGTGCTCTGAAGCCCATCACGCGTGCTGCTTCTACATACTCTTTCTTCTTCTCAGCCAATACTGATGCACGAATCGTACGAGCATATTGTGGCCATTCGGCAATACCGATAATCACCACCAGCATCACTACCGCATATTGCGCGTAGAAGTCACTGCCGAAACTCGCCTTAAAGATAGCCGAGACAATGATCGCAACCATCATGGTTGAGAACGAAAGCTGAACATCAGCAAAACGCATCAAGAAGCTATCGATACGACCACCGAAGTAACCCGCAGACAGACCAATAATGATACCTAGAGTCAGTTGTAGACCAACGGCTAGGAAACCAATCGTCAGTGATAAGCGAGAGCCGTAAAGCATGGTCGATAGAATGTCACGACCCTGCTCATCGGTACCCAGTAGGAAACGCTCTTCGCCATCTTCCATCCAAGACGGTGGTAGCTCAGAGTCCATGATGTCGATAGACGTCACGTCATACGGGTCTGTTGGCGCTAGAATAGGTGCCGCCAATGCCATCACCAAGAAAGCAGTGAATACAGCAAAGCTGAACATTGCCACTTTGTCACGTAAGAAGTAGTACAGAATGTCTGACTGCTTAAATCGCTCCCAACGAGATGGAGCTGTTGTAGTTTGTTCCATGATTATGCTCCTTTCCCTGTGATGTTCACTGTTGGGTTAATGATGCCGTATAGCAGGTCAACAATGGTGTTCGTTACTACGAAGATAAGGCCAACGAAGATAACGTATGCGGTAATCAGTGGTGTATCCACTCGGTTAATCGCTTCAAGGAATAGGAAGCCGGTGCCCGGCCACTGGAATACGGTTTCAGTAAGAATGGTGTAAGCCACCATAGTACCAATCTGAACACCACCTACCGTTAGTACTGGCAGCATTGTGTTTTTCAGAGCGTGTTGGTAGTAAATCTTGTTCAGCGCTAGGCCTTTCGCTTTACCAAACTTAATGTACTCAGAGCTAAGAACTTCGAGCATTTCAGAGCGAACTAGACGAATGAAGAGAGGCAGCATGATAGATGCTAGAGCAATACTTGGCAGAACTAAGTGTGCCAGGCCATCTAGCGTTAGGAAACCAGACTCCCAACCAAACCAATTTGCCGTTTCACCACGGCCAAACGACGGCAGCCAACCTAATTCAATGGAGAATACATACATCAACATGATTGCGGTTAAGAAAACGGGTACAGAAATGCCGACACTACTGCCCGCCATCACCAGTTTAGTGAAGAAGCTTTTTGGGTGTATTGCAGAATAAACGCCAAGTGGAATCGACAGACAAACGATGATCAGAGAAGCGCCAAACACAAGTTCAAGCGTTGCAACTAGCTTATCTAAGATTACGTCCACAGCAGGGCGTTTAAAGAAATATGAAGTACCAAGATCACCCTGTAGAGCAGCGCCTACAAAGCGAGTGTATTTTGTAATGAAGGGATCATTTAAGCCGAGTTCATCACGCAGCGCTTGACGCTCCGATTCTGACACAGATTGACCGACTAACTCACGCAACGGGTCGCCCAGGTTATCCTGAATGGCAAACGCCACCAAACTGATCACAAACATCACTATCAGTGCCTGAAACAGGCGCTTGACCAGAAACGTAACCATTCCTTGCCCCTTATCTATCCATGACTATCTAATCGAAATCCGCGACTAGATAACAAAAATTCAGTCTTAAAAAAGGTATTTAGCCAGACTGAAGGAAGACCAAATACCTAAACTTAAATCTATTTCTTAATAATTTGAGAGCCTGAAAGCTCAGGCTCTCGATTCTAGCAAGCTAGATTATTTTACAACTAGGTCGCCGAAGTAAGGCATAACCATTGGGTTTACGATGTCTGCAGCACCTACGTTAGACTTCGCGCCCCACGCTTCACTTTGCCAGTGTAGCGGTACGAATGCAGCGTCGTTGTATAGTGTTGCTTCAACGCCTTTCAGCATCTTAGAACGTTTAACTGGGTCAGTTTCAGTGTTAGAAGCTTCTACAATCGCATCCATTTCTGGGTTTGAGTAACCAGAACAGTTGTATTGACCACGACCAGTCTCTTCGTTACGAGTCATTGTTAGGAACTCGTTGAAGTTCGCTGAATCTTCAGTATCTGAGTGCCAGCCGATCATCATCATGTCAGCAGAACATAGGTCAAACTCAGGCCAGTACTGTGCTTTAGGCATAGTCTTAAGATCAACTTTGATACCAATCTTAGATAGCATTGCCGCAGACGCTTGCGCTACTTTCGCATCGTTCACGTAACGGTTGTTTGGTGCCATCATAGTTAGCGTAAAGCCATCTTCGTAGCCCGCTTCTTTCATCAGCTCTTTCGCTTTCTTAAGATCGTAACGAGGAACTAGCTCTTCGTTGTGACCCGCGTAGCCTGTTGGGCTTTGCTGACCAGCAGCTGTTGCAAAGCCTTTCATGATCTTCTTAACGATACCTTCGTTGTTGATTGCGTGAACAATCGCCTGACGAACGCGAACATCTTTAAGAGCTTCGTTGCTGTTTTGGTTCATTTGGAACGTGATGATGCGAGTACCAGGTAGCGTTACCAGATCGATGTTCTTAGCGTTCTTAACACGCTTGTGATCGTTTGGTGCTACTGGGTGAATCATATCTACGTCACCAGAAAGAAGTGCAGCAACACGTGTTGCGTCTTCTTTGATTGGCACAAGTGTTAGCTTGTCTACGTTACCTTCAGACTCTGTGTCCCAGTAATCGTTGAAACGTTCGAACGTTACTTTAACGCCTTGCTCACGCTGCGTTACGATGAAAGGACCAGTACCTGAAACGTTAGTCGAAGCGAACGAGTTACCGTGCTTAACTAGCTCAGACTTGTCTTTACCTTCCGCTGTCTTACCAGAGTAGAACTTGCTGTCCATTGGGAAGATGTAAGTTGCTGTTTGTAGTACTAGTGGGTAAGCCGCTTTTGATACTAGCTCAACTGTGTAGTCATCCACTTTTACCATCTTTTCGTATGGCGTGAAGATTGACTTAAAGTCTGGAGAAGCTTGTAGACGTTCAAAAGTCCACACAACATCATCAGCAGTCAGTTCGTTACCAGAGTGGAATTTCACACCTTTACGTAGGTTGAAGCGGAAAGTCGTTTCATCAACACGCTCCCAGCTAGATGCTAGGCGGCCTTCGAAATCCATCTCTTGAGTGAAACGTACTAGAGGGTCAAACACCATGTGAGACATTTGCAGTGTGCCACCAGACAGCTGCTCGTGCGGGTCAAGTGATACTGGGTCAGCTGCGTAGCCAACGGTAATATCTGCTGCTGCTGCACTAAAGCTTAGGCCAGCTGCCATCAAAGCTACTGCTAATTTGCTTTTCATGGTTTTCATTGCATAACTCCTTCATGCGGGAATCCAGATCCCTAGTTGTTGTATTTGCGTCTGTTTATTGTTGTTAGCAAGCCAAACTCCAGCCTGCTGATTTTTATACCGCGGCTTGTGCCACTGCTTTTTCTTCTCTTAAACCTGTAAATTCAGGCATTAAAGAAATCAGTTGTTTGCTGTATTCATGCTGAGGTGATTGGAACAGTTGCTCTGTAGGCGCAACTTCCAATAGTGTCCCCATCTGCATCACACCAACACGGTCACACATTTGGCGAATAACCGGTAAATCGTGACTGATGAACAGCATGGTTAGGTTTAGCTCGTCTTGTAAGTCTTTTAGTAGGTTAAGGATCTGAGCCTGTACCGACACATCCAGTGCCGATGTTGGTTCATCACAAATCAAAAGACGTGGGCGAGTCGCCAAAGCGCGAGCGATAGAAATACGCTGACGTTGACCACCTGAGAATTCGTGTGGGTACTTCACCCCAGCCATTTTGCCTAAACCAACGTGCTCTAGCAGGTCATTAACGATCTGACGAGTTTCATTTTCGTTGCGAGTAAGCTTATGGAATCGAATAGGTTCAGCAATGATGTCGAATATCTTCATTCGAGGGTTCATTGATGTGTAAGGGTTTTGGAAAACCATCTGCATTTGGCGACGCATAGGGCGACGCTCTTTTTCAGATTTCAGGCCCGTAAGGTCAACGCCTTCAAACGTTACCTTGCCTGAGTTTGGTGCGTACAAACCAGCAATTACACGAGCAATCGTTGATTTACCTGAGCCGGATTCACCCACCAAACCAAACGTCTCGCCTTCATGTACTTCAAAGCTCACATTGTTTGACGCCTGAACGTACTCACGACGGCTCTCAAAGAATGAATCTTTAGTGGTGAAACGCAGGTTTACGTTTTCAACATTTAATAATGGACCTGTGTAATCACGGTGATCTTGGCTTTGACCCAACCAGTGATTTTTCACATCAAGTGGTTCCATCTCGTGTGCTTCTTCTATGTAGCTCACAAGTGGGAAACGGTCGAGTTTGCGGTCTGAACGTGGAACCGCAGAGATCAAGCTGTGTGTATATGGGTGTTCTGGCGTACCAAGCACTTTCGCTGTAGGGCCAAACTCAACCAAGTCACCACGATACATTACGGCTACGCGATCGGTTACGTTAGATACCACGCCCATATCGTGCGTTACCAACATACAACCTACGTTTTTCTTAATACATAGATCGCGAATCAAACCTAAAATTTGGTCTTGGATAGATACATCCAGTGCGGTGGTTGGTTCATCTGCGATGATAAGGTCAGGCTCACCTGCCAATGCAATCGCAATAACCACACGCTGACGCATACCGCCAGAGAATTGGTGAGGATACTGTTTTAAGCGGTTTTCCGGCTGTGGAATACCTACTTGATTCATCAAGTCGAGGGAACGCTCATAGGCTTCTTGATCGGAAACCTTCATGTTGGCGTGAATCGTTTCTTTTAACTGCTGTTCTACGGTGAATAGAGGGTTAAGAGACGTCATTGGATCTTGGAAGATAAAACCAATCTTTGAGCCGCGAACAGAACGCATCTGTTCAGGAGATAAGCCAGAGACTTTTTCGCCATCCAGAAATACCTCGCCGCTAGCAATGCGACCAGGAGGGCTCAGCAGATCGATAACCGCGTTACCTACCGTTGACTTACCAGCACCAGATTCGCCTACAACACCAACAATCTCACCACGTTCAATATTGAACGAAAGCGATTTAACTGCGGCGTGAACTCCATGACGAGATGGGTATTCGATACGAAGATTTTTTACTTCTAAAAGTGACATTACCAGACCTCTACTGCTTTGGCAGCTTTCTGCCCTGTCTGCAAAATTGAATCCATTCTTACCAGAATATTGTTCTGATATTTTATACGGCTGACAATTTGGCAAATAATTCACAGAAAAGCAACAAAAATAGGATAAAAAGTCGACATTAAACGCTTAACAAGCAAAACCACCACATAACTATTCACTACAAAAGCATATAGTAAGAAAAAACAGCATTATATTAGTGGTAATAAATACTCACAAAACCCTTACCACAACTTACTTGTAGAGCTAAAGTCATGGTTAAGAGCAGATCTCACTACCAATCACTAAAAACAAATAATTATTCCAAAAAACAATTAACACTATAGAAACAAAACCTAATTTATCTATTTATCCCAAACAAAACAACTATATAGCGTTGGTTAAGCCATATTTACAACCACTAACATAGAGATGGCAAATATAAGATAACAAAACAAGCGGATGGATAAATTAGTTGGAATTTTCGGCGATTTGGGAGGAGGAAAAATGCTAAATACAGCCATTAATCGACAATTTGGGGGTTAGATTTCATTTTTCGTAAAAGTCTCTAGACCAAACCTATCAATCTGTCGAATTTATTAGCCAGTAAATTATATAAAATTAGATATAGATCGACCGGCTTAATGAATTATGGTTTTGTGTGGAGAAAGCTGAGGAGAAGAGCGGTCACATTGAGCGTGCAACACTTCGAAGAGGTGAGTTTTCTTGTAATCTAAGCTCCAGACGAAAAAAAGCCCCGTCATTTCTGACGAGGCTTTCTTATAGTGGTCGGTGAAGAGGGATTCGAACCCCCGACCCTCTGGTCCCAAACCAGATGCGCTACCAAGCTGCGCTATTCACCGACAAAATTAATGGGGTGGCTAACGAGATTCGAACTCGCGACCACCGGAATCACAATCCAGGGCTCTACCAACTGAGCTATAGCCACCACTAATTTTTTTGTATAACCGCTTAACAAGCGATTATTGAAATAGTGGTCGGTGAAGAGGGATTCGAACCCCCGACCCTCTGGTCCCAAACCAGATGCGCTACCAAGCTGCGCTATTCACCGACTAGTTTTGTATCGATTCTTGGGATAGTGAATCAACACTGGAAGCCGAAGCTACCGATAATTTGTAAAGAAAGAATGGGGTGGCTAACGAGATTCGAACTCGCGACCACCGGAATCACAATCCAGGGCTCTACCAACTGAGCTATAGCCACCATAATTTCTTTTTTGCCAATTTCTCGCTTACCGAAGTAAGTGACCGGATGGCGCGCCTGAAAGGATTCGAACCTTCGGCCTTTGGCTCCGGAGGCCAACGCTCTATCCAGCTGAGCTACAGGCGCATGCCCTGTCGGCGGAGTGGAATAATACGTATATCACCCAATGCCGTCTAGTACTTTTTTAACTTTTTTTTCTGTTTGGTCTCTTTTTCGACAGTTAATATGTGATAAACCCCTTATTTGAGTACTACAACCCGCCACAGCTTATAAGTTGTTGTTTATTGCAACAACTTATCGGGATATAATCACCCATTATTTACATTGGTTTAACAGTTGCTCTTTACTGGTTAAAGCCAAAACACCCCTCCAACACTATAATTTGGTAAGCATGTACTTACCTTGGGAATGTAAAGTGAGTTTAATGGATATGTCTCGTCGAATTTTAAGCGTTGTCATCGCAGTTTTAACCTTCTCAACTGGTGCAATGGCTTCAGGCCTTAGCGAAGCAGAGCAAGATGCAATTGCTGAGCGCATCAAACCAGTTGGTCAAGTATACCTAGTCGGCAGTGAGCCAGTAGCCGCTGAACCAACAGGCCCTCGTGATGGCGCAACAGTTTATGGTACCTTTTGTATCGCTTGTCACGCATCTGGCGTAAGCGGCGCACCTAAAACAGGTGATGCTGGTGACTGGGGTCCTCGTATTGCTCAAGGTCGCGATATCCTAGCTGACCATGCAATCAACGGCTTTAACGCGATGCCAGCGAAAGGTTCATGTATGGACTGTTCAGACGACGAAATCAAAGATGCTATCGAGCACATGATTGCTGGTCTGTAATTTGCCGAGCTATAGTTAAAAATGCAAAATTCAAAAAAGGTGACCAACGGGTCACCTTTTTTATTGTCTTCTATATAGTACTCATCAAGCAGAACATTACTTCTTATTGAACATCGCTCGAATATTGGCAATGTGCGCCTGCCCTTTCTCCATTCGCTCTTCAGCGGACTGTGGCTTCTTCACGCTTTCCCATTCCACATCATCATGCGGCAATTCATCCAGAAAACGACTTTGTGTTGGTTTAATTAACTCACCAAACTGACGACGTTCACGACACTTAGTAAAAGTCAGTTCTTTCTGCGCTCGAGTGATACCCACATACATCAGGCGACGCTCTTCCTCCACATTCCCTTCATCAACACTGGTTTGGTGCGGCAAGATGCCCTCTTCTGTTCCCATCAAATACACATATGGGAACTCCAAGCCTTTCGATGCGTGTAGTGTCATTAACTGTACTTGGTCAGCATCGTCATCATCTTCACCTCGTTCCATCATGTCGCGCAGGGTTAAGCGTTGCACAACCTCACGTAGCGACTTCTCTTCTTTATCGTAATTATCACCTTCTAAATCGGCGACAATCCAGCTATAGAGATCAGAGACGTTCTTCATACGCATCTCTGCCGCTTTCGGGCTTGCTGAAGTTTCGTATAACCAATCTTCGTAGTTAATATCACGAACCAAAGCACGGACTGCATCAACGGTATTGCCACGCTCTGCGTTATCCGAGATGCGAACAATCCAATCAGTGAATCGACGCAGGTTCTCCAAGCCTCGGCCAGTTAAGGTTTGCTCTAAGCCCATCTCAAAGCTGGCCTCAAACAAGCTCTTACCACGCATATTGGCGTAGCTACCTAACTTCTCTAGCGTCACCGGGCCGATCTCACGGCGCGGCGTGTTTACAATACGTAGGAAAGCATTATCATCATCAGGGTTCACCAACACTCGTAGGTAAGCCATGATGTCTTTAATTTCGGCTCTAGCGAAGAAAGAGGTGCCGCCAGAGATCTTGTAAGGCACACGGTTCTGCATCAACGCTTTTTCAATTAAGCGCGATTGGTGGTTACCACGGTAAAGCACTGCATAATCTTTATACTCAGTACGATTCAAAAACTTGTGCGCGATGATCTCACCGGTAATACGCTCGGCCTCATGCTCCTCGTTCTTGGCATTCAATACCTTAAGCTTTTCGCCGTCTGGGATCTCAGAGAATAGAGACTTCTCATATACGTGCGGGTTGTTGGCGATCAAGATGTTCGCTGCACGTAAGATTCGGCTGGTTGAGCGGTAGTTTTGCTCTAGCTTGATCAGGCGAAGGTTAGGATAGTCCTCACCCAGCAACACTAAGTTTTGCGGTTTCGCACCACGCCATGAGTAAATAGATTGGTCATCGTCACCTACTACCGTCAAACGACCACGCTCTCCAACCAGTAGGCGAACCAACTCGTACTGGCTGGTGTTGGTATCTTGGTATTCGTCCACAAGTAGGTAGCGAATACGCGACTGCCAACGTTCACGCACTTCTTGATTGGTTTTCAGCAGTAATACCGGCAGTGCAATCAAATCATCAAAGTCGAGGGCGTTGTAGGCCTTCATCTGCTTTTGATACATCTCGAAGCAGAACGCAAATAGCTGCTCTTGCTCACCTTGAGCGCGCGCTTTGGCCTGATCTGGCGTCAGCATGTCATTCTTCCAATTCGAAATCGCACTCATCAATGCACGCAATAAATCTTTATCGCCATCGATTTGTCTTTCTGTTAGCTCTTTTAACAGGGCTAACTGGTCTTGGTCATCAAACAGAGAGAAGCCTGCTTTTAAGCCCAGCGCTTTGTACTCACGACGAATAATGGTCAAGCCCATAGTGTGGAACGTCGAAACGATAAGTCCTTTCGCTTCACCTTTACCTAAGGTTTGCCCAACACGCTCTTTCATCTCACGCGCAGCTTTATTGGTAAAGGTTACTGCCGCGATGTTACGCGCCTTGTAGCCACACTCCTGAACCAAATAAGCAATTTTGTTGGTGATAACACGTGTCTTGCCTGATCCAGCGCCCGCTAATACTAAGCAGGGACCTGAAACATACTTCACGGCTTCATCTTGTCTTGGGTTCAGTTTCATTTGATTCTCTATCTGTTCTTACAAGGTCGAATTGGTTGCGCGCCTATAATAATGCTGCAACATCACGAATGCTACGTTCTCTTCTACAAGAATTTTACGTCATTTATGCAAAACTTTGTTGCACATGTGTATGGTTCTTAGGCTATAATGAATGAACGTTCATTCATCGGTGATGTAAATATGACTACTCATGCACCTCAGGATAAACGCCAACAAATACTTTCTGCAGCAGAGAAGCTAATTGCTGAGGTCGGTTTTCAAGGCCTCTCAATGCAAAAACTAGCAAAAGAAGCGGGAGTGGCTGCAGGCACTATCTATCGCTACTTTGATGATAAGGATCACTTGATCGAAGACGTTCGAGTGCTCGTAACACAACGAGTAGCAGATGCTGTACAAGACGGAGTTAATGATTCGGATCCAATAAAGCAACGCTACAGAACCATGTGGCTCAACATATGGAACTTAGCGGGAACCAACTTAGCTGCGATTAAAAATCGAGTTCAGTATGACTCTCTACCTATCACAAATAGCCTAAACTTCAGGGAACTTGAACGCAAAATGTTTGCCCAAGTTGAGCTGCTATTTAATGAGGGTAAAGAGCAAGGATTGTTTAAACCGCTGCATAATGAAGTATTAAGCGGATTGAGCTTAGCGGCTAGTGTATCTCTAGCGCGAAAGCATTCTTTAGGATTTTACCAACTCGATGAGGCAGCACTAGAAGCTGCAATAGAAGCCAGTTGGGATGCAATAATTAAACACTAGATCGGAGTTTTGACCATAATGAAAAAGTGGACTTTCTTCATGTTACTCATCGCTGTATTACTTTTCGGCAGCGTTATTGGGTTCAACATGTTCAAACAACAAAAAATTGCTGAGTACATGGCAAACCGCCCTGAACCAGAGTTTCCAGTAACGGTTACTGAAGTTCAGCCGATCGATTGGGTTCCGGTGATTGAAGCTATCGGCTTCATTGAACCAAACCAAGGTGTCACGCTAGCAAACGAAACTAGCGGTGTCATCGACCAAATTTCTTTTGAGTCAGGTACTGAAGTTAAGAGCGATCAACTACTCGTTCGCCTTGATTCAGACGTAGAGAAAGCGAACCTTAAGAGTTCTGAGGCTCGCTTACCTGCAGCAAAAGCTAAGTACAAGCGTTACCAGGGTCTATTCAAGAAAGGCTCTATCTCTAAAGAAGCTTACGATGAAGCAGAAGCTAACTACTTCTCTCTTTCAGCTGATATTGAAAGTCTAAAAGCGTCTATCGATCGTCGCGAAATTCGCGCACCATTCGATGGTACCGTTGGTATCCGCAATGTTTACCTAGGCCAATACCTACAATCAGGTACTGATATTGTTCGTCTAGAAGACACCAGTGTTATGCGCCTACGCTTCACGGTTTCTCAAACTGACATCTCTCGCATCAGTGTGGGTCAAGCAGTTGATATCTTCGTTGACGCTTACCCTGAAATCCCATTTGAGGGCTCTATCAGCGCAATTGAACCTGCAGTAAGCGTGCAAAGTGGTCTTATTCAAGTTCAAGCAGACATTCCAAACAATGATGGCAAGCTTCGTAGCGGTATGTTCGCTCGCGCTAACATCATTCTGCCTAAATTAGAGAACCAAGTAACTCTGCCTCAAACAGCGATTACTTTCACTCTATACGGCGACAATGTTTACATCCTAACTGAAGAAGACGGCGTTCAACGCGTTACTCAACATGTTGTAAAAGTAGGTGAACGCACTGCTGATATCGCACACATCCTTGAAGGTGTGAAAGCGGGCGATACCGTTGTGACTTCTGGCCAAGTACGTCTAAGTAACGGTGCCAAAGTTAAGGTTGTGGAAAGTGATGCAATCACACCACCATCTGAAACACCTATGCTGTAACCGGAGGCACAATGCGCTTTACTGATGTTTTTATTAAACGTCCAGTTCTAGCGGTATCCATCAGCTTTTTGATTGCGCTGCTTGGCTTACAAGCAATCTTCAAAATGCAGGTGCGTGAATACCCTGAAATGACGAATACCGTAGTAACCGTGACCACGAGTTACTACGGTGCAAGTGCCGATCTTATCCAAGGCTTTATCACCCAGCCCCTCGAACAGGCTGTGGCACAAGCGGATAACATCGATTATATGACTTCATCTTCTGTACTAGGTAGCTCTACGATTACCGTTAACATGAAGTTGAACACCGACCCGAATGCAGCGCTGTCAGACATACTGGCCAAGACAAACTCGGTTCGTTCTCAGCTTCCAAAAGAAGCGGAAGATCCAACCGTAACCATGTCGACCGGTTCAACAACGGCGGTACTCTACATTGGTTTCACTAGTGATGAGTTGGTGTCGAGCCAAATTACCGATTATCTAGAGCGTGTAATCAACCCGCAGCTATTTACGGTAAACGGTGTATCGAAAGTTGACCTATACGGTGGTATGAAATACGCACTACGCGTATGGCTAGACCCGTCAAAAATGGCTGCAGTTAATCTAACCGCTAGCGATGTGATGTCGGTACTGAATGCCAACAACTACCAATCGGCAACGGGTCAAGCAACCGGTGAGTTCGTTCTCTACAACGGCAGTGCTGATACCCAGGTATCTAACGTTGAAGAGTTAGAGAATCTTGTAGTTCGTAGCGGTGAAGGCGAAATCATCCGTCTATCTGACATTGCTAAGGTTTCTCTAGAGAAAAGCCACGATGTGTACCGTGCAAGTGCGAACGGTCAGGAAGCGGTTGTTGCAGCGATTAACGCGGCACCAAGTGCTAACCCGATCAACATTGCAGCCGATGTTCTTGAGCTTCTTCCTCAGCTAGAGAAGAACCTACCAAGTAACATCTCAATGAACGTAATGTATGACTCGACGATTGCGATTAACGAATCGATTCAAGAGGTTATCAAGACTATTCTTGAGGCGGCATTAATCGTACTGGTTGTAATCACCTTGTTCCTTGGTTCGTTCCGTGCGGTTCTTATCCCTATCGTTACTATCCCACTGTCTTTGATTGGTGTGGCAATGGTAATGCAGGCGATGGGCTTCTCTTGGAACCTGATGACACTACTGGCAATGGTACTCGCCATCGGTCTGGTGGTAGATGATGCAATCGTAGTACTTGAGAACGTCGACCGACATATCAAGCTCGGGGAGTCCCCTTTCCGTGCTGCAATCATCGGTACGCGTGAAATCGCGGTACCAGTTATTGCAATGACGTTAACGCTAGGCGCAGTATACGCTCCTATCGCGATGATGGGTGGTATCACAGGCTCGCTATTTAAAGAGTTCGCGCTAACCCTAGCGGGTTCAGTATTTGTATCCGGTATCGTGGCATTAACGCTGTCGCCAATGATGTGTTCAAAAATGCTTAAAGCTCACGCAGAGCCAAGCAAGTTTGAACAAAAGGTACATAGCGTACTGGATGGTATGACTAACCGTTACGAGCGTATGCTTGGTGCGGTAATGAACCATCGCCCAGTATTCATTGGCTTTGCGGTTATCGTATTTGCCAGCTTACCGATGCTGTTTAAGTTCATCCCAAGTGAGCTAGCACCTTCTGAAGATAAAGGTGTAATCATGCTGATGGGTACAGCGCCATCAAATGCGAACTTAGACTTCATGCAAAATACCATGAACGACGTAAACGCGATTCTGTCTGATCAGCCAGAAGTCGCTTACGCACAGGTGTTTACTGGTGTACCTAATGCAAACCAAGCGTTTGGTATCGCATCTATGGTTCCATGGAGTGAGCGTGAGGCAAGCCAATCAGACGTAGCAAACCGCGTTGGTGGTTTAGTTAAAGATGTTCCGGGAATGGCGGTAACTGCATTCCAAATGCCAGAACTACCAGGTGCAGGTTCAGGTCTTCCAATTCAGTTTGTTATTACAACACCAAACAGTTTTGAGAGCTTATTCCAAATCACTACTGACATTTTAGCGGATGTAGCATCGAACCCGCTGTTCGTTTACTCAGATCTTGATCTGAACTACGACTCAGCAACGATGAAAGTGCACATCGATAAAGACAAAGCGGGCGCATACGGTGTGACCATGCAAGATATTGGTATCACACTTGGTACTATGATGTCTGATGGCTACGTAAACCGTATCGACTTAAACGGTCGTTCTTATGAGGTTATCCCTCAAGTAGAACGTAAGTTCCGTTTGAACCCTGAATCGATGAATAACTACTATGTACGTGCTGCGGATGGTAAAGCGGTGCCACTGGGCAGTTTAATTACGATTGATGTTGTGGCAGAGCCTCGCTCTCTTCCTCACTTCAACCAATTGAACTCAGCAACGATTGGTGCAGTACCAGCTCCTGGCGCGGCGATGGGTGATGCGATTGCATGGTTTGAAGATACGGCAACGAACAAGCTACCAAGTGGCTACAACCACGATTACATGGGTGAAGCTCGTCAATACGTAACAGAAGGTAGCGCACTTTACGCAACCTTTGGTCTGGCGCTAGCAATCATCTTCTTGGTACTGGCGATTCAGTTCGAATCTCTAAAAGATCCACTGGTTATCATGGTATCTGTACCACTGGCGATCTGTGGTGCCCTAATTGCTCTAGCTTGGGGTGCGGCAACGATGAACATCTACTCACAAGTAGGTTTAATCACGCTGGTCGGCCTGATTACCAAGCACGGTATCTTGATCTGTGAGGTTGCAAAAGAAGAACAGTTGCATCACCACAAGACTCGTATTGAAGCGGTAATGGAAGCTGCGAAGGTTCGTCTTCGTCCAATCCTGATGACAACCGCAGCGATGATCGCGGGTCTAATCCCACTGATGTACGCAAGTGGTGCGGGTGCAGCTCAGCGTTTCAGTATCGGTATTGTTATCGTTGCAGGTCTGGCGATTGGTACTATCTTTACGCTGTTTGTGCTGCCAGTGATTTACAGCTACCTAGCTGAAAAACACAAACCTCTTCCTGTATTTGTTGAAGACAAAGATCTAGAAAAACTAGCTCGCGTTGATGAAGCAAAAGCAGCGCACAGAGAATTAGCAGACAACAAGTAATCGCTAAGTCGTAAAACAATCAAAAAGGCTACTTCGGTGGCCTTTTTTTATACGCGATAGGCGACATCTTAGATGTGATTAAATAGAATAGTGATAAATAGTCAGGAGTTTTAATCGATATGTTTGATCCAAAAAAACTAGAGCAAATTGCTAAGCAGATCCACGACTCTATGCCTCAGCCAGTGAAAGAACTAGGTTCAGACGTAGACCAGAAAGTTCGCCAAGTTATCCAAGGCCAGCTAAACAAACTAGATGTTGTAAGCCGTGAAGAGTTTGATGTTCAAACTCAAGTACTACTGCGCACTCGTCAAAAGCTGACTGAAATGGAACAAAAGCTTGCAGAGCTAGAAGCTAAGCTTGCAGACAAGTAAGCACTCAAGCGAGCAAAGATAAGAGGGCTGACGTGAAAACGTCAGCCCTTTTTTATTCACTCGAGTTTTTCGGTCTAGACTCCAAACAACACTCCGAGTCGCGATACATCTTTCCCAATAAACAAAAAGGCTTGGTCAACGGCGACCAAGCCTTTTAATTAGATGTTGTGTTTTTATTTATGACTCCAGTTTTTGGAGCTCTTTAAATTTGTTCGATGTTATCGAGTTAAGAGATTAACCGCCTACTGCGATGCGCTTCATGTCGCTCATGTAGCTACGTAGCTCTTCACCGATGTACTCAACTGGGTGGTTACGGATAGCTTCGTTAACTTCGATTAGTTTAGCGTTATCTACTTGGTTAGATACTTCACCTAGACCACGACCGATTACGTCTGTTGCTACTGAAGGCATGAACTTCTCACGTAGTAGTGGTGTTGCAACGTTAGCGAACAGGTAGTTACCGTATTCAGCAGTATCTGAGATTACAACGTTCATTTCGTATAGGCGCTTACGAGCAACCGTGTTCGCGATTAGTGGAAGCTCATGCAGAGACTCGTAGTATGCAGACTCATCAATGATGCCAGATGCTGTCATTGCTTCGAACGCTAGCTCAACACCCGCACGAACCATAGCAACAAGTAGGATGCCGTTATCGAAGTACTCTTGCTCAGAGATTTCTACATCAGAAGCTGGGTAGTTTTCGAATGCTGTTTCGCCTGTCTCTTCGCGCCAGCCTAGTAGATTCGCATCGTCGTTCGCCCAGTCAGCCATCATAGTGCTAGAGAATTCGCCTTGGATGATGTCGTCCATGTGCTTGTTGTAAAGCGGACGCATTAGGTCTTTTAGCTCTTCAGAAAGCTCAAATGCTTTGATTTTAGCTGGGTTAGATAGACGGTCCATCATGTGAGTTACGCCACCAAACTTAAGCGCTTCAGTGATCGTTTCCCAACCGTATTGTAGAAGCTTACCTGCGTAGCTTGGGTCGATACCGTCAGCAACCATCTTCTCGTAAGATACGATAGAACCCGCTTGTAGCATGCCACAAAGGATTGTTTGCTCACCCATAAGGTCAGATTTAACTTCAGCAACGAAAGAAGACTCTAGACAACCTGCGCGGTGACCACCTGTACCAGCAGCCCAAGCTTTAGCGATATCCCAACCTTCACCCTTAGGGTCATTCTCTGGGTGAACAGCGATTAGTGTTGGAACACCAAAACCACGCTTGTACTCTTCACGTACTTCAGTACCTGGACACTTAGGTGCAACCATTACAACGGTTAGGTCTTTACGGATTTGCATGCCCTCTTCAACTACGTTGAAGCCGTGTGAGTAACCTAGTGCAGCGCCTTCTTTCATTAGAGGCATTACTGTTTCAACTACGTTAGTGTGTTGTTTGTCTGGAGTTAGGTTGATTACTAGATCCGCTTCAGGAATCAGCTTCTCGTAGCTATCTACTTCAAATCCGTTCTCTTTTGCGTTTTTGTAAGACTGACGTTGCTCGTCAATCGCCGCCTGACGTAGAGCGTAAGCCACGTTTAGGCCTGAATCACGCATATTTAGACCTTGGTTAAGGCCTTGAGCACCACAACCAACAATTACGATTTTCTTGCCTTCAAGGTATTCAGCTTCTGTCGCAAATTCTTCACGATCCATGAAGCGGCAACGACCTAGTTGGTCTAGTTGTTCACGAAGGTTTAATGTATTGAAATAGTTAGCCATTTGAGGCACTCCTTTAAAAATAAGTCCGTAAGGTCGATATCTCTCTATCGAATGACTTCATACTAAAACAGACATTCCGTTGCTGAAAGTGATATATTCACAATTAGTTATTGCAATAAATGCAACATGGAAACGATCGCAAAACATGAACATAAAATCTCTACAATTATTTATACATTTATGTGATAGCAAGAGTTTCAGCAAAACAGCTGCAGCCATGCATGTCAGCCCTTCTGCACTGAGCCGTCAGATACAAAAGCTTGAAGAAGAAACAGGACAGGAACTGCTTATCAGGGACAACCGCAGCGTTGATCTCACTCCGGCGGGAAAACACCTATTGCCAGTAGCGTTGAGTATTGTTGGAGAGTGGCAGCAATATAACCTTCACCTAAAAGGCGGTGAACAAGAGTTAAAAGGGGAGATCAGGATATTTTGCTCCGTGACTGCAAGCTATAGCCATCTTCCTGAGCTAATTACCGAGTTCAGAGCCATTCATCCATATATCGAGTTCAAGCTTTCTACAGGCGACCCTGCTCAATCTATCGATAAGATATTAAATGACGAAGCAGACATCGCGATTTCAGCGAAACCAGACATCCTCCCCTCAAGATTAGAATTCGAAACCATCAGTGATATACCACTATCTGTCATCATCCCATCTGGCGTCAGTAGTTTTGGTCAACAACTACAATCCGACAAGCCAAACTGGAATGAAGTGCCTTTTATCATCCCTGAAGCGGGTACAGCGCGTGAACGAGCCAATGCATGGTTTAAAAAGATGAAGATAAAACCCAACATATACGCGCAAGTTTCTGGCCATGAGGCGATTGTAAGTATGGTGGCCCTAGGGTGTGGAGTTGGCATCGCACCTGATGTGGTCATAAACAACAGCCCTGTAAGAGATAAAGTAAGCCGCTTAAAGATAGAACCTATCAAGCCATTTGAGTTAGGCGTATGTTGTAAGCGAGCACAGCTAGATAACCCTCTAATTCGAGCGTTCTGGCAAGTTGCAGAAGGAAAATATTTAGCGGACTAGTCGTCATTGTTTTAAATACAAAAAAGGGAAGAGCACGTCAGTGCCCTTCCCTTTTATTTATGTATATCGCAGATAAGAAAAAAGCCCGCTGATTTCTCAGCGGGCTTTCTAATGGTGGTGGAGGGATAGGGATTTGAACCCTAGAACCGCTATTAACGGTTGCCGGTTTTCAAGACCGGTGCTTTCGACCACTCAGCCATCCCTCCAACAAATTGTC
>NZ_VTXJ01000008.1:0-227502 GCF_013114525.1 Vibrio sp. T3Y01 | reverse complement strand
AGCTTTCTTCGCTCCGACAGCCTTCCTATATGGTCTATCATTTGCCATAGCATCGAAGGTATCTGCAACAGCTATAATCCGAGCCTCAAGTAAAATTTCATTCCTTTTGATTCCATTTGGGTAGCCTGAGCCGTCCAACCTCTCATGGTGCTGTTCGATCATTTCGACGATTGGCCAAGGAAAAATTACTTCATGAAAAATCTTTGCTCCTACTTCTGAATGACTTTGGAGTAACTTGTACTCTGCTGGCAAGAGTTTCCCAGGCTTACTTAAGATTTGAGACGGGATCGTAATTTTCCCGATGTCGTGAACCAAAGCTCCAATGACTAGCCCCTCTTTCACCGAGTCTTCTAATGAAAGTTTATCAGCTATAAGGTCGCATATATGAGCGACATTGCGCTGGTGAGAGGAAGTGTATTCATCACGAATCTCAAGCGCACGGGATATTGCGCCTAACATATTGGTCATAATCGCCATGGAGGCAGAAGAATCAAATTCTAGCTTTTTGTTAGCTAATCCAGATTCGATCTTACTTACCTTTGTTTGTACCTGAGGCCAGATGCTGTTAATCATCCTGTAAAAATAATTTACGAAGTCGTGACTGTATGGTGCGTTGTTGTTGCCTATACCGATGACTGCAACTACGTCATTATTTTGTATTACGGGAAGACTGAAGTGATGAGTTAGTTTTATGTGGTCTATCGGTAAAGAGTCGCCTATGGAATAGTTTGCATCATAGTGGTTGTGTATTACGGGCTTTTTAGTTCTTATACTATCTGCCCATATTCCTGCAGATGACAGTGGATAGTGGCTTACGTAGCTGCAATGGCAATGTTCCAAGACAGAGGTTGACCAAACATTCAATGCGACTTCTTCGTTAGTATGAGAATAGAAGTGGAAATATCCGATATCGCTCTTAGCTTCTTGTACAAAAAAATCGATGAGATCTCGATAGAAGTCATGACTCGTTAAATACTTCTTTCTTGTAAGAAAATCTATACTCATAGCGCTTTTAGTCCGGTAAAGTCGATATTGACTTTAAGTCTAGTTCTTTTTCACGTATTTCATCTGACATTAGCAGAATTTAGGCTGGCTAAGAAAGTATATGTTCTGGCTGAAACTAATATTGGGGCAGAAATGAGTTGGTTAAGTCACCAGCACGGGAGAGGCTTTTATTTAAATCACTATTGACCCGTCTACAACTTCACACTTTATAGTGACTATATTTATTGAGAGGGGCGATTTCTGTGTCCTCTCCAAAGTAAGTAGAGAGACACTATGAAACGTTTAATTCTAAACATCACATTCTTGGTATTCATGGCGCTTGGTAGCATGAATGCCATGGCTCACGATTCAATGGTTAAGTATGGTCTTGCGATATCTCACGATGGTGAGCAAATTGCGTATGCCAAAAGTGGGAGCGGGGATACGGCGCTGATCTTCATTCACGGTTGGAGCTTAGACAGCAGGCTTTGGCAAAACCAAGTAAGTGAGTTTTCAAAGCAGTACCAAGTGATCACTATGGACTTAGCAGGGCACGGTAACTCATCGTTTAACCGCGAAGAGTACACCATGGTTGCATTCGCTGAAGACATCAAAGCCGTAGTCGACAAAGAACAACTCGAATCTGTCATCTTAGTCGGCCATTCCATGGCTGGTGGTGTTATTGCAGAAGCCGCTAAACTGATGCCGAAAAGAGTGAAGGGCATTATTGGTGTCGACACATCGCAAAACGTCGCACTCGCGGTTTCACAAAGCGACCTAGATGCAATGACCAAACCTTTTGAAGCAGATTTCCAAGCGGGCATTGCTATGTTCGTGAAAGACTCGCTACCAAAAGACGTAGACACAGATTTACTTTACTTGGTAACGCAAGACATGGCGTCAGCACCGCCAGCTATCGCGATAAATCAGTTCCGTAATTATCTAGGCCAATACGTGACGGGTGAAGCTCATCGCGTGTATGAGAACGTGAATGTGCCAGTAATATTAGTTAACGCTCGCCTATGGCCAACAGATTCAGAAGCTAACAAGAAACACATCAAGGATTACAGCATTTACTACATTGAAGACTCAGGCCACTTCCCAATGCTAGAGCAACCACAGCAGTTCAACACAACCCTGATGAAAGCGGTCAAGTCAGTGAAGTAGGGGGGGGAATCACTCTATAGATAAAACGAAGGCCTCGCGTGTGCGAGGCCTTGTTAGTCTTGTTCAACACAACGCAGTTCAAAGCGATTAAGAATTTTTGTATTCGCAATAGTTAAGCTTTTTTGAAAGCGACTCTAGGCTAAGTTTTGCCAATGTGTCTTTAAAAGGCGAACTGTGTAAGGCAGTCGTGAGGATGTCGCACTCTTCTGCTGAAAGCAAATTAGCATGCCTGAATAAGACGTAATCTAATGCGATGTGTAGGTACAATGTTGAGAAGTCAGGTTTGAGCAAATCATCATTGCTTTTCAACTGCCTGATAAGTCCTTTAACGCTTCTTTCAATACCTTCCTCTCCCCTAATCGTTAGCACGTTTTGCTCAGCTTCGAAGCGGCTCAATGCAGCGCATCGAAATGCTACTTCCATCAACGTTTTGCTTACTCCCAATAACGATATGCGTTGAGTGTCGCTAGCCTTGGTCGCTGCTAGCTTTTCTGTTGGGTATGCTTGCATGAGGAACTCGCAGATCGTTAAGCTCTCGGTCAGTGTAACCCCATCACTGGTTTCTAGAACAGGAATGGTACTAAATGGATTAACTGCGACCAATGTGCTCGGTGTTTGCCACGGGTCGACCCATTCAAGAACCATTGGAGCATCACATAAATAGGCCGTTGCCAGCACTGCCCTGGAGAATGGCGAGGTGTCGTTTAAATACAGTTTCATGAGCGATTCCTTTGCTAAGAACTTGTTTGAGCAGTGTTTAATGTCTGCTGTTTGGTTGATGTAAATGCGATGCAGAGTATCGACAAAATCAGTGCACTCGCGCTGATCATAAATAACAGGTTATAACTGGTGAGTTGAGGGGCGTAGTGAGCCATAACGAAGCCGACTATTCCTTGCGATATAGCAAACGCCATTGTCATTGCTCCCCAAGATTTCGTATGGAGTTGTGTCCCAACGATTTCTAGGGTGTAGGTTGATACCAGTGTTACGGTGCCCGGCGTAAACATACCGACCAACAAAGATGAAGCAAAAAGTGCTGTTTCACTGGTGCTTAAGAGTGGAAGAGCAACCCCGGCAGCTTTGCAAGTAAACGCCGCTAATAGTGCTTTTTTAAGTCCAAACTTATCACCTAATATACCGGTTACTATTGGTCCAATCGCTGCTCCTATACCAAAAACAGCCCAATAAAACCCACCGCTCGCAAAACTCATTTTTAGCTCTCGAACAATATAGTCGACCCAGAAAAGAGTATGAGGCAGATAGCCAATAGCGTTGAAGGTATAGGCTAACAGTACACAGCTAACACTGATACGCTCATTCTTAGATAAGGCATCAAACGTCGATGGACTTTTATCACAATGGTTTGGCGTAACCTCAAGAGACCAAGCGTTCCACGTTAGGACAGTTGCAACGAAAGCGATCGCTCCCATACCTAACCATGCACTCTCAACGCTTTGGTAGATAAGTAAAGGTATGATGGTTCCTGAAATCATCGCGCCAATACCGATGCCTGAAAACACGACGCCACTGATTCTTGCTTTCATTTCGTGAGGGTGAAGGCTGGTGATCACAGGGGGAGCGAGTACCATGAGTATCGCACCGGATACACCAGCAATAGTTCTAAGTGTTAAAAACCATTCAAAGGGGGCAGACTTTAAGGCACAACCAAGATAACTGAAGCTACTTAGCAATAAAGAGGCACGTATGAGTGTGCCTGTTGAATAATATCTTTGTAAAAAGCTCGAAGCAGGTGCTCCGAAAATATAGCCAATCAGTGTAGCTGCGCCGAGTATGGAGGCATCTTCGCTTGAGAACCACCCACTTTGAATGAGCACAGGCATTAATGCTATATAGGCAAAGCGGCCAATACCATTCCCAACTAGTGTTGCTGCGAGCCCAGCGAAGGTGCTGCGGTTTAATAGCTTTACGTGCTGCATATCTCGTACCGTTGGTTTTCGTTTGTAACAATACGCTAACATTTAAGGCTGAGCTATCTAAGATGAGTTTTTACTCTAATGCTTAAGGTTTGATGACAACTTACATTTTCTGTAAGTGTCAGATTGGTCATTTACATTTTCAATCTCTCGTTGGCAATGGGAAAGGGGAGGAACTGAATACCGATCGTTATGTGTGCTGAGATACATTGAGCGACAAAGAATGTTCTCCCCCTCGAACGTACTTCTCAAGAGAGCGGTTAACTTGATTTGAGGGGGAGCTAGAGGGGGAGGTTTTGGTTTAATAGACTGGTCAGATACAACCTTGATGAAAGTGATGAAGTCAGTGAGGTAGGGCGGTTGTGATCATTCTATGAATAAAACGAAGGCCTCGCGTGTGCGAGGCTTTTTTAGATCAGGAAACGGATGCTAACTTATTATTGGACAGAAGCTTGTTAGCAATCTTGCTAAGCTAGCATAATCTTAATTAGTTGAGGTAACACGAAATCGCTTACACTCATGCGTTGTATCACCGGTATCACTGAGTAGTGAGAATCTAAAAAGGAATGTTCTATTTTCATAACGGCCCCTAAATTATCTAATGACATGATCCTTCATGTTAATACGCCTGCTAACGACTTTTTTCCTTCAAACATACCTATTCGCTCTTTTAACTGAAGAACTTTACTGCCACCCCAAAGGAGCTTATTACCATGTTTTCAATATTCCAACCTGGTGACAAGAACTCCTCATAGTGGCTCTGTTTCCTAATTCGAGTTCAGGTATAAACTCGCCTAATATGGAGAATTGTTAGGCGATTACTATCGCTTTAGGCATACCTAGAACAGTGAGCTTGTTTAACGCTTTGATCATGGCGTAAGTTTCGCCGACTGGGGCGTTGTAATTTCTTAAACTTAATGTCCCTCCGAGCAGTTTCTTCACACGGAACATCGACGTTTCTGAGAGTGAGTGTTTATGATAGCCATCCCTCATTTTCCAATACTTATTGGAACCGTATAGCTTCTAACAACTGACCGCTAGATTGTGAGGATGGCTGCGTTCCCAGAAGGCAGATCCTTCCCACGGGAGGATTAGTGGGACTGATCGTTTGATACGAATAGCTTCATAGCATGACCTTGTTTCGTAAGCTCCATCGCCAGATATCTCATTGTTTCTTTGGTGGGTCTTTTTGAGTAAGTTAGGTAGCACCTCACCGTCGCTCACATTCGATAGAGTCGCCGCTTCCCGTCAGTGCCATGCTTTTTTGCTCGCTTACTAATGTATGGATAATGAGGGTATAACAATGGCAGTTGAGCAAGCTTGAAAACAGAATTCATGAATCCTTGCAGACCTCTCAACGGCATTGAAAATACCCGTTTGACTATAAAAACCGTCGTAATCACTATGATTAATAATTATTTAAAGTGGGAACTATTTATAATTATAATCAATTATTGTGAGTGGGAATGTTTTGATATGATTAACGCTTTTGAATATAAGTGGTATTTTCTCTTTCAAATAAATTAACTAACAGATAGGCTTTTTCTAGATAAAGAGGAGTTACCTTTAATATGGAAAAGCATATACCTTTGGTTATAAATGGTCTTGTATGCTCTACGGAGCAAGAAAGTCATGAGATCACTTTTGAAAAAATAAAGTTAAAATAGACTCTCTCAACGCTGAGCATGTTTATCAAATGCTCAGTCAGGATTTTTTGATAGATTTAGATATAAATAATATTGTAAATTTCCTATATACAGTGGGACAACGATGGAAGAATGAAGAGTATTCGAGAAGAAGAACGTATATTAGGAATCTAATTACCTATTTGGGTTATTCACCACAAATGGCAAAATTAGAGGCCAATTGGATCGCAATGATTCTATGCTCTAAAAGTGCGCTATATGACATTGTGAATACTGAGCTCGGGTCAACACATATTCAAGATGAGTGGTTACCACAAGGAGAGTGTTATGTAAGAGCATTTCCTAAAGGGCGATTGATGCACTTGCTCGCAGGTAATGTCCCGCTCTCAGGTGTGACCTCGATATTGCGCGGTATTCTAACTAAAAACCAAAATATCGTTCGAATGTCGGCTTCTGATCCTTTTACAGCACATACTTTGGCGATGAGCTTCATTGATGTTAATCCAGAACACCCGGTTTCTAAGTCACTTTCCATCGTTTATTGGCCCCATAAAGCTGATACGACAGTTGCGGAAGAGCTCATTAGCCATATGGATGCGGTTGCCGCTTGGGGAGGGCGTGATGCGATTAATTGGGCGGTTAAGCATTCGCCTTCACATATCGATGTTTTGAAGTTTGGCCCTAAAAAAAGTTTTACGGTCTTAGATGAGCCGACCAACTTAGATGAAGCGGCGTCTGGCGTTGCTCACGATATTTGCTTCTATGACCAGAATGCTTGTTTCTCTACCCAGAATATATACTTTTGTGGAGACAACTACGAAGCTTTTAAGGATAAGTTAGTAGAAAAATTATGTCTTTATGAAAATATTCTCCCGAAGTCTAGGCAAAGTTTTGATGAAGAGGCTTTGTTTTCATTCACTCGATTAGAGTGCCAATTCTCAGGTCTCAATGTTATATCTGAACCAGATAATAAATGGATGCTAATAGAATCAGACGCTGGTATTGAATATAACCACCCTCTAAGGCGTTGTGTCTATATTCACAGGATAGAAAAGGTGGAAGACGTTGTTGAGTATATTGATAAACATCAAACTCAAACTATTTCTTTTTATCCTTGGATTTCTTCAATTAAATACCGAGATATATTTGCTAAAAAAGGTGTTGAGCGAATAGTTGAGTCAGGGATGAATAATATATTTAGAGCAGGCGGTGCACATGATTCGATGCGACCATTACAGCGTTTAGTTCGATTTGTTTCGCACGAAAGACCATATAGTTTCACCACCAAGGACGTGCCCGTAGAAATAGAGCAAACCCGATTTCTTGAAGAAGATAAGTTTCTAGTTTTTGTCCCTTAAATAAGGAAGTTGATAATGAAAAGTCAATGCAAGACTATTTCTCACGTGCTGAACGTGAATAATGGTCAGAATATTCACATCTGGGAAACACCTCCGAATAAGAGTGTTCCCGCTAAAAACAATACCATTCTTATTGCTTCTGGGTTCGCTCGGAGAATGGATCACTTTGCTGGTCTCGCAGAATACCTGTCTGAAAATGGGTTCCATGTATTTCGTTATGACTCACTTCATCACGTCGGTTTGAGTTCTGGCACTATCGACGAATTTACGATGACCACCGGAAAAAACAGCTTATGCAATGTTTATCACTGGCTACAACAAAAGGGCATTTCGAACATCGGACTCATTGCCGCAAGTTTGTCGGCTCGTGTGGCTTATGAGGTTATTGCTGATCTTGATTTGTCTTTCCTCATTACCGCTGTTGGTGTCGTCAATCTGCGTGACACGCTGGAAAAAGCACTTGGGTTTGATTATCTAAGTTTACCGATCGATGAGTTACCAAACGACCTTGACTTCGAAGGACACAAGCTTGGTTCTGAAGTATTTGTTCGCGACTGTTTTGAGCATCATTGGGATACTTTGGAATCTACGCTGGCCAAGGTCGCTCATACCTCTGTTCCATTAATTGCATTTACCGCCAACAACGATGATTGGGTAAAGCAAGATGAAGTCTACGGAATGCTAGCCCAAATTAGCAGTGGCAATTGCAAGCTGTACTCCCTGCTTGGGAGCTCTCACGACTTGGGTGAGAATTTAGTTGTCTTACGTAACTTTTATCAATCTGTGACGAAAGCCTCGATCGCAATGGATGATGGCAGTCTCGAAATCGATGTTGATTTTATTGAGCCTGATTTTGAGCAGCTCACCATCGCGACGGTCAATGAGCGCCGTCTAAAAGCCGAAATCGAAAGCCGCACGCTAGAAATAGCTTAATGCTTATCTGCAACACCAATAAATAAGGAAACGTTATGAAATTTGGAAATTTCCTTCTCACTTATCAACCACCTGAGTTAGATCAGACACAAGTGATGAAGCGATTGGTTAACCTTGGCAAAGCCTCCGAAAGTTGTGGCTTCGATACCGTTTGGTTATTAGAGCATCACTTTACTGAGTTCGGTTTATTGGGTAACCCATATGTTGCTGCTGCGAACTTACTTGGTGCGACTGAAAATCTTAATGTTGGTACCGCTGCGATTGTGTTACCAACGGCGCACCCTGTCCGACAAGCTGAAGATGTTAACTTGCTTGATCAAATGTCGAAAGGGCGATTCCGCTTCGGTATCTGCCGCGGATTGTACGACAAGGACTTCCGAGTGTTTGGGACTGATATGGATAACAGCCGTGCACTGATGGATTGTTGGTATGACTTGATGAAAGAAGGCTTTGAAGAAGGTTATATGGCCGCAGATAACGAGCATATTAAATTTCCTCGTGTACAGTTAAACCCTGCTGCGCACACCAAAGGTGGCGCGCCTGTCTATGTGGTTGCTGAATCAGCGTCTACAACGGAATGGGCCGCACAGCGAGGGCTACCAATGATCTTAAGTTGGATCATTAATACGCATGAAAAGAAAGCACAGCTCGATCTTTACAATGAAATCGCGGCGGAGCATGGCTACGACGTTACCCAAATTGACCACTGCCTATCTTACATTACCTCGGTTGATCATGACTCAGAGAGAGCCAAAGAAATTTGCCGAAACTTCCTTGGCCATTGGTATGACTCTTACGTGAATGCCACCACCATTTTTGACGACTCCAATCAGACCAAAGGGTACGACTTTAACAAAGGTCAATGGCGCGATTTTGTTTTGAAAGGTCATAAAGACACGAATCGTCGTATTGATTACAGCTATGAAATCAATCCAGTAGGCACGCCTGAAGAATGCATCGCAATTATCCAGCAGGATATTGATGCTACGGGCATCAACAACATTTGCTGCGGCTTTGAAGCTAACGGTTCAGAAGAAGAAATCATCGCATCCATGAAGCTCTTTCAATCTGATGTGATGCCATACCTCAAAGAGAAACAGTAATAATTATTTTCGATAAGGAAAGGGACATGAAATTTGGATTATTCTTCCTCAATTTTTTGAACTCAAAACAATCTTCAGATCAAGTCATTGAAGAGATGTTAGATACCGCTCATTACGCCGACCAGCTTAGCTTTGATACTGTTGCTGTGTATGAAAATCATTTTTCGAACTATGGAGCCGTTGGGGCACCGTTGACGGTTGCGGGCTTTTTACTTGGTATGACTCAAAATCTCAAAGTGGCCTCTTTGAATCATGTCATCACCACTCATCACCCTGTCCGCGTTGCCGAAGAAGCTTGCCTGCTTGACCAGATGAGTGAAGGGCGTTTTGTTTTTGGTTTTAGTGATTGCGAAAAAAGTTCGGATATGCGCTTTTTTAATCGCCCGACCGATGCGCAGTTTCAGGTATTTGATGCATGTTATGAAGTCATCAATGATGCTTTTTCAACGGGTTATTGCCACCCTGAGAACGATTTTTTCAGTTTTCCAAAGATTTCTGTAAATCCACATGCTTATACCGAAGGTGGTCCTGCTCAGTTTGTGAATGCCACGAGTAAAGAAGTGGTCGAATGGGCAGCGAAGCGAGGTCTTGCTCTTGTGTTTAAGTGGGATGATTCCAATGCTCAGCGCCAAGAATACGCGATGCTCTACAACGACGTTGCTAACGAGCACGGTGTAGATATAGCGAAAGTGCGCCATAAGCTAACTCTTTTAATCAACCAGAATATTGATGGCGACCAAGCAAGAGCTGAAACGCATGAGTATTTAGCAGAATATGTTCGCGAGTCTTACCCAAATAGTGATTTCTCCACAAAAATGTCCGAATTGTTGTCTGAAAACGCCATTGGCACCTATGAAGAAAGCACTCAATCAGCCCGTATCGCAATCGAGTGTTGTGGTGCTTCTGATGTATTGATGTCTTTTGAGTCAATCGCAGACACGACGCAGCAAAGAGCGGTTATCGATGTTGTGAATGCCAACATTGTGAAATACCACTCTTAAGATCATACCAGCACATAAAGGGGCTACATTGACGCCCCTTTCTCCATCTCTATGCGCAATCGCGCTTATTTATATAGGCATTTATATGGACGTACTTTCAGCGGTCAAGCAGGAAAATATCGCGGCAAGCACAGAAATCGATGACTTGATTTTTATGGGCACACCACAGCAGTGGCCTTTGCAGCAACAGAAGCAATTGACTTCGCGCCTTGTTAAAGAAGCGTACCGGTATCATTATCAAAATAATGAGGATTATCGTCATTTCTGCCAAACATTAGGTATGAAAGAGGACGTATCTGACCTCAACGATATCCCTGTTTTTCCAACTTCAATCTTCAAACTAAGAACGTTACTGACAGTCGAAGACGCTGACGTTGAGAATCGATTCACAAGCAGCGGTACTAGTGGAATAAAAAGTATTGTTGCCAGAGACCGATTGAGCATAGAGCGCCTGCTTGGTTCGGTCAATTTCGGCATGAACTATGTTGGTGATTGGTTTGATCATCAAATGGAGTTGGTCAATTTAGGCCCGGACCGCTTTAACGCCAATAACATTTGGTTCAAATATGTGATGAGCTTGGTCGAGCTGCTTTATCCAACAGCTTTTACTGTGAACGAAGATGAAATCGATTTTGAAGCAACGTTAGAAAACATGGAGAGGATTAAGAAAAAGGGTAAAACCATTTGTCTTATTGGCCCACCTTATTTCATCTACCTGCTTTGTCATTTTATGCGTAAACAAGGGCGAGAATTCAATGGTGGCAGCGATCTTTACATAATTACGGGTGGAGGCTGGAAGAAGCATCAAGACCAATCTCTCGATCGAGAGGCTTTCAATCAACTTCTGTTTGAAACATTTAACTTAGACAGTTCCCAACAGATCCGAGATACCTTCAACCAAGTGGAGTTGAATACTTGCTTTTTCGAAGATAAAGAACATAAAAAAAGAGTACCACCCTGGGTGTTTGCGAGAGCCTTGGATCCCATCACTCTTAAACCTTTGCCAAATGGGGAACCGGGGCTAATGAGCTATATGGATGCGTCGGCGGTGAGTTATCCCTGTTTCTTGGTCACCGATGATATTGGCATCGTGAGAGAGGAAGAGGGAGAAAGGCCAGGGATAACGGTCGAAATCGTTAGACGGGTAAATACGAGAGGGCTAAAAGGGTGCGCACTGAGTTTGTCTCAATCGATTATGACTAAGAATGTGAAGGGGTGAATGTGATGTTATGTACGGTAGAAAAAATAGAACCACTTACCAGCTTTATATTCCGGGTAGTATTGAGACCAGATCAACCATTTGATTTTAGAGCAGGGCAATACATCAACCTCAGTTTAAATTGTGGCGATGTACCACTTTCTATTGCCTCTTGTCCTTTTGAAGGTGATTTTTTAGAACTTCATATTGGAGGGTCAAAGCTTAGTGATAAAAATATTCTTGTTATTGATGAGCTTACCGATGCTTGGCTTAGCGCTCAAAAAATCAAAGTGAGTGAGCCCAGAGGTGACGCTTGGCTGCGCAGTGAGAGTGCAAAACCATTATTGCTTATTGCTGGCGGCACAGGTATGTCATATACAATGAGTATTTTGAGAAACTGTTTACAGCATGGGTTTACACAACCGATTTACATCTATTGGGGGGCAAAAGATATGAACAATTTGTATGTGCATGATGAGTTGGTTGATATTGCTTATAAAAACAGAAATGTTAGGTATGTTCCTATTACTGAAGTCTCAAGCTCTCCGCAATATTCAAAGCAAGGGCGGGTTCTAGAGTGTGTGATGAGTGATTTCAGGAACCTATCTGAATTCGATATCTATTTATGTGGCCCTGGCAAAATGGTTGAGTCCGCTCGGACAGAATTTTGTAAAGAGAAAGGTGTAGAGCTAGACCAACTTTATTCCGATGCATTCGCTTATTTATAACAACCTTCAAGGAGATGAAATCATGGAGTCTACGTCACTTTTAGAAGAGTTTGGTAATCCTCTGCAAAGAGTCGAACGAGCTATTGAGGCGCTTAAACATGGCAATGGTATCTTATTGATGGATGATGAGAACCGCGAAAATGAAGGTGACTTGATCTTTTCTGCTCAATACCTGACAGAGCAACAAATGGCGCTGATGATCAGAGAGTGCAGTGGAATCATATGTTTGTGCCTAACTCAAGAGCGAGCGAACTCGTTGGAATTGCCTCCTATGGTGGAAGATAACCGAAGTAAAAACCAAACGGCTTTTACGGTGTCAATAGAAGCTAAAGAGGGGGTTACAACAGGAGTATCAGCAAAGGACCGTGTGACAACAGTAAAAACAGCGATCCATTTTGGTGCTCAACCGGAAGATCTTGCGAGACCGGGACACGTTTTTCCTTTGGTTGCTAAAAGCAATGGCGTCCTGGCCCGTCGAGGTCATACAGAAGGGACTGTTGACTTAATGCAGCTCGCTAACCTTGTCCCATTTGGTGTGCTTTGCGAGCTTACCAACTCAGATGGTACTATGGCAAAACTGGCTGAAACCATTGTGTTTGCGAAACTTCACAAAATGCCCGTTCTGACGATAGAAGACATCGTTGAGTATCGAAATACATCGTGCTACAAAAAGAATGGATAACTTATAGTAGGGAAGAGCCCTGAACAGGATGCGAATGAATAGATGCACTAAATAGGAAAGGATCAGGAATAAATTGTGAAACAGGTTGTTTCACAATTTAGCGACAAGCTGTTGCCAATTTGACAGCGACCAGTGGCATTACTCAGCTTTATCTAAAAGCAAACAGGCTCTAAGAAGGTTTGGGGCAGAAATGAGTTGGTTAAGTCACCAGCACGGGAGAGGCTTTTATTTAAATCACTATTGACCCGTCTACAACTTCACACTTTATAGTGCCTATATTGATTGAGAGGGGCGCTTTCTGTGTCCTCTCCAAAGTAAGTAGAGAGACACTATGAAACGTTTAATTCTAAATATCACACTCTTGGTATTCATGACGCTTAGTAGCGTGAGTGCCATGGCTCATGATTCAAACGTTAATTATGGTATTGCGATATCTCACGATGGTGAGCAAATAGCGTATGGCAAAAGTGGGAGTGGGGATACAGCGCTGATCTTCATTCACGGTTGGAGCTTAGACAGCAGGCTGTGGCAAAACCAAGTGAGTGAGTTTTCGAAGCAGTACCAAGTGATCACTGTGGTTGCATTAGCCGAAGACGTGAAATCGGCAATCTCTTCTGATAGATAGAAAACCAAAGGCCTCGCATTGCGAGGCTTTTTAGATCAGGAAACGGATGCTAACTTATTATTGGACAATTATGAGTCAGCTGTTTTACTAAATTAGCATTCAACGGATTAGGTGAGGTATTGCAAAGCTTCAGATTGAATTGCTACGGTCATTTAATCTATTACGTGTTTCCCAAATCACATAACCACCAGATTTATGGTGGTTATGTGAACCAAGACATCTATACCTAAATGACTTGAAGTTGTAGATAGGCGGCAGACGAATGAATCCCCATGAGCCTCGATAAACTTGGTGGTAGGGGGGAGGGGGGGGGAAATAAGTGCAGTCAACACCACCACAACTTTAAGTAGAACGGGTAAAGCACCTAATTGCTTTATGCTCATCAATTTCAAAGCGATTAATTTAACCTTGAGTTAGTTCTATGTGCGGTTCGGTTATCTACCGTGACTAACAAAACTGGTAGCAATGACAACAGCATGACGATGGCCAGTGTAGAGATACTACTAACCCCAAAAAGTCCCGATACAGCGACAAGCAATGCTCCTCCAATCATTCTGAAAAAACCATCGATAGATGTTGCCAAGCCAGCACAATATTTAAAGGGCTCAAGCGCAAGAGATGTAGCAGAGCCAGATAAGAGGCTGAAGCCTGCTGCTCCCAATGCCGATAAAGCAAAGAACAGATAAGTAGCATTAGAGCTAATAAACAACAAACCCATTCCTCCGACAGTGATAACAGTGGCACCAAATCGTACAGTATTCCTGCGGCCAAACGACCTCATCAATCTAGGCGCAATAAGGCTAGCAAGTATTTGAACTCCTCCGATCATGCCGAACATAAGAGAGAACTGCACTTGAGAAAATCCACCCTCACTAATTGCAACAATTGGAGCTACCGAAATGTAAGTCAGCAGCGCACCAAAACTGAACATGTTAGTCAGTGAATACACCAAAAATGTACGATTGGTTAATATATCGCGCACGTTACATTTAAGCGCCTGCATGTCTTTTACATTAACCGCGTCTTTTACATTAACCCTAGCCTTAACACTCTTCTTAGATTGAAGTGCGATAGCTGACATAATAAACAGCAACAGAGCCAAACCAGCCATGAGATAGAAGCCACCTGTCCACCCCCACAAAAGAGCCAACCCACTGCCAATGAGCGGTGCAATGGTTGGCACTGCACTGGTTACACCGCCCATATAGCTTAACCACTTACCTGCAACGTCACCTTCGTAGTTGTCTCGAACCCAAGCCATGGCGGTGATCATAGTGAATGAAGCGCCTACACCTTGCAGGGCTCGCGCTGCGTATAGCATCTCTAAAGAGGAAGATGCCACAACCAGCAAGCTACCTGCTGCATACATAATTAGCCCAAGCATGGCCGAGAACTTACGCCCCTTGCGGTCTGAAACTGGGCCCGCAATGAGTTGACTCACACCCAGAGCCAGAACGTAAATCGAAATAGTCTGTCTTATTTCACTCTCAGAGACAGCAAAAGCCTCGATCATCTGTGGAAAAGATGGCAAGTAGACATCAATAGCCAGTGGCCCCAAAGGTATGAGTGAAAAAATAACCAGCAGTTGGAAAAACTTGTTACCTGCCATCTTAAACTCCCATTACTGACTGATTGGTGGATACAACGACATTCCAGAGCGTGATGCGATGAAACTAACAAAGCTCATCATGCGTTCACTCATTTCAAGTTCAGCGACCATTGTGTAGTTTCGCAGCTCAGAAAATGCAGCAATGTCGTCAATGTTCAACTTGCGCTCCCCAGAGACAAGAGCATCAATATCGAGCAAGGAATCCAGCTCTTCCAAGAGTTGTTTAAGCTCCGGAAGGTACTCTTCTGTTCTCTCCAACGCCTGCTCAATGGATTGGCCTAATGCGTCTTTGCGTGACTCAACAAACATACTGAGGGCGTCTGGCGTAGACAGCTCAGGGAGGTTAAGTTGTGGCATGCGCGGGTACAAAAGCTGTGCAGAGCTCGGGTAAAGCCGCTTTAGAAGGTTGTTCAATGCTTCTGATACTTCGTAACGGGTGAACATGGGTTCATCTTGTTGATCTAGGTAGCCGATAATGTCGAGGCTCTCAACCATAACCGTATGCTTACCATCATGCTGTCGCTGTTCAAGCACAGGGACAGTCAACCTATCTAGTTTCCCCTCTAACGATTCTGGCAATTGCCCCAAAGTCATAGGGCTAATTTCACAATCAATATTTTTAAGCCCAACAAAGGTCTTAACACGAATACAAAATGGGCAGCTATCAAATACATGCAGTTTCATCATTTGCACCCTATTAATTACCATGCCAAATTGAGTAAGCCATGCGCTCAACATGAGCAGGCAAATGTTCCTCATAACCATTCCAATGGCTGAATTTAGGCAGCTTTATCGACTCTTTTAATTCATCAACAGATTTACCCTCTTGTAGCCCTTTCCAAACCGCATCGAATAGAGCCTGAGCAAACTCTTCACTCTCTTCTAGCAGTTCTGGTGAATCGACGGGGATATGACCATTTATGATGGTGTCAAATTCTAGCTCTTTACGTACGCGCTTAATCGTATTCAATGTGGCTACGTAATCCTGCTCAATTAAACGCCCAGAACTCACTAGGTATTGAGGCAAGTGCCAATCTACTGCAACTAATACTTTGTCTTCAGGCATGTGAACAATACTCATGCAATTACCGTCATTCTTACCGTAGTAGTGTAGGTCGACGTTTTTTCCGCCTAACGAAACCGTCATGCCATCTTTGTAAGTGGTCGTTGGATATGCCACCTTATCTTCTAAGTCGCGAGAAAGAAGGTCTGAACAATTTTCTTGAGCGATGAATTCTGCGCCTTGTTGTTCGAAGATCTTACCGCCACGGGAGTGGTCAAAGTGATCATGGGAGTAAATGACTTTTTTGACTGGCTTATCTGTCACTTTACGGATCTCTTTCATCATTTGTGCAGAGCGAGCATCGCCTGAAGGATCAGTAATAATCACGCCTTCGTCGGTAACAACGACCATGCTGTTATAAAAAAACTGGGAATACTGATAGATACCTTCTTTTAGTTCTTTTAATACTGGCTTCGATGGGTCAAAACCATCGGTCGCACTAGCACTTGCGACCATGCCTAGCGTCAGAGTTAAAGTGGTCAGTTTTGAAGTAATAGACATTGTTCTTTCCTTTCATCATTGAAGATGAAGTAAAAGATAATTAACATTAACAAATAGAACAATACAACCAAAAGTAACTTAACTTAATACTATAGGTATCAAATGGATAAGTATCGGAATATGCAGCTATTTTGTACGGTTGTCGATAGAGGCAGCTTTTCTAAAGCGGCCAAAGCATTAGGTATTACCCCAGCAATAGTCGGCAGACATATTGCCGCTATGGAGGAATCGTTGGGATTTAGACTTTTGAATCGTACAACACGCAGTATGCACCTTACCCCTGGAGGAAAAGCCTATTATGAAGGTGCGCAAACAGTATTGAGCCAGATAGAGCAATTAGAAGACTCGCTAACCACCGCCCATCAGAATAACCCTGAAGGTCTTATTCGCCTGTCTGCTCCCGATGCAATGGGCCCTTTTCTAATGAAGGCCATTAAAGATTTTCGAGCAGAATATTCTGGGATTCGATTTGATCTCGCCTTATCTAACAGTAAGTCAAATCTGATTGAGGAAGAGATCGACCTCAGTATTCGATTCGCATTCGAGTTACAAGATTCATCTTACATTGCAACCAAGCTCGGGGAGTCGGAGTTTGGTTTGTATGCAGCCCCATCATACATAGACGCGCATCACGTGCCTTCTAACTACAGCGATCTAAAAAATCATGACTGTCTACATATGGGCAGCTCAAGAGATGGCGATTATTGGATGCTTACTGTCGATGGTAAAAGCCTTTCGTATCGACAGCAGTGGGTTGCGGTCATCTCAGACACAAACACCTTAATCCAAGCGACTGTGGACGGAATGGGCATAGCCATGATACCAAGCGTATTTGTTAATACACACATCATCAATGGCGACTTAATCAAAATAGAAAACGTTGCGGAATTTCCAATCGTAAATATTTATGGAATGTATCCTACACGTAAACATGTGCCTTATAGGTTATCGCTGTTCTTGGAATACCTAAAAGCGAACCTTATTCGTATTGTTACTCCATAGGCAAATTTAGGCCCTTTTGCCATAACCCAACTCCTGCGGATGATGTGTGGTTAATAACGACTCAATTCTTTCTTTAACCAAAGCCTTATAAAAATCCACTCTCCATTTTCGTCTTGCATTTGCCCTAATTCGATACTCTAAGTAATAAGTATTGAGATATATCGGCTAATTGTTTCTTTTATTTGGCCGAATAAAATGTGCCAATATTCTATTTGATTAACACTGGCGAGCGATGTTTGGGCTTACGTTATTACTCACCCTCATTTGGGTTCCAAGTTTTATTCTTGATTTTGAAAATCTTTCCGATCTATATACGCTCAGAAAGCACTTATTTATTTACACAGGCATGCGTGTTTGAGCTACATCAGTATGGTGACGGTGTTGTGTCGAGCACTGTTGTTGGTATGAACAAACTATAGCTAATCCCATTTATGTTGATTAGATGGTTAATTTGAGTTTCAACACCCCAAATGCGGGATGGCTGGAGAGGGTAGACGAAAGAGATATCGTCGTGACTACTATTAGCGAAAGTCGTTGAGTTGGGCAGTTTTGCTCAGGCGGCACGTGAACTCAATGTTCCTACAACAACGGTCAGCCGTAAGAGCTGACAACTCGAATCAAAGCTAGGTGGTAAGCTGTTCAATCGTTTGACTCGGGCGTTATCACTGACTGAGCTAGTTCAGCAAGTTTTACCTAAAGCACGGTTGGTCGCCGATACGGTTTTTGAACTCTACAGTGAAGCGGAAGAGTTCTCATCACCTGCAGTAAATAATCACCTCAAATGAATTTCTTAATTAATTAAAAGTTATCTGAATACGTATCAATCCCAAAAAATAACATTCTAAAAATGATCATGTAACAACTTGTTAACGATCTGTATTGTCTCTGTGTTCTCGGTATTAGTTGCATATCGCTACTGAGCTAGGAACATAACATTATTTTTGAGGATCTGAATATGAACGGAAAACTAATAGCGGCTTTATCGCTAAAGCTTAAGAAGCAAGACATCACTAGCCAACCACCAAGACTGGTGCGATCAAATGCTGCCTTTGAACCGAATCCAGCCCCGTCAGAACACAACAAAAAAGAGTCTCGCTAATTAGCTTGCTACCCCTCAATGAGGCACTCGAGAGAGTGTCTTGTTGAAGATGTCTGCTGAGGAAAGGAATGGTTTATGAATAATATACAAAATAGTCTCTATGGTTTATTTGATGACAAAGGCGTGAGTCTTTCAAAAGAATATAAAGATTGCATCGAGCAGTATTTGGTATCTGATTTGTCTTTCACGTCTGAGATGATGAATGGCTTGGCTCGAACTATTTTTCAAAATAAAAAGATGATGGCTTACTACCTTTTGCACAATGCGATAGATGAAGCCAAAGGTGCGGCAAGGTTACGAATGATTGCTGAGCGGTATGCTGATGATGAGCTAAGGCCGCTTATGTTGCGTCATTATAATGATGAAATGAATCACTCTACGTTGTTTGCCAGCCTTATTCCTTTGACCGGCTATGAGACAGAAACACATGAACATGAGGTTCAATATGAGTTAGATAAAGTCATGAACTTTGACGATGAGATCAAGACGTTTCTGTTTAGGGTTCACTCTATTGAAATACGCTCATGGCGTTTATTGTTGCTGCATTTGGCGATCATCGATGAGTCTGACGATGATTACATGAAACAAATGCGTCCAACGATTCAAAAAATCTTAGAAGATGAAATGCAGCATGTCTCTTATACCGGGCAGTGTGTCAGTCGCTGGTTACATGCTGAGCCACACTTAAGCAAAGTTTTTGTTGAGTGCATCACTCACACGAATAAAGAAACATGGGAAGACCTCTCTTCTATGGCTTTATTTATGCGTGATCATATTCAAGACTTTCTTTTCGAATCGGCGGCTTAAATGACTCTCTGGCTTAGACTTTTAACATCGCGGAGCTCATTCGCGATGTTGGTTATTATCGCGATTGCATCGGTGATAGCGAATACGGGGTGGCGAGTTGTGATGAACAACTTCGCTGTCGACACTGTTGGTATGACAGGGGCTGACGTGGGTGTACTGCAGAGCGTTAGAGAAATTCCTGGCTTGCTTTCATTTACTGTGCTGTTTCTGTTGTTCATCGCTTCAGAACAGAGAGTCGCGGTATTGTCAGTTGCAACATTAGGGCTGGGCGTTGCAGTGACTGGGTATTTGCCTTCGATTTATGGCTTCTATTTTAGCACGACAATCATGTCTATCGGTTTCCATTATCTAGAAGCGGTAAACAAATCACTCTCGACTCAATTGTTAGCAACTGAGAATTTTAGTGAATCAATGGGAAAGATTCGCTCTGCTGCGTCACTTTTCTCCATGGTGACGTTTCTAGGTATTATGGTCGCGAGCTATCTGTTTGACGTTTCAGATAAGGTCATCTTCTTTACTTGTGGCCTAATATGTTTCTCACTGGCAGTTTATCTAATCACGTTTCGAGATACTCCCACAGAGGTCAAGCAACACACCAAACTCGTTATACGGCGTGAGTACACAACCTATTACATTCTGACCTTTTTGAGTGGGGCAAGAAGACAAATCTTTGTGGCATTTGCTGGCTTGCTGATGGTGACCAAGTTTCATTACACCGTCCCAATGATGGCTGCGCTGTTTATGGTCTCTAGCTTAGCTGCGACGCTTGCTTTGCCTTATGTTGGGCGCTTAATCGATAGAGTAGGCGAGAAGTTAGCGCTGATCATTGAGTATGCTGCGTTAGTGTTGGTGTTCTTATCCTACGCATTTGTGGATGATCATTATGCGGCGGCAGGGCTGTATGTTGTCGATAGTATTATTTTTAGTTTTGCGATCGCTTTAAATGCCTACTTTAAAAAGACAATTAGGGAAGATGAGGTGGCTTCAACGGCGAGTCTGTCGTTCACCATTAATCATATTGCAGCGGTGTTCTTGCCATTTTTGTTGGGAATAATTTGGATGTCTGGTTATCAATGGGTGTTTGTTACAGGAGCAGTGATTGCTTTGATTAGCCTATCGGTATCTTTGACTATGGGCACGGAGCTCCATCAGCGAATTAATGGGTTCCATAAGCTACAGAATCAATAGCGACTCTTATCAAGAGTCAAAGCATCTTACATTGAAGGCTCAGACCATTTACTAATGCTAAGGCAACTTGAACAACCACAGCCGTTCAACACAACGTTGGTGACATCGGTCAAGTCAGTGAAGTAGGGCGGTTGTAATCACTCTATAGAAAAACGAAGGCCTCGCGTGTGCGAGGCCTTTTTTGTGTTTTGTAGGGCAAACAAAACAAAGTGGCAGATATATGTGAGAATCGGCTATAAATCCCCTCCTCACCTCCCCTTGGTTTACATCTCTAATCTCTTGTTGGTAATGGGAAAGGGGAGGAACTTAATACTGATCGTTATGTGTGCTGAGATACATTGAGCGACAAAGAATGTTCTCCCCCTCGAACGTTAATCTAAACAGGTCGGTGAACTTCATTTGAGGAAGAGGCTCTGGTCCTGTTCAACAGAACGTTGATGAAAGCGGTGAAGCCAGTGAAGTTCGAGAATGCGCTGTAGTTGTTAAAGGATCGCTGTAACAGTTCGATAGAAAAACTGATGTCTCGCGATTGCAGGGCATTCTTGTGTTCCGAGTGAAACTCAATTTCTCCTACGTTCTGACGTTGATAGTGATAGAATCTCTGCATTAGAAATATCGAGAACCACTATGTTTATCCATCATGTAAACGGCATCGACTGGCTGGTGATTACCGCCTTTGAAGAACTAAAACCGATGTTTATCGAAGATGCTGGCCCAATCCCATCGTACTTTTCTAGTAACAGTGAATTGAGTTTGATTGACCAAGCCAAGCGTAGCTATGGTTTTTTGCCGACACTTCGCGGTGTCGTCACTGATACTGGCACCTACCAGAGTAAAGATCTTGAAGAAGATTTGAACCCGCAGCTGGCCTGTATCGTTGAAGGTCGTGGGAGAGTGTTCATCTATCACGGCGACTACGTGGCTTTTGTTGATGATGAACAAACCTTCATTACCCGAATGGATTAAATTCAGTAAAGTAGGGCGGTTATAACCCTTGCTATATAAACTAAGGCCTCGCATTTGCGAGGCCTTTGTATTGAAGTTTAGTATTAACCGAGCTTAACGAAAGCTTGGGATAATCGCTGGGATACCTGGTAGAAGGCCAACCAACGCCATCACGCTTGTTAGAACAACAAACATAATGCCCGGTAGTACCCAACGGCTCATCTTACTCAGTTCACCACTACGTTCTTTACAGCCAACTAAGCCTAAGTTGTCTAACAGCATGGTGAGAGACCAACCAAATGCTGGGTTCACAAGTGCTGATGAGAACACAACAATCGCTGCTGATTGAGTGGTTTTTCCTTCACGTGTCATCTCCATTCCCGCTTCTAGCAGTGGAACGAATACACCTACAATCAGAGCGACACACAGTACCGGTTGCCAGATAGCTAAATCCATCGGGTAGCCCCAAACCGCTGCGATGATACAGAACAGAGCCGTCAGCAAAGCACCTGCCGGAATAGGGCGCTTAGCAATCGCTGCAGGTACGATGTAAGTACCCCATGAAGAGGTAAAGTTCGTACCACCAAGTAGCGAGCCGAATGTTTGACGAATAGACGCTGTGGTCATGGTGTCATCAATGTTCATGTGTACTTTTTCAGTGCGCTCTGGGTAGCTGATCTTTTGGAATACTTGATGCCCTAAGAAGTCTGGTGACCACATCGCTACCGCAAGAATCGCGAACGGCAGTACTACCATGAAGTGCTCAATCGTCGGTAGGCCAAGCATCCAACCGGTATTTTCTCCCCACCAATACATAGGGTTCATGTTCGGTAGGCCCGGCTCTGTGTGGAAAGCGAATGGGGCACCCATGGCAAATGCAATCGTACCACCTAGCAAGCAGCTAAGAGGTACAGCTAACCAACGTTTACGGAAGTGTTCCAATAGCGCATACAGAATAATGGTGCAGAAGATCACCACAAAAGCGATGTGGCTCATGCCGATGCCTTCTGCCCAAGCGAACAGCTTTTTCACTTGAGAAGCTGTGCCCACGAAGCCAAGGTAGAGCAACAATCCGCCACACACACCTTTACTGGTGAGGTTAGCCAACATACTGCCGCCTTTACTGATGGCTAACAGCAAGCCAAATGCGCCAATCAGCAAGCCAAAGGCCATTGGGTGACCGCCAGCAGCAACCACGATAGGGATCAAAGGAATAAGTGGGCCATGTGTACCTGCGAGGTTAGCCGTTGGTAGTAGAAAGCCAGAGAAAAGAATGATGAAGACAGAGGCGATAAGGAGTTCGTATCGAACGTTTTCTAGAATGAAGTCTTCATTTAACCCGAGAGCACCAGCAAAGGTGGCTGCAATCGCGCCCACCATAACCACTTTGCCAATAGTCGCGGCCATGGCAGGGATGGTGTCTTCTATCTCAAATCGATAATCTTTAAACGGTAAATTTGGACGCCAGCGCTTAGGCGACATGATTTGTAATTCGTGCTCTAGATACTGTTCTCGGGTTTCAAACTCTGAGCTTGGTTTGTGTTGTTGTTCATAGGAGAGTTCGTCCTCATGGGTCTGAGGCTCCTCTCTTGGTATATTTACGGACTCTAAAGTACTGCTCATTTTGATTCCTTTCTTTCACACTCTAAGGTGTGTTGTTCCAACAAACGTCATTTACTCACGACACCAAGATTGAGCGGAGTAGTTAGTTATATCTTTTTCTTCTACACAGAATGTGATGACTCATTTAGTGATGTAAACAATGCATCAACTTAAATTTAAAAAGTCATTAACATTCAGTTGCTAGTACCTTATACCAAACCCAAAAAAACAAATAGAGTCAGGCAGTTAGACATTAGTCGTAGGATGAAGGCACTAGAATGAAAGCCTGTAACTTGGATGGGGAAGCTTGTTTGTAGACGATGAACTTAATGGGTAATAAACGAATATCTAACAAGAAATGCTTGGCGCTAAAGCATCCGTTAAAGTCTATCGATTATTACTGGCTAGAAGTCTTGGGTGTGGTTTGATGGTGAAGCTGTCTGAAAAGTAAACGATACGCTTGAGACCAAGGTATACGCTAGAAGGCAACTTTTAGTAATCCAAAGGAAGAAAGGCAGCTGTTGTTATGAGTTTTGCCAAAGCTAAATGTAAATCCGTCTGATAGCAACGTTTTGAATTAAATTTATTGATAATAATTCTCATTACGTTATTTTGTTGTCTCAAACATACTCATTGTTGCGGAGACCAACATGGAACACTCGGATATTACTCAACTGCTTATTCCAAAGAGCGATTGGGCATCGCCTGATCTCTTTCTCTATGAAGGAGAAGACAAACTTCACCTGAGCTTAGAAGGCGCAATTCAATACAGTGGATTGAACAGCATTGGTGGTGTGGTTCTAGGCTTTAGGATGATCCAACACGCGGTGCAACTCGCGGCGGGTGACCAGTCTTTGCAACGTGATGGCATCAGCATTTATACCGCGTTCCCTGGACGTGGTGCACAAGATGCCTTTGAGTACACATGCCGTGCACTGCGTGATAAACGTTATTGTTGTGATACCACATTGCACCACCCAGCAGCGCAAACAGGGCAGCGTGGTCAGTTCCTATTTACGATTCGCTTGAATGAGCAATCTATGGTGATGACGCCAGCAAACGGACTACCACGAAAAAGCTACTTTGAAGCTGACCGACATTCACAAGACGGTCGAGAAGCTGCGTTGAGGTGGCGTGACGAGAAGATCAACTTCGCCAATACACTCTTGAGCTTGTCGCCAGAAGAGTGCTTACGCGTGTTGTAGCTCTCCGTTTCCATAAGCAGAATGAGCTCACGAACTGAATGAAGCTTGGAAACAGAATAGTCACCATAGGTCGCTCGCTTTTAAGTGGGCGACTTTTTTGTATCAGCGCTCGCGGAAACCAGATTCCTGGCCGCGCTTAGGCTTGCTGGAATGACTCATTTTCTGCTAACACATTTAAGCGTATAGGTGAGGCAGTTTTTATATCATTACGCTGTGTATGGTTATACAAAGTGATATACTTTTTACGTAAGGCTTTGAAGAGCTGATGAATTAAAGGATTAGTACGATGGCAAAAACGATCTCATTGGTACTGGGTAGTGGTGGCGCAAGAGGCTTGGTTCATGTTGGCGTTATCCGCTGGCTCATTGAACATGGCTATGAGATCAAATCTATCTCTGGCTGTTCAATTGGCGCGCTTATTGGTGGGGTTTACGCGGCGGGTAAGTTGGACGAATTCGAAGAGTGGATCACCAGTATCGACCAATCAGATATGACTATGCTGTTGGACTTTTCATGGCAATCGAGCGGGATGTTCAAAGGGGATAAGATCATAGACTCTCTACGTCAGTTAATCGGTGAGATTGCTATTGAAGAGCTGCCTATTCCTTATACCGCCGTTGCTGCTAATGTCGCTGAAGAAAAAGAGGTTTGGCTGAAGTCCGGTTCTCTTTTTGATGCCATTCGCGCTTCTATCTCTCTGCCACTGTTCTTCACACCTCATGTCATCAATGGTGAAGAACTTATTGATGGCGGAGTGCTTAATCCTGTACCGATTGCACCTACCTTCGGCGATAACACAGACGTGACGCTGGCTGTGAACTTAGGTGGCGAACCTGAAATACTTAAGCAGGAAGTGACACCTCTTTCTCTGCCGACAAAAGAGAGTAACCTGCACGATAAGGTTGCGAACTTTATCGATAACCTAGGTAATAACGTTAAAAGTAAAATGAGCTTTAACTTTGCGGCCTACGATATTGCCAACCAAGCGTTTGATGCGATGCAGTCGACCATTGCTCGCCAGAAACTAGCCGCTTATCCTGCCGATATTACCCTTGAAGTCCCACGTAATGCCTGTGGCACCTTAGAGTTTGAACGCTCAAAGGAGATGATAGATAGAGGCTATCATTTGGCACAGGCGACACTGGGCAACAGACTTTAATGTGATGGTTACTGACTCGAGGAAGAGAGTATTTATGGAAACGGAACTCAAACAACTTGAACTCAACGATTTGATGGCAACAAAAGATGTCATTGTGCTTACCAGCATAGAAGAGCAGGCGATATCTTGGCTCACAAATTACTATCAAAAAAACGCTGATATTCAGGTTATCGAGAACGCACATCAACTAGAGACAGACACGATTTTGGCGCAATGCCGAAGCGGCCTTAACGAAAGTAAAAAGGTGATACTCACCGCCCAGTTTCGTAGCCAACTTCCTATCATCAATATCGCTTCACTGTGTAATGAGAAGCGCAAATCATTGATCAACATTGAGCTATCAGATTGGGATGAAGAGCAGTGCCTTCCTCAGTCGTTTAGTAGTTTTTAGGTAACAACTTTGCCTTAATCTCCCTTTATTTATATCTTCGGTATCTTACTGGTACGGATGCAAACAATGATGGTATCCGTGATGACATTGAGGCGTTTATTGATGTGTTAGAAGTGACCGAGCCTGTCCGAAAAGCCTTAAAACAAAATGCCCATTACGCACAAGAGAGTCTGTATCACGGCTGGAGTGTAAAGAATAGCGCCAATATAAAAAAGGCATTAGCGATTAGCCATAAACATAACAAAGTTCTCGCTTGTAAAGAGTTTGTTGGTATTCCCGTAAGAGATATAACCAATACAGGGCAACCGACGGCTAGCTTGCTCTATCTATGGGTTTTATTTGGTTGAGGTAACGAGAAAGTGCTTCCACTAAGTCTGACTTAATCAGTGGTTTCGTTAACACTTCATTTGCGCCTGCTTCAATGAAAGCTAGAGTTGATGTTTGCATGATATCGGCAGTCCAACCAAAGATAACAAGATCGTCATGTCCAGCTTGTCGTATTTTTCGAACCGTTTCCAAACCATTCATTTCCGGCATATGGTTATCAATAATAAATAGGTTGAAACGACCGGTTTCTAAGTGTATTAAAGCCTCATAGCCACTATTACAGGTAACGCACTCAACGTTTAATTTATCCAAGAATCCTTTGGCGATAATAAGGTTCATTTTGTTGTCATCTGTCACTAGAATCTTAAATGGAGACAGGTCGATTTGCTCTGTTATTGGATGCTTATCATCTTCGGCCTTAATTGATGGTAGGTTTATAACAAAGCTGAACTTACTTCCTGTACCAAGCTCGCTTTGTACAATAAGTTTACCGTTCATCAAGGTCACAAGTTTATGGCAAATTGCCAACCCAAGTCCGGTCCCACCATAATGCCGAGTCGTTGAGACGTCTGCTTGCTCAAACTCATTGAAGATTGAGCTCAGTCTTTCAGCTTGGATGCCGATACCTGAATCTTCTACCGTAAATTCCATCGCGGAGTGATCTAATGGGTTGATACTGACAGTGATCGAACCATTCGCTGTGAACTTCAATGCGTTCCCAACTAAATTTAGAATGACTTGTCGGATCCGAACTGAATCGCCGCTGTAGGCAGAGGATGCATTACTGTTATCTCGCAAAGAGAACTCAATCCCTTTTTCTGAACATAAGGTCTGATAAGTGTTTAACACGGGGTTAGTGATGTCGCACATTTTGAATGAGTGTGGATCAATTTCTAAACTGTCATTCTCTATTTTGGCTAAGTCTAGAATATCATTAAGAATGGCAATTAAGTGCTCGCCTGAGTCAAGTGCTAACTGAAGAACCTCCCTTTGCTCAGCTTTTTCCAAGTCTTCTACCAACATCTGTAGAATACCCAGTAAGCCATTCATTGGAGTTCTAATTTCATGGCTCATTGTCGCCAAGAACAGTGATTTTGCATCATTCGCCTGGCGAGCATTGTTTGCCTGTTCTTCTAATTCCTTCTCAAGCTGCTTAAATTCTGTGATATCACGTTCAATGGCGATAAAACGTTCAACTTCACCTTTCACGTTGCGTAAAGGTACGATATCAATATCAATCCAGTAGGGCGTTTTATCGATCGCGTAATTCAATATTTCTGCTTTAACTTGGTTTCCTTGTTGAATCGCAGAACCTATTCGATTTATTGTGCTAACAGAAGTCTCTTCACCTTGTAAAAATGAGCCTGGCCTTAACCCTTTGATGGAGTCTAAGCGGTAACCTGTCATTCGTTCAAAAGCACTGTTTACCCACTCAATACGTCCTTTATTATCGGTTATCACAACGCCATCTCTGGCTGTCTTGACTACGGTGGCAAGAAGGTGACTTTCACGTTCTTGCTCTGCTAGTCGTTTGTTGGATTCCTCTAGGAGCTTTTTGGAACCAGCCAATTCTTTGTGGGGATTAACGAATAATTTTTGCCCGATAAAAAACACTAAAATTGAACTGAGTGCTAATACAATCAAAAGCCCATTTATCAGCTCCTTCTGTAAGCTTAACAGCTGGTTGGTAACAAAAGAGCGGCTTACCCCTTGAGTCAATACTAAATCACCTCTTGTTAAAGCCGTTTGAGTCAATAGCCAGTCTTCTTCACTGTATTTATTTTTAATTGGTATGTGTGAATGATGGCCATGAGAGTGAGTATGCGAGTTATCTTCTTCAATAAGAGATGCGATCGGTGAGCTTATTTGACTGAGCTCGTACCAACGCTCTCGGTTCGTGACAAACGAGCCAAAGAAATCATCATAATCGACAGCGGTTTCACCATATAGCACGCCTACGAAATCGCTGCCTTGAAGTAACGGCATAAATAGCTTGATACAAATATGGTTAGCATCATCATGCAAAAGGTAAAGGATACGATCATCGACTTCCTGATTCGCTATCGCGTCAAAGATAGCTTGCTCTTGCTTTGATGCGGGATGACGAAATGTATCTTCAAACAACAGCTGGCCGGTACGGTCTCGCACGGCAAATTGCATTGACTGGTTCTGCCCCTTGAATCGCTCAAGATGAAATGAGAGCCGCTCTATATTTGAGACCGACACTGCGTCGATGACCCCTTGGTATTGCGAAGCTAAAACAATGCGGTCTTCTGCAACCTCGAGATACTTTTCCATAAAAATTTTGGCAGACTCAAGCTCGAAGCTACTGTTACCGCTTTGCAGTTGTTTGACGGTCGATTGGCTGTGATTAGAGAGTACATAAAGTGAAATGCCGCCGTAGGTCAAAGACGTAAGCAAGAGAAAGAGTACAAGCAACACTTTGGGGCTAATAGAAGATAGCTTGGTCATGCTGAAATGACTTCCATGTTATTTTTTGGAGTTATATGAAAAATATAGGATAGATATCTTGTCTATGGGCTTGTTTATCCTTTTTGTCGAATAGAATGGGTGCTGACTAGTTCCATTCTCATAGCCCTTGGTTCGCCGAGTTATTGCAAAACTTCCTTAAATATCTATGTTTAATATAGAAAACCAATACAAAAAGGGTCATTTAAGTATGGATGCCACTCCCGTCAAAGTTCTGTTTGTGTGCGTGAAGAAAGGTGTAAGAGCGGCTATCGCTAAAGCGATTGTCGAGCTGCAATCTAATGGGGTGATACACGCTAGCTGTTGTGGTTTTGAGCCAGGACCAACCCCTCAAGTTCTCTTAGATGAGTTGTCTAACATGCTTGACGTTGCAATAATTGGCGAGAGTAAAACAGTATTTGAATACAAAAAGACTAATGAAAAATTTGACTACGTGATTACGCTTTGCGACCAAGCAAGTAATGAGCAGTGTCACTTGTTTGTTGGATGTGTGAACTTGGTTTGCTCTCACGTACCCCATAGGCTCCATTGGGCTATCCCCAATTTGGCTGGTGCAATAGATCTGCCAGAGAGAGAAAGGGCCCAGTTTGTAAGAGGGGTTGTAGAACAAATAGATCTTAAAGTGACGCAACTTGTGGCAATGGCACAAACAAACGGCTAAATGGTCTCTCAGTTTGCGTTAGTGTGGATTTACTTACCTTACGGGTAACTTGGTTTTTGTCTTTACCTGTCCAAACGCGAAGCTGGATTCAATTGAAGCAATATTGGGCAGGCGAGTTAACTGCTTGCGAATAAACTGCTCGTAGCTTTTGAGAGATTCACTCACTACATGCAATAGGTAGTCGTGATTCCCCGTCATTAAAAAACACTCTAACACTTCATCAATCGCTTCAATGTGCTGCTCAAAGTCTCGCATGTTCTCTTCAGTCGGCTTTTCAAGCTTCACCAACACAAACACATTTACGGGCAGGCCGCACGCTTCTTGGTCGACACTGGCGTGATAGCCACGGATGATCCCTTGTTTCTCTAATGCTCGAACTCGGCGTAAACAAGGGGAGGGAGAAAGCGCTACGCGGTCGGCTAACTCTTGGTTGGTGAGTCGTGCGTTGCTTTGCAGTTCAGCCAGTATCTTTTTGTCGATCTCATCCATTGGCATATTCCATCAATATTAAACCGTAGTTGGCAATATTATTGCTCAAAGTGTATGTCTTACTTCGCAAATAGCAATCTTTAACATCTATGTAACACTAAAATTAAAGGAGGTACAACAAGGATGGAATGACTTAGCAATTATGAATACTTCAACGCAACTTAGCCCCCTACGTAAAACCACCAAACACGAACAAGCAGAAACCCTCGCCATTGAGCAAGCAAAACACTTTGGTATTGATCCAAGCAGCGATTACGGCACCACGCTGGTGGAATTAGCGACGACACTGTACAAAGCTAATACCAAGACACACGATCTTTGGGCATTGACGGTTGATGGCCTTTCAGAGCTGGATAAGAGTGACCGTATCGCTTGGTTTAACGCCAAACGTTTCCTGTCGTTCCAGATCGCTAAGATCCTCGATAACCTGCAAAACCCAATGCGCGCGACTTACCAATCCATAGCGACTAACAATGGTAATTTTGCCTCAAAAGGCGCGTATCCGATTTTCGACAATGTGGCGGCTATATTTTCCGCAAGCCCTGTCATTACTCGCACCGCGACCTATTTGTTTGCCTGTACTGAATGGATTGAAGACGCATTCAACGGTAAAGAGCCACTGCACGATATCTATTCTCGACTTCTCAACCCGACATCGATTTCACTTGCGAACCACATGGTTGATCTAGAGGCAGGCTCAAGAGCCAATGAGTACCTCGCATGGAACTTTAATTCAGGTATGGCGGCTATTGATGGGCTGTTGAGCCATTTACTTGGTCATGAAGATATTGTGTTGGCTTCACGCAACATCTACGGCGGTTCTTATCAGCTGCTGGAGGATTGGTTTGGCAAGCCGTCGAATCTGAATGTCGCGGTAGAGTGGGTGGATGGTTATTCCGGAGATGAGTTTGCGACTCGGCTTGATGAGGTTGCCGATAAATATGCTGATCGCCTCGCTGTAGGCAAGAAAATCTACGTTTACCTTGAGTCACCGTGTAACCCACACGGCTATGTATTAGATGTTGCGAGTATAAGTAAAGCCGGTCACTCTCGTGGTTGGGATGTGATTGTTGACTCGACAGTGGGCACACCACTGCTGCACCCAGTATTAAAACGCGATGATGTGATGGAAAGGCCAGATTATGTGATTCACTCGTATACCAAAGAGCTTGCCGGTTCTGGCACCACCACAGCAGGTGTTGTGATTGGCCGCAACGAGACCATGTTTGTTCCTAAAGGGGAGGACGTCACTTTCACCAAGCCCAATGGCGATGAGGCGACGATTCCTTGGAACGAAACCCTGTTCTGGAATGTGTATTACATTAAAGGTGCATTCTTAGATGCAGACAAAGCGTTTGAAGTGCTGAACGGCATGAAAACCTATGAGATGCGTGTGGTCCAGAAAACGATTAATACACTGACGTTGGCGAAGATCTTTGATGCTCACCCAGACATCAATGTTTCATGTCCCGCTTTACCAGACAGCGATAATTATGAACACTGCCAAAATAACATGTACTTGGGGCTGCCAGCCGCGCTGTTTACTATCGATATGGAAGGTAATGGCGACCGTGCACCAATCAATCGAGATGGGTTCAAACAGTTCTTCGATATGCTTGAACCCGCTATCGGTATGCAAGTAAGCCTTGGGCAAACCAATACGGTGGCGTTGTGTCCTGCATTGACCACTCACTCAGAGTTGAGCGACGAGGCACTTAATGAAGCAGGCATTAAACCTACGACTATGCGTATCTCGATTGGTTTAGAAGATCCTCGCATGTTTATTGCACATATTATCGAGGCGGCTAAGTTATCGATTGACCGTAAACACGTAGACTTCTCATCGAGCTTCCCAAGTAACGAGTACATCGATGAAATCTATATGCAAACTTATATGGATGTACACCAAAGGTTTGTGAAGAGTCTGCCTAAGTTCGGACAGCTTAGTCAGTAAAGGTGGTTAAAATTCTACCAAAAGGAATTATGTCAGCAAACAAAAACACCCCATCGAGTGGATAGTCGATCGGGTGTTATTTGTTTATTGTGGAGACTTATGCTTCAAGTTACGCCCAACTAAGTCGTGCATTTTCTTTATTGGATTCAGTTTCTATAATTTCATTCATTAAACGATCAATTTGGAATACGACTTGGATACTCGCATCTTCCATCGCTTGAACCGCTGTGATTATGCCTTTTTTATTCCCTGACGCTGCTTGATGCATGGCTTTTCGACCGTTGTCATGTACCTGTTTATGCGGCTCTTCAAGTAGTTGATAGCTTCTCATATGACTGTAAGCCTTACCATCACCGCGATAATACCACTGGCCTAGACGACACTCTGAATGAGTATTGATGGTTTCACCAAAAGCACCGCTTTGGAGTAGGCGATAGGTATTATTTTTCCAGATAGCGTGGTCGAGTTTTACCGAGTCTAAGAACGCACGGGTAGAAGCTATATGAATAACTTGCTTCATGTTTTCTGACTTCACAACCACTTCGTTAACAATAGAGCTTATTTGCGCGGAGGACGCTGACACTTCTTCTGCGCATACTTGGTTCTCTCCAATAGAGGTCTTTATCGCGTTTACTTGCCCCAAAACTTGCTTTACTAATGAGTCAATTTTTTTGCTAGCTTCACTGGCCTTACCCGCAAGGGTTCTTACTTCGTCAGCGACGACTGCAAATCCGCGTCCAGCTTCACCTGCGCGCGCGGCTTCAATAGCAGCGTTTAATGCTAAAAGGTTAGTTTGGTCTGAAATCTCTTGGATAGTCGATACCAGGTTAGAAATAGCGCCAGCCGTATGATCCAATATATCGACAGATTGAATGCTTTGAGATGCCTGATCGCTGATCTTGATTGCTCGGTTGTCTAGGCGCACCAATGCTTGATGTGTTTGTTTAAACATATCATCCAGCTGTTGAAGCTCTTGGTTTTCATGAGCCATAGATTTCGCACTTTCAACCATCTCTTTTTGAATGGTTTTGAGCATATCTCCACCTTTCAAGCAATTAGACATCATTTGACTGCTGTTGTGATGTTGTTGATGTATCGATTGAGCGAGGTTTTGCGACTTATTTAATTCCATTTTGAGAGCATTAATATCAGATTCATGCTTCTTTTTTAGTTCGGCAAGTTCCTTTTTAAGTGATTGGTTTTCTAGTTTTATTCGTTTTATTCCAAACATAAAATACCTATATGTATAGACTGGGAAGCTATTTACGTGGCTAATAATGTAACTTATGGTGATAAGGTATTGGTTTTAAAGGTAATAATTATCGGTTGGATTGTAACAAAATATTATTTGGTTGTTAGCCTTATTATCTTGTCTAGGTTGATTAATGACTAGTAAATCACTTTTTTTGTCTGAATATTTAGGTTGCTATCTATTTTATGGTCATTCTTATTATGCAGCTTAATAGGTGATTTTACATTGATGAGCATTATTAATGTTAAGTCTTAATTATCTTTTAAATTAGACCTCTCTAATTTAGCGGGCTGTTAATTTATGCTCTTTAGTATCAGTTATTATTAAGTTGGTTGTCATTATTAATCTTTCTGACATTCACATTGCAATAGGCTTGCTAATGAATAAATAAGATCTTAACATTCTCTGTGCTTATTATTTATTTGTTAATTATTCTTGTTGTCAATAATAAGATGTTGGTTCCCTTTAAATAATGTGGATATAAGCATTCTATAGTGACGGGAAATACTTCGTATATGGGACGTCATGTACTCAATAGTAGATATGATCATAGCTAAAAATATCTCATATCGAACTTTAATGGATTAAGAAAAATGAAACTAAAGACATTAGCTTTAACGGCTATACTCGCTTTGAACTCTCAACCTGCCTTGAGTTATAGCACCGAGAGGTGGATGGAGGATCTTTTCAGTAACACAAGACGAGACACTCCGCTTAACAATATTGTTATTCCGGGGAGCCACGATAGCGGTGCTTACGACGCGCAAAACTATAGTAAAAAGGCAGCCGGCGTTAATTTCCCACTTTCGAAACTAAGAGACTGGTCTGAAACACAAGACTTGAGTGTAAGAAAGCAGTTGAATGCCGGTACTCGCTTTTTAGATTTGAGAATATATGAAGACCGAGGGGAGTATTACTTCGCTCACTCGCTTATTTACGGAAAAATCGACAATATTTTAAATGAGGTAAGCCAGTTCTTAGACGAAAACCGAGGCGAAATCGTCATCATAAAGTCTACATTTGTCCGTAATGTAACTAACACTGATAATTTTTATCAATCCTTGTGTACTAACAACGCCATCTCAAAGCACCTAATCACAAATGAGTTAAAACCAACATCTAAATACAAAGACCTCATTAAAGCCGGAAACTTAATTATTATACCTGATAAAGGTGTGTCTGGATGTGGGGATAGTTTTTGGCCGCGCCAACGTCTAAAAAGCTATTACAAAGAAAGCATCTATCAAAACCCTAATAAAATAGGAAATTGGATTTCGTCGGAGTTAGCTAAGAGTCGAAGCACAAACAACAATCGACTATATACGGAGCAGCACATTGTTACTCCCACGGCGGAGGTAATTCTCAAAGGTGTGGCTGAAACCCTGGCCAGTAAAGCAGTATGTACCTTAAGTATTAATCTGTTTTGCAAAAACGTGACGGGCTTTTCGACAAACTTGAAAGAGTATGATGCTAAAACTGCGAAACATAACTCCATAGGTTGGCTTTACAACCATTACCACAAGGGAAGCCGTTCGAACATTGTTTTACGAGATTTCGTTTCTGCAGGTAAAAACAGGAAAATTATTGATTTTAATTTGAATAACCGAGATGTCATGGTTCGTGGGCGAGCTGAAAAGGACGATTCATTTGGCAAGGTATTCTCTAGTGGTGATTACAACGGAGATGGCGTGGCTGATCTGCTTGTTGGTTACCCGACTGAGGATATCAATGGTGATAATGACGCCGGCGCAGTGACGGTGGTTTACGGAGGTGATTCACTTCCTTCAAAAGGCTTGAGTATGTTGAGTTCCCGAGGCTTTCACCAAGACTCTAGCGGATTGTCCGGCATGTTTACTGAAGGCGGTGACCTGTTCGGTTCTGCGTTAGCGAGCGGCGATTTTAACAATGATGGTTTTGATGATGTTGCCATTGGGTCCCCAAATGAAGATATCGATGGGAAATCGAATGTTGGTATGGTCACTGTGCTGTATGGGGGCAACAAAGGACTCACTACTTCAGGCTATCAATTGCTAAAAGAAGCCAATATTAGTAAGGGTAAGCAAGAAAAAGAAGACAAGTTTGGCTTCGCATTAGCCAGCCACGACTTCGACGGGGATGGCTATGATGACCTAGCCATCGGTTCTCCATATGAAGACATCGGCTCAAAAGATAATGCCGGCGTAGTCTATGTGAGCTATGGCACCAGCAATGGGCTAAGCAAGAAGCGTATCAGTAGATTCCACCAAAATAGCTCCGGTTTAGAGCGCATGGCAGCAGAGAAAGATGACCGTTTTGGACATGAGTTAGCGGCAGGAGACTTTAACGGTGATGGGCTAGGCGATCTAGCGATTGGCGCGCCATATGAAGATTTAGGTGATGGTGATGATGAAGGGATGGTTGTCGTATTATTTGGCACCACTCAAGGTCTTCGTACAATGGAGTATCGTTTTTACCATGGTGACAGAAGTGGTTTCGCTGGTAGCGCTGAAAAGAACGACCATTTTGGCTACACGCTAGCAGCTGGCGATTTTAATAATGACGCCATTGATGAGCTCGTTATTGGTGTTCCATACGAGGATTTGGGCTCTGGGGGAAATAATAATGACGGAAATGCTTTCGTGCTCAGAGGCACAAGCAGTGGCCCTTCAAGAAATAGCATTCGTGAGATTCATCAAGACAAATCAGGTGTGCATGGCTCCGCTGAAAAAGATGATAAGTTTGGTTTCGCATTAACGACCGGAGACTTTGATGGTGATGGTTATCAAGACTTAGCTATTGGTTCACCAACGGAAGACTTGGCGGGCAAGGACAATGGAGGCAAAGTGGATGTGTTCTTTGGTTCTGGTAACGGTTTACGATTAAGCGGAAGCCGTGAATACAATCAAAACAAAAACAATATCACTGGTAGCGTCGAAAAGGACGACAAGTTTGGCTACAGCTTGATGGCTGGAGATTTTGATGGTGATGACAAGGATGATCTGGTTATAGGTGTTCCATTTGAAGACCTAGGCAGCGGCGGTAACAACAATGACGGTACCGTTCATGTGCTATACGGTGACTCTGATAGAGACTTAAACGGCAGAGAGCAAGAAGTGAGACAAGGGACGCGATAGTTACAAGGGACGCTATAGCTACGAAGGCCCTCCTTTCAATAGGAGGGCCTGCATAAATGTTAGAGGTCATTTATGACTTATGGACAACCTCTCTATGCGATGTGTTTTAGCCCCGAAAATTCAGCCTCTATAACCATATTTCTTTTATTTTATGTGGCCATGGAATGACTACATAACCTTACCTGATGTTTTATATAAAATTCCTCAAATGCATGTTTGAAGATAATTAGAACATTGTTGGTTATTTAATGTGTAATTCATTTTTTATGCATTTCTAATAAACTAAACACTAATTAAGTTAGTCTCTAAATTAGTGTTTTTCTAATTTCCTTATCACTAATTTAATAAAGCCTTAAATAATTAAAGGTATTTAAAAAAATATATAATGTAAGTTATCATCAATATCCCAATTAAAGTATCAATAAGGAAATAGCTTGTGTTATTAAGTAGTTCACATAGAGATGTGGATATTAAAGAAATTGAAGTTATATGCTCAAATAGTGATAGCAACCTAGAAAAAATACAAAAAATGTCTCAAATTCTAGAAGTTGTTAACAAGGAGCTTGCTGAGTATAAATCTCTTTCTTTAAAGGATTACAAGGCTATCGATGATAAGTACTACGTAAGACACTATATAGTCAGCAAGATTAATGATTTAAATAGCTTGATTTTCATACAAAACTTGAAAGTAAGTGTGATGAACACGATTAGCTATCGATATAAAAGTGATGAAAAATCTAGAAACCTCGCTGTTAAATCAAGCATTGCGAGAACAATGATTTATATCGAAGATCTTATCGAGCGTCGTAATGATGGCTTGTTAGGGGAGTCATTGAACAGTGCGATCACAAGTTTAAAGTACGATGAGAACAGTTTGTATTTTAGGCTAGAAAGCGCTTTGATCTACACGTTTCTTAAAGCAGAAAAGTCGCAAGTACTGTTCGCTATTAGCAGCGCTGGCTTCAAAGAAGAGATAAAGCTCATTCCGGAATCGGGTGCTAAAATCTCAGAGAAAAAAGTAAACGGCATCGTACAAAGAGCGTTAAGCGGAAATATTCACGATAGTTTAGATGAATTTAATATAACTAAAGTGCTTAATGATGCTACGAGAGAAATAGAGATTTATCATGCTTTCTCTCAAGGTGATGATAAAGCTGCTTTCCGTTTAGCTCTGGCGAAAATGGCAGCAATATCTGATGAGATGAGCACTTCATTGGATTATTTGGACGAAACTTTCGACCAAATTTTATTAAAAAATAATATACCTAAGAAGGTACTGATCCGAGATGAGTCTAAGGATGGTCTAGAATTTCAGGTAATGGATACCATGGCGTTATTTTACAGTGACGCTATTAAGCTAGACGACATTATTGTTTATGAAAAACCCCAAGTAGTAGAACGATTTAATGATGTTATTCATTTAATTAGTGTACTTTCTGAAGTCATGGAACTGGAAGGGGATGAAAGTCAATCAACTCTCGCTATTGAAAAGATAGTAGGCAGAGAAAATTTCGACTCGGACAGTCAATATTATGCGCAGTTTGTCGATTATACAAACTCTGATATCGAGCAGGATTTGAACACTCTGATTCGTGACCAATCAATCTATCAAAGTGACTTGAATAGCAATGTCAGCATTATTTCATCCGCAGATATAATACTGCCTTTCTACAGTAAGAATGCGATTAAAAATATTCTTGATGACTATGTGGTTGGTAAAGCAGAGGGTATTGCTGAAGCGTATCGATTGGTAGAAGAGAAATTTCCGAACTGTGATGATTCAGTGAAGGCTTTCATTGCTCTGTTTGCTAATTTGTTTATGTCTGCTCCGACGACAGAGGCTATATCTTTAGCGATAAAACCAGCGGTGCTGATGCTGCAAACTCATCTAGGTATGAGCGGCAGAATTGTGCTCGCTAAAGATAGTAACCATCGCCACTTCTTAGTCAGCACATTTGCATTCCATCACCGAGTGACTTACCTAGGTGGGGCCGATAATGAGCTTGTTACTCAGTTGATTGAAGTGTTGCCTAAACCGGATGAGAACTGGAAAGATGTATCATACGAAGCGTTAAACGCTATCTTCTTTAAATTGAACATTCCAACAGGTTTTGACGACACTCAGGAGCAACCTAAACCTTTCTTACTGCGCAATCATAGATTTGATAACTTTATGTGGGACGCAGTACAAGAGACGACGCTCCTTAAATTTAACCTGATTGCTCAGTCGTTTAAAAAGGTTGGTACCAAAAAACAGTTCCAAGAGAATTATCTTTTGAAAGCTCTGGTTGCGAATGAATTTAAGTTATCTCTTAGCGACAAATTGGTCGAAATGAAGGAAGTTCTGTTTACTGAAAGCTCAATGGAGACCGCATTAAACAACAAGGTTCCGTTCTTACAAGTCGCGCAGAAGATGATAAATGATCCTGATTATGAGGTAGATATTCAAGATGTTGAATCGATTTTGCTTGATTCAATTGTACTTCTAGCAGACATCATTCCCATTTTTTCCCCGATCGCTAAGGCGTTGGATGTTAATCTCTCTGTTATTGTAAATGCTTGTGTAGTGAAAAATATCAGAGTGATTCGTTTATCTAAAACGGCCTTCATGAGAAGCGTTGTTAACGATATCTCTGACGAATTTATACGTCGTTCTAAATTTATATCGAGCGATGCCATCGGCGATCTAAAAAATAAGATAAGAGCGATTAAAAAGTACAAGTTCATGAAAGAAACCAGTGAACGTTTAGAAACCATCAAAACGATGGGCTTAAGTGGTGGTGGGGGCAGTTTTAAAGTGAATAGTGCTTACGGTGCCTCTTCTGGAAACGTTGTACTTGAGACGTTTGACTGGTGTTTCAATGGAAAAGGACCCGTTGGAAAAGTTGTATCGGACAATAAGATTCCATTGCCAGCTCAGCCTGAAGTTTTTCAATCTATCATCGATGAAAAGGTTTCTATAGTAAGGCAGGCGGATGAACCGATTTTGATTTCTGGTTGGCGTTCTCCACAAACTGGCCGCATTCATATTCTGGATGGACAGCACAGGTTTATTGCCGCGGCGAAGCTGGGGATTCCCGTTGAAGTAAAAATCAAAAAGTTCGGTACTGTACCAACCCAGGTAGACTGGAGTGGCACTAAGTTTAGCCAATCTACCCCTGCAAAGTACAAGATAAAAGGTGTTCAGAAGCCGATATTCAAAAAAACTGTCGTTCAAAAGGCCACTAGCACCAAGGGGAAAGTTGAGAACATTCACATTCACCCTGAGCTTAGAATTGGTTCGATTAGCCGACCTAATAAAAACTATTCTACTGGCGCGCAGCTGATGACGTTTTGTGAGAACCTGAAACGTAACAATGTCGCGGCATTGATCTCCCTTGATTCTGGCATGTCGGCAAGAGAGATCGTATCGCTAACTAAGCAGTTAGCAAGCCACAATATCGAGTATATCTCTAACAAGACGACGTACATCAAGGACTTCTTTTCAATCAAAGCCCTTACACAGCCTTCAAGTGAAGATATCGATGGTCTAGCGAATCGGGTTCTGAACTTATTGAGTACACGCGAAGGGAATGTGTTGGTCCACTGTGCGTTAGGTGATGGTCGCTCTGGTATGGTTAAGTCTGCAGTGATAATGAAACAAATGTTCAACGAGAGCCGTTTAGACCTAAGTAATGTGCTCGAGGGGACTAAGGCTTACGTCAAACCTTCCATCGAATCCGAACAAGCCGTTTTATCATATTTGGATGTGAAAAATAGTATTGATACGATTCGTAAAACTCATCCAAAAGCACTCGAGCGGTCTGATGATATAGAGGTTTTAAATCAATACCTTGAATATCTTCAAAATAAGAGTGCCACGGTATAATTGACCTTGTACTCGTGTCCGCAGTGATGCTGAGCTGTTAGGTTACACTGCCCCCTCTGAACAAGTAATCGAGTGGGGCAGTGGTTAAATCAATCGTGGAAAAATAATTAGGGCTTAGAGCTGCTCTACATTAAGCGCCTTCGCTCTTTCAGCTCACGCTTTTTGATGGGTGGTATTGGTCATCATGGCTATAAGTCTTGCCACTTTTTTACGCATGTCACGCCTATCTACAATCATGTCTAAAGCACCATGTTCGAGTAAGAATTCACTCTGTTGAAAACCGTCAGGTAGCTTTTCCCGCACCGTTTGTTCAATGACTCTTCGGCCCGCGAAACCGATTCTCGCTTTAGGCTCACCGATATTGATGTCACCCAGCATTGCTAAACTGGCTGAGACACCGCCAAAGGTTTGGTCTGTTAGTACCGAGATATAGGGCAGTTTAGCTTCAGACAATCGTTTGAGCGCAGCGCTGGTTTTCGCCATTTGCATCAATGCCATGAGTGATTCTTGCATGCGCGCGCCCCCGCACGCTGAAAAACATACCAGTGCGCAGTTTGATTCAATTGCTTTATTGACTGCATCGACAAATCGAGAGCCTACAACGGATCCCATTGACCCTGCCATAAAAGCAAATTCGAAAGCACATGCGACAACTGGCATTCCAAGTATCTCGCCCTTCATCACGACCAGTGCATCTTCCTCTCCTGTACTTTTTTGTGCAGAGGCCAGTCGCTCAGTATAGCGTTTGTTGTCTTTAAAGCTGAGTAGATCTTTTGGGTAGTGTTGATCCCCTAACTCCGTACGTTCGCTGTTATCGAGAAATGTTTCTAAACGAAGACGTGCTGTCATGCGCATGTGATGCCCACATTTTGGACACACCTGTAGGTTTTCCTTGAGTGCGATATGGTACAAGGTTTGAGTACAAGAAGGGCAGTTGATCCAGACACCTTCTGGGACTGACGCTTTACGATTACTTTTTAAGTTATTCTTATTCAATAGTTTTTCTAGCCAGCTCATGGATAACCTTTATTACCATTGTTCGAGTGATGAATATTGTATAAGCCTGATTTTGGTAATAAAGTGGCAATATTTGGCTTTATAATCCAATACTATGGGATTATCTGTGAGGAGATATGCTGGATAAAATTGATCAGCAATGGCTAAAGAGTTTTCATTGTGTTTATGAGAATAATAGCTTCAAAAGAGCGGCAGAGTTTCTGTGTTTACCGACTTCAAATGTTAGCCGACATATTGCGTTGTTAGAGCAACAACTAGACGTAAGACTGTTTGTGAGAAGCACGCGTCGTATTGCTCCAACGGAAGCTGGAGAGCATCTTTATCAGCGCACGCAGCCCTTGTTGGATAAACTCAACCAGGCGATAGAAGAGGTCACACAACACTCTCAAGAGGTGCAGGGGCAGTTAAACATCTTAATGCCTGACTCTGCCGAATTAGCTCAAGCTGTTATTTCCTTTTGCAACCAGTACCCATCCATATCACTGTGTTGCGATACCAGCATCAGTCCAAAAGAGGACCTGATCGACGGCTTTGACGTTATTGTCAGTTTTCATCGAGGAAAGTTAGAAGACAACAGCTGGATCGCCAAAGAAATCCAACGTTGGCCGAGTGCAGTCGTTGCTTCACCTAAACTTCTTCAAACCTGCTCAAAACCGTTTCAGATTACAGATCTAAAACACGTGCCCTGTATCAGTAGCTTTACCGCATTGAACGGAACGCCTTGGGTATTTATAGACGATCATGGTGAATGGGTAACACAGCGAGTCAAATCATCATTTAAGGTCAACAGTGGTCAGCTTGCTAAAGCTGGAGCATTGGCCGGTTTAGGCTTTGCGATACTACCAGCTGAGTTTTGTCGTGAAGAGGTTGAAGCTGGTGAATTAGAAATCGTGGAGCTCGAATATCAGCCCGCAGACTTAGTTCTGTATGCGTTTTATGCCTCAAGAAAACATATTGCGAAGAGGGTTCCTGCTTTTATCGAGCACTTGCAGCACCATGCAAAATAAATCAGTAGGTCATTTAAACACCCCCTTGTCTAGGGGGCGTAATAACGGGTACTGAAAAGCTACCCCCCAGTATCGCTAAAGTGCTACATTACAAGTTAACCGCTTGTTTTTAATTACCTTGAGTACCTACGTTATGTCACATACAGCCAAAGATCAGAAAAAACTAAAGGCCCGAGTTAGTAAAATACAAGGTCAGGTCAATGGTTTAAAAAAGATGCTCGATAACGACGAGCAACAGTGCCAAGACGTACTGCAGCAAATTGCAGCGATTCGTGGAGCAGTGAATGGCTTGATGAGAGAGGTCATTAAAGGTCATCTTCTAGAGCATGTGGTACTAGAAGATGACAAAGTGCAGCGTGAAGAAGATATGGAAGTGGTACTGAAAGTATTGGATTCATACATCAAATAGAGCTTGGTTTAGCGGTTCATTTGTGCCTTTCTTTTTACTAGCTCTTTCTTGAGAACATTAACAGCGTAAGGCTTCATTGATTTCCAAGCCTTACACTCTTCTCGTGTTCTACCACAGCCTAAACACCACCCTTTACTGTGTGAAAAATCGCACATATCAATACAAGGGCTTTTCTGTTTTTTCATATTAGAGCCTATCTAGTACTTTCTCTACACTGGCTTCAAGTGAGCGCAGCCGGTTGAATTCCTCGAACAAGCGCTGTTCTAGGTTTTTGAAATTTAGGGGTAAGGTTCTTTGGCAAATCCCGTAGCTGCTGTCTTGGGTTTTGTAGCCTTTCCAACTTTCAATGCGATCTTTTTCTAGTGCTTTAAACTGGCGTATAAATTCTGCTTGGGAAGGACAGTCTTCTTCCGCATGCATGCAAACAGGAAAGGCCTTTTGCTTAATTTGGGGCCCTTCGATAAAGGTCTCAAAGTGGATACCGCCCTGTTTTTGGTTGAACCAAGTCTCTTTATATAACTGAAGGTACTCTCCACGGTTATAGATCTCCCAACCATCCTCGAACCAGTTTGCTTTTCTCAGCATCTTCTCTAGGTTGCGGAAAACACCTTTAACATCTTTCATATGGAAACTCTTAAGTCTTGGTTTGTGAGATAGTGTATGAAAAAACTATACTCCCCCTGAGTATAAAGCACTACCCCCTAGTATATGTGGTTATTACACATCATCGTGCCTTAGAGCCTATTTCAGTGTGTCAGAATAAAGGGGGCTGGTTTGAAAGGGCACTAGTTAAACCTTATCTAACAGTATTACCCCATGTGATTCTTGCACCTGATATGTGGGTCATTTACGCGGAAACACTGACAAGTTGATGTTTAGCTAGGGGGCATTTCAGTTATGTAGGCCGCATAAAACAAGGGAGGCGAGATTAATCGGTTCTATCCTCGTTAATTTTCAGGAAAATAGCTGCCCGATGATTAATGTCGGTAGTGAACACGAGGTTTCAGGTATGGCAAAGAAAATTATATTTATCCACGGTCGGGGGCAAAAGCCTGACAGGGAGTCGCTTCAATCATTGTGGTACGATGCTATCGAACATGGATTACAGCGTGACTGTAAAGGTTCTGATTCACTCCAAGCTTTCCAGAATATCGAGAAGCGTTTCGTGTATTTTGGCGACTTATCAAACACATTATTGAACAAGCCAACTGAAGAGCCGCTTGTCCGACAACAGGCTTTGATCGATCTCAAAGGGTACACCTCCCATCAGTTTAATAAGAAAACGTATGGTGAAGTTTCGAAGGCAGGGTTCCTGCAAGAGGCGCTCGCGGATACTTTTTCTTCTGTGCTTAGTCGTTTGAAAATGGCAGAGCCACTTATAGCATTAGTTGCTCCCGATATGAGTCATTATTGGTATGAAGACTCTTACTTTGGTAGCGACGTAAGGTATCGATTAATGGTGGAGCTGAGAGAGGCGCTAGATAACCAAGATGAGGTGATGATCGTCGCACATAGCCTTGGCACAATGATCAGTTATGACGTGTTATGGAAACTCTCCCATTACAGTGAGTACCGAAACGCTTACGGCGCTAAAAAGAAGATCGATCTTCTGGTTACGTTAGGTTCACCATTAGGCGATGAGAGTGTAAAAGAGCGCTTGAAAGGGAGCCGTTTAGAGGGCATGAAAAAGTACCCTTTAAATATTCATAGGTGGGTGAACTTGTCGGCTGAAGATGACTTTATCTCTCACGACAGCAAAATCAAAAATGACTTTCAAGAGATGCTCAAACTGGATTTGATTGCTGGTGGAATGAAAGACATTTATCCAATTTACAATCTCAATGTGTGTGACGGGCAAAGTAACCCGCACGCTTCTATTGGTTATCTTATAAACCCCCAATTCATCTCCGTGTTAGATGAATGGCTTGCCAGTTAGCGGTAGCGCGCAAGTTCAAATACGAATATTCAAAGGTAGATAGCCAGATAATCAAATGAGTATTGCGATGTGGAGATCTTGCTTAATCCAATCTTATCACTGCGATTGTACTCCTCAATCGAGTGGTCGAACCCATAAGCTGTAGAAGGCGCCATATATTGAGTAATGCCGTGCTGTGTCGTTGTTATTTGATCATGCCCATGTCCACAAATCACCTCTCGTACTCCATATTTCTGAAGCACCTTCATTATGGAAAAATCGTTCTCGAGACGTATTGCTTGCATCCAATCGGCACCGACAGGGATGATAGGGTGGTGAACAATAATGATAGGGTTACTGGCTTTTCTCAGCTGTTTCTTTAACTGGGCCAGGCCTCGATTATCGATACGCCCTGAACCGAGCGGGTGAACGCTGTCTTTGGGTTTGAAACTCGAATCGAGGAACACAAACTCTCGCCCACAAACGTTGGCTCTGTCGGTCACGCAGATCGTCGAACCTTTAAGTTCTGCACGCATTAAGCGAGAGTCATCATGGTTGCCTGCAATCGCATAAATAGATTTGTTGGTAAGGTGTCGAACGAACGTTTCTAAGTGAGTATAGTCACCGGGTTTGGGGTTACAGCAAATGTCACCTGTCAGGAAAATAGCTTCGCATTCTTGATCGTTATTGACGTATTCAAGCGCTCGACGTAGGTTTTCATAACTGGATTCATCGGAGAGGTGGCAGTCACTGATTTGGTAAATGGTGTTCATTATTGGCGTCCGGTTATTTCAATTCTTGAGTGAGATAATCAAGCAGGGCTTTTACCTTAGGTGCTTACCTTTTATGGCTTAGCCAGAGCGTGTTTCGCTTTATGGATCTAAATGCCCAATCATACAAGATACTAATTAGCTTACCATTTTCTACAAATTGTTCAGCTATGTTATCTGGTAACTCTTTGCTCCTAAGCTCCTGAATCACCATGCGCCCGTGAGTTTTGATTAGTACAAAAATGCCTGCTGTATGAGCAGGCATTGTGTGAGGTAGGTTTAATAGAATGACTCCCACAAACTAGTGAAGGAAAGCATTCAACCCTAGTGGATTAAAGAAGCGAATCCCGTTGGAGAGATAAAACCATCATTTGTTCTTTGGTCAACCGTCTTTAAAATTGGGTTGATGTAAAACTCTACGATTTCGTCACTATTGATTCGATTCATGTACAACATGACCGTTTGATCAGATTGTACGACAGCGCCATCGATAGCGGTTAATTTATCAACGTCTGGTGCGTAAAAGTCTTTGTTAAGCTCTATGCCAGTATCAAAGTCATAGAATGTTTGAGTCTCAGTATCGAATGCCGATACTTTGACTGTTACCCCTTCCTTAACCCAAGATTCATTGTAATCGACGCAAAACAGGGTATGTTGCGAGGCTCTCAATGCATCGAATGAAGAGTAGGGGCGACTTTTGTCTATCAGCGCACTTTCTCCAACGTAGTCGTAGCTATTCTCATTGAGCTTATTTACTACGCATCCAATATTCATGTCATAACCATTAATTTGTGGGCTGCGCTTACTTGTATTAACGGTATTCCCTTCAGAGCCAGTAATGTCGTATTGGCTTTGCGTCGAGGCTAGCTTGTCTCCTACTGGCGTAACAAATGAAAAGTAGTTTGGCTGTGTACGGTCGATCCCTGCTAGTTTGCCATCAACCACTCTCAAGGAATCATAACGTGAATTCGTATCGTGATAGTCTAGTTCCTGATATTCATCTGAAGATTTGATATAGGCATAGTGATTATAATTCACAGCATGATCTTCTGGTGGATCTTGGTAGTCGACGAGAATGTTACCTTGTGCGTCTATCTGTATGTCTCGTTCATCGGCATACGCACGACTTTTTAACGTTTTGAAGACAAAGGCATTATCTTTTAGCACTGCTTTGTAGATTCCTCTTGTGTGCCAATGCTCGTCATCTGTAATGTCAAAGCTATATAGCGTCTCATTCGGTGCTAAGTCACCTTGTTTCTGTTGGCTAAGAAATGGGCTCTCGTTTTGTAACTCAGCATCAAATTCTGACACCTTACCGTCTATCACGATGGGATAAAGCTGACCACTTTCTTTGTCCATGATGACAGGGTAATTGCCATGATATGTTTTACCTTTCCAAGCGACCGTTGAGTTGTCCATATTAAACATGGTGTACTTTTGGTTGATATCGAATACACGTGTAACCGTTGGCATAACCGCTTCGTCACACTGTTCGCATGGCTGGAACGCAACTTCGAATATGCGCTCGTCACCTTGTAAATTTTTGTACGCCATCGTATTTAATGCCGTATTGCTTGCGGGCTCAATGTCAAAATTGGAAGGCTTAATTGTCTGAAAGTTGGTTTGGGGAATATTCAGTGATTTGAGGGCCGGAAGCTTAACAAGCGGTGCTGGATCAATTGAGCCATTACCGTTTGAACCTCCGCCATTCGAGCCTCCACTGCTTGAGCCGCCGCCACACCCGGTAAGGGCCATTGTTAGCATTGCTGCGATTGAAATAGTGTATTTCTTAATGTTCTTGTTTTGCATGAGCTGACTTGTGTTCTTGATTGTGGGATTGATACTTCTCTCTAGCTTAACCGCCACTTTATTTTTTATCTGAAACCAACATTGGAATCAGGTGTTTTGTTGTGTGCGGTCAATGATTCTCAGCGGAATCATTGTGTATTCACATATTGGGATGAATACGAGTAAGTTAGGACGCTTTGTTTAAATGCCTTTGTAGGCTTGTTAAAGAGTTGCGCGATTATAGTTATTTTTATTGTGTTGCCAGCTGTGCAAACTAATATTTTATAAATGATTGGTTGAATGACTATTTCTAAGTAACTAGCGGCATATATTCGGTGTATAGCTATAGCATGATTTAATTATTCTGATGTATTTAGTCAGCCAGTTGTCGCTTATTATTTTTTTTGACGCAACAGATGGTCGTACTTTTAATAAGCTCTAAAAAATCTAGCGGCATGTTCAAATGACTATATTAGATACTGGGAATATAATCTGGAATTTAGCGCTATAAATGCCATGGTACATATTGAAAGTGTGGTAATTAAATAACCTACATGCTTATAGGGTGGATATACAGTGGGTAGGGAACAGATCATGATTCTTAAATTCTGCTATTTACGTAAAATTAGCAGGAATACCATAATTACAATTTGTCGTTTTATTTTTTTCGCAAGTTGTATGTGTTAGTGCAATAGACTTAGTTAGTTAAGTGAGTCCTTAAATACTAAAGAATATTCCCATTACCTAATGGATCTAGTGAAGCCGCTGCGTAAGATGTTGTGCTGAGTAGTAGAAATAATATGGTCCACTTTAACATGATAGGTCCTCATTTTTTGGTTCGGTGCATAGGGTATTAGATAGCTTAATGGTGTGTAAAGCATTAATAGATAAGAGTTTTTATTGATAAATTCGTCGAGTTAGCTCGGTGTAAGTACGTGCGAAGACATGAAAACGGCCTAAGGCTTTAATAAAAAAAAGCCACCCCGAAGGGTGGCAAATACAAACGAGAAGAATCATTACAAATGAAAAGCCCTTATTTCATAGTAAAGATATTCTACAAGGTTATGCAGACGGTTGAATATGAACATTATGTTGTAGATGTTGCAAATTTGTAATTGGCAAAGTGTGATATTTGAACAGGAAATGCCCGATATATGCACATTTTGTTTGATCTAGCGCTGATATTTCCGCCGCTAGTATCTCGTCCTTTTGCCTATTCAGCTCTTTGTTCTGGGTTCATTTCATTATTCAAAAACTCTTCAAGTGGAATCGGTTTAGCGAACAAGAAGCCCTGTAGGTAGCTGACGCTTCGCTCTCTTAAATAATCTGCTTGTTGCTCTGTTTCAACGCCTTCAGCGATAACATCTAGAGATAAGTCGTGCGACAAGGTGATCATGTTTTGAAGTAGGTGGCCTGTTATTGTGTCAACGCCAATGTCTCGGACAAAGGTTTGGTCAATCTTTAGGTAGTCGAGGTCTACTTTTTGTAAGTTAACCAAAGAGGAGTGACCCGTACCAAAGTCATCTATTGCTATCTTGCATCCGAGCGCTTTGATTTTCCCGAAAATATCATCGGTTAAACCGCAGTAGTTTAGCGCTTCTCTTTCTGTGAGTTCTAGAACTAGAGTAATGTCGTCACAGTCAATAATATCGATAAATTCCTGACACGCCTCCAGTAATGTGCCTTTCGAACAGTGCTGGGGTGAAATGTTTATACCCACATGGAAACCATTGGGTAGCTTGTCTATGAAAGGCTTAATTTGCATAGCAGTAAGCCGCATCAATTGATGTGTCATCGGTACAATAAGACCAGAGGTTTCAGCCTTAGGAATGAAAAGATCTGGCCTCACGATGCCTTGCACGGGGTGTTTCCACCTTAATAGGATCTCAATGCCTTGTATTGTACGAGTTTTACTATCCACAATCGGCTGAGCGTACGGGACAAACTCTTTTCTTTCCATTGCTCGCTCGATTTCGAGGTATAGATTAGAGGGACGCCTTGATAGCCATATAAGATAAAGGGCAAACAGAGTTTGCAGCAGTATGATGGCTACAATGTATTGTTTATCCTTGGCCCAGAATGCCGTCAGCATATTAGGGTAAGCAAACCCTGCATGTGCGCTATAAGGAAACTGTTTTGATGACACTTGATGCCAAGAGATGAGTTTTTCTACTGGGTTTGTCTTTACGGTCAACTCTTTACTATCAAGCCACTTATCACCGACCGCAATAAATGACCGTAACTTGCTGCCTGAAGTGAGCGACTCTCTTAGGTAAAGGCTATCAATCCCACTTAATGCCGCGTGATCATCCAACGTTGACCTCACCACGATAAGAGGGTGAGAAGTATCAACATTACTTCCATTAAGCAGCAGTAATTGTCCTGAAGTGTATGCGGTAGGATCATATTTGTAATTGCCTTCACCCCAAATAGAGGTGCAGAAGATAACATTGTCTTTCGCTAGATTGGCACTTCGTACGTAAGGTATGGTTGCTACCAGATGTCTAAGGGCTAGGGCTTCATCTTCACAGGCATTAGAGTTTAGCAATAGCTTTAAAGCACTCGTGTTGGTCTCCTTACCAAACTCAAGAATCTCATCTACTTCTTGAACAATATTCATTGCTTTCTGGTTGGCTTGCTCATCCAGTGAACGCCCAAAATTGAGATACAAAAAAGTGAGAGCCAATACACAAGGGATAAAAGAAAGAAATACTAGCGTTGTTGGGCTAGTTTTTTTGTTTGCAAACATAGAAGGCCTAGTTAATTGAGTCTTTTTTGTTTTAAGAGAAGAGCATTTAACGAGATTGGGGTGCCCAAGTGCTTCGTTAGGAATACATAAACATCAGTATAAAGCATAATTTTAATCTTTCACTTAAGATTCGCTGCTGATTCCACGTCGTCCATTCTCATTTTTGAGAAATAATTGTTCAACACGAAGCATATAGTGAGTGAAAAATACATATTACCTATTTTATCTGCAAAGACATGTGGTGTACGTTAGTAACTCTTCATAGAATAATCAGCATTAGGTTAGATTATTTCCCTTACGGAAAATATTAACTATACAGTTTCGATATATCACTATTAATATTAAGGTTATTTGGCGGCCGTCTATAGAGGTGAATCCTCAATGGTAAATGCCCACTTGATACACTTTGGTGTGCAAACAAACCCCAAAGTGTATTTTTTTATCATGAATATATAAACGTTTTGTGTTAAATTTTTATTATTTATAGCCGTTATTTCAATCAGTTCTGCCTGTTGAGCTAAGATCTGCTCTTTAGTCTTTTGCAATAAAACGTCGCTTAGTTTTGTATCAAATACATTCACTATTTCATCATAACTAAGTTGCTTCCCCTCGATAGAGATAAAGTAAGCTTTATTTCCAACTTCGTTGATCTCATCGACGCCGTTTTGAGCCAAAAGGCTCATGGCTCCGTTATGGGTACCAGCAATCTTCCATATGAAGCCTTCTGGCGCTGTAAGTATTTGACCGTAGGTCGTACATTTTACATCGGACAGCTCAGAAATTAGGCCAGGCATTCCGATGACCATATCATCGGGACCATCTTTACAGGGTATCTGAAACTCTGGATTAACTAGATCGACCAATTGAGCGGCGTGTAATAGTGCTGTGAGTCCCATCAAGGCAATGCTTAATATCATCTGCTTAAACATTTCAACTTCTCTTAATTGTTTTGTTTAAATTGGGCGTGCCCAAGGCCAAGTATTAATCAAAAATTGATTATTTCAAGTGTGGTGCACTTGATGCAATTGTGCAAAAAGCAGGGGAAAGTTTGAGTTCAATTCAATAGGTATAAGCGGTGCTGAATCATCTAGATGAACTCACGCTAAAAACAGGCAGTAGAGCTGTACATGGGGTTTTTAAGAATTAGAACATTGGGTTAAGCTGAGTGCGGTAGGAATCTGTTTTGTAAGGCTAGAAAATATTAAGACCTCAACTCTGAGAGGTCTTAATACACTTATGTTAGTTAGCTTTTGATGCTTTATGTTGCTCAACCATGAAAGTAATCGCGTCATCACTTAGGCACGATTTGCTCACGTATTGGCGTTGCTTCCCAATATGAATGATAAAGCCAAGGTCAGTCTCCTCAAGCTCGTCGATCTGGTTCCACTTAATCGTGTTGGTGGTCTTATAGTTTTTGTAACTCACGCCATCTAAATCACCTTTAAATACCACTTTGCTGCCAGCGCCAGAGCTGATTCTTTGTCGCCACAACCACCAGGTTCGTTTACAATATACGCTGAACGCTTCAATAACACTCAATACAATGAAGAACCAACCAACGTAGCCGCTCGGTAATAGTTCAAACTCAAGTAGAACCCAACCAAAAAGAAGAAACAAAAACGCCTTCAAATACGCTTTTGGGAATTGAGTCGGGACGCTCGTTTGATCATAACACTCAGCGAAGAAAGCTTTGTCGAGGGTGTACTCTGTGGTGAAACCGGGTTCTTTAGACATGTATGGCTACTTTAAGGTTCTCTGTAAATGGATTTTCGGTGGGCAGGTGTCCCACGCTGCAATTTCGCAACTTGATTATTGTATCGCTTCTTATGGCTTATCTTTAGCTATTTTGGTTATCTTTTGTAAATCGATGATACTAGATAACGGTATTCGTACTATTAGCTATGCAACGTTTGAATAAAATTAAAAGGTGTTTATGTCAGCGAAGTAAAAAGACCTATGGCTAAGAGGTCTTTAGTCTGGGGAAGTGTTATGTAGTTTCTAGCAGTGTTAGAGCGCCCCTACAGTTACATAGTAAACACCGGCGACATACCGCTGTCTTGTCCACTCATTAGCAACAAGCCAATTAAGACAAGTAAAACACCACCAAACAGTTGCAAGTAATGACCTGCAGCTTTCAATGACGCACTGTTATTCTTGTTACCTGCAGCCAAATAGCGTTTTACCAAGTTTTTGCCTGTTAGTGTCATGATTGCAATCGTCGAGGTCGTGAACGCGGTACCTATCGCCATGGCAAAGGCACTGACAACCCCCATCCAATATAAGCCAACCATGTTTGCGAAAAGCAGAACCATAATCGCACCTGTACATGGCCTTACGCCAATCGTAACGATGATTCCTGCATATTCACGAAGTGTTGAAGCTTTGTTTATAGCGTCTGCATCGGCAACATGCTGGTGGCCGCATCCACAATCCGTATGAGAATGATCTGTGTGAGCGTGTTCTGCAGTTTGTAATGCGTTAGATGGCTTCAACATCATTGAACCAGCAGGTACTGATGAGCGAAGCGCCATTGGTGATTGGACTGAAATTGGCGAAGACGTATCGGCAGCTAAGGTGGTGATCGCTTTCACTTTCAATTTTGGTGTACGCATTGTGGTGTAGATGTTTTTAAGAGCCTTCCAACAGATCAATGCACCCACTACCGCGACTAACGCGAAACTCAACGAGACAAACATATTGGCTTTGTCATTCACCATTCGCATAGAAGCGCTAAAGCCCCATAGCAACACGCTTACTAATAATATTGCGACTAATGCTTGTAAAAATGCAGAAACAACCGTTAGCACTAAACTGGCTTTTGCTTTTGTTGGGTGAGTAGCTAAGTATGTTGAGACGATGACTTTTCCGTGTCCTGGTCCAAGTGAGTGAAGCATGCCGTAGATAAAGCTGAACCCGATAAGGTAGCTACCTGCGCCCCAAGGGTTAGACTTCGCATCATAGAGGAGGTCGGCAAGCTCTGAATTAACTTCTCTTTGCCATTGAATGCTGGATATCACCAATGATGGCCACATCACCCACAGTTGGTATGCACCGACGGCAACGAGTGTGAAGGCAAGGACACCTATAAGGTAGTACTTAGTTTGAATTTGATTTTTCTGCATTAAATGCACCTTTATCAGAAATCTTTTTCTCGATGATTAGAGAGACTGAACGAGCACAGACGCTTAATTGTCGAAACGCCTAATCGTAAAAATAAAACGCCTTGGTTAAGAACCAGGAACCGCTGCGCAATGAAGCTCGACCGACTGAGTGAATAGCTGACCTAATGTGTTGTCTGGGTCGGCATCGGCAGGTAAAGACATCGCATAACTCATTTGCTCAGGCGTTGGGTTCGGCTCGATAATTTCTAACTTACATTGCCTTGCGAGCTCTGGAGATAACGTCACGTCTTCATTGGCGATCCACGACATATCGACAAAATAGCTCGGGTCGAAAATTAACATGCGAAGCGAATCGCGGGTGACCGGTTTTGGCTTTGAAAGTGGTAGGTCGAACGTTAGAACCATTTTGGCTTTATCACGTTCGAACTTAGCGTGTTCAGCAACCTGATATTTAATTGGCTCCTCACCATCGTAGAAATAGGTGAAGTAGTGCTCGTACATCATGTTTTCGATTACTGAGGCCGCAAGGTTCTTGAACGTCTCTTCCTCTTTTTCTGGAGAAACGTCTTCGCCATCCAGCATGTACATAGAGGTCATGGCGTCAAAAGACCACTCCATTGAGAATCCGGTGATCATGCCATTCTCGCCCTCTATATGAGTTTTCATTTCGATCCAAGAGTGGGGGTGTGCATGCAGGTTCGGAGCAAAAGTCAGCATCGCTAACCAAAGAGGTAAATGCTTAACAGAGCGTAATCTCGTTGGGAAACGACATAAATATCGTGAGGAGAGGCACCTGAGCACCTTGATTAGACTAAATAGCGGTTTCATGGGACATAATAGTTAATTGATGTAATGTTATACTATAACAACTGGTAGTGCTGTTCACATCAAATTTGTGTAAATCATCAATTCACTTGTAATAATGTACAGCAAGTGTCGATCATTATTTTTTATGAGCCTCCCATACTCAAAGTCATCAAATTACTCAGTGTTGAGTTATCTCTATTTTGTATTCGCTATGAAACTGAGCTCTAATAATTTTTGGAGTGCGACATACAAAAGAGTGCCTGAAGTGAAGACCACCAAATTGATAAGTGCGACATTATTATGTTTGTTGTTTTTCTGTAGCGTTATCAAAGCAGAGACGAACATACGTATTTTGAATAATACCCATGAGGATCTTAGCCTATTTATATCCGGAGATGAGCAAGTTATCACCTCAACCGGCGTCAACCATATCAGGCCTTATAGCTATGCTGAGGTTGCTAACCTGAGTCGATATGGTGGTATAAAAATAGGCAAAGACTACTACTTTTTTATATTTTTAGGCTACGAATATCTCACTCCAGTCGTTAGGCTAAAAGGAACAGCGTGGGGGTCAGATATGTCTTTTACCCTTGTCGATCCTGAAACCACACATATCGGTGACTTATACAGTGATCGAGCAATTCACGGGAACAATAAAGGGGGGTACCGATACTATTATAAGGCTGATTACACCGGTGGTTATGATGATATAACGTTTGTTATAAGTGAAGAGCCAACGGCTCCATTATCTGATGCGAATAGCATCAATATACTGACTTACAACGTATGGCTGCTCCCTTATATTGGAGAGCATATGAATGATAGAGATATACGAATTGCTGAAGCGGTCAAGAATCATGACGTGGTTTTTATGCAGGAGGTGTTCAGGCGAGAAAATGAACTACGTTTAAATGCGGACATGCAGCGCCATTTTCAGTATGTCAGTCATAAACTCGATGGTGGTGGCAGTAATACCTACGATGGCGGTGTTATTACTTACAGTAAATATCCCATTGTTGAACAGGCGCAACATGTCTTTGATAACTGTCGGGGAACCGATTGTGCGGCGGATAAAGGTGTGCTCTATACCAAGATAATAAAAGACAGTCGCCCATATCATCTGTTTAACCTGCATCTTGGCTCTTGGAATTCCCGCGAACATCGAAATATACGAATGCTGCAGGTCGGTGAAATACTCGCCTTTGTGGAACGGTTAGGTTTACCGGAGGACGAGCCTGTTATCTTCGGTGGTGATTTCAATATCGCCAAGCACAAGTTTCCGCTCGATTTCACTCAAATGCTAAGAGTATTGGATTTGCAAGAGCCTTCTTTAAAGGGGGCATTGACCTATAGTTACGATCCGCTTGTGAATCAAAACCTATCCGATAGTGATCAATCAGCCCAAGAACGGCTGGATTATCTGCTGTATTCAAATAATGGCAGCGTGGTGGCGAGTTCCAGCAAAATTGAAGTGTTCCGCAGTTTTGACGATGACATGTGGGGTGTGTGGGATTTATCTGACCACCTTGCGGTAAGTGCACGTTTTGAAGTGCCCTGAAATGATAGGGCACTGTTCATATGGGCAATCATTATGTTTTTAGAAGAATTTCTTAATCGCTTTTTCAGCACATGCGACATCTAAGTGACCACCAGGAGCACCGCCCACACCAATCGCCCCAATCATTGCTTTGTTGAGTTGTACCGGAACACCACCCGCGAGAAATAACAGGTTGTCATCCATATTCTGTAAAGGTTGCATGATCGGCTTATCGGCGATGAGCTTCATCAAGTTACCTGAAGGCTGCTTCATGCTTGCCACTGTGAACGCTTTTTTGCGCGAGCTATCAAGGGTGTGAATACCTGCACCATCAGAACGCAGTTGAGCAATCACATTACCCGACAAATCAACAACAGTTGCAGAAACCTTGTAGCCATCTTCCTTGCATTGATTTACTGCTTCATGAGCAAGCTTGAATGCCGCTTCTGATGAGATTTGAGTGAAAGATACTGTTTGCATTTCTGCTGCCATTGCATTGTGAGAAAGGCTAAGGAAACCAAGGGTTGCTGCTAGTACTGTTAGTTTTGTCGTTTTCATGTTTACTCCGTTAAAGCATCTGTTTTCAAAAATATCCGTTTTAAAGTTCCGAATACTATTTTTGGCTTGTTTAGAAAGGGTGTTTTTATTCAACAGGTTCATACTAACGAACACATGATTACGAGGAGCTTTCTCGAATATAAGCAACATTACAAAGTTGCAATGTTGCTTATATTCGAGAAAGGATATTGATAGAGTGTGTTTAGAGCACGCTAACTGATAAATGAAAGTAAATGAAAATACTATTGATTGAGGACGACATTCATATCGCGAAGTTTTTGGTGAATGGTTTTCATCAAGAAGGGATAACGGTGACCCACTCAACGGATGGTGTTGATGGATTACACGAGGCCGTGACTGAAGGATACGACGTGATTATTCTCGATATCATGTTACCTAAGAAAGACGGATTTGCAGTGCTTGCCGAGCTGCGAGGGCAGGGCTACGCGACGCCCGTCATCATATTAAGTGCTAAACATTCAGTAGAAGAGCGTGTTCAAGGGCTGCAATCCGGTGCTGATGATTATTTGGTGAAGCCTTTTGCATTCCCTGAGCTGCTCGCTCGTTGCCAAACATTGGTGCGTAGAGGCAAGCAACCGACACCTCTACCATTAGAACTGCATTATGGTCCGCTTAGCTTAGACCTTCTCAAGCACACGCTACAAAGAGGTCAACAAACGATCACCATTAATCAGCGTGAGTTTATGTTGATGAAGTTACTGCTGGAAAACTCAGAGTCCGTCATGTCTAAAACGGCGATTCTTGAGCATGTTTGGGGGCATCAGTTTGATCCGCAAACTAACGTGGTGGATGTGCTCGTGTGTCGACTACGCAGTAAAGTCGACAAGGGGTTTTCTAAGCCATTGATTCACACACTTCGAGGTGTTGGTTATGTCCTCAAGTCGTAGTATTGAACAGGCGCTTGCCAAAACGCAGAGACATTTATTGGTTCGCTTTATGTCGACCTTGCTACTCTGCTTGCTGCTGGTGGAAGTGATCGTTGGGGCCATTTTCTTTTTCGACCTTTACCAAACTGAGAAGAAGATCCTTACATCTATGTCGACTGAGTATCAACGTATTCTGACTTACGATTCTAATGAGCGTTTGATTCACGTTTTAGAGGCTAACCCTCATCGGTTACTTGAGAACAACATTGCTGCTTATCAGGTTGAGAAGGGCGTTTCATCTGAGGGAACGTTCATTGCGGGAAATCAACATCTATCAACAACACAACCTTATTCCAGCTACCAAATTGATGACAACCGCTCGTGGCTAGAGAGCTTCATACTTAGCCCTTATATGTCTTTGGCAATTGAAGGAGAGCAATATGACTTCTGGTTGGTTTTGGACAACCGTTCGAGAGACTATATCGCTTACAATCAATGGCTAATGACCTTGTATGCCTTGCTTGCACTTGTGGCGGTTACTGCGGTGTTTACTCGTAGAATCATACACAGTGCGATGTCGCCCCTGATTACTTTTGGTGACCTGCTCGATAAGCTTAAAAAGGGGCAGTTAGAACTTCCCAGCACTAGTACTAGAACTCAGAAAGAAACCAAATCTCAGCCACAGCAAGGTCTCAACGTCATCAGTTCCAGTGTTCACACTGCAGTTGCAAAGCTCCAGCATGTCACGACAACATTGAATACCACTGTAGATGCGATTGCCCATGATATTCGAACTCCTTTGTCTCGTATTACTTTGGCGTCTCAAAGCGCATTACTGAGCAACGCCGATGAGCAAGTAATGAAAGATGCATTGGCAGATTGTTCTGAACACGCGATGCAGGCAAGTAACATGCTAACTGCTTTGATGAAGCTGAACGATGAACTGACCGGCAAGCGCACACCACAGAAGGTGTCGACACAGGTAGCGGATGTGGTTGGTAATGTTGTGAGTTGGTATGAAGATGTGGCAGAAGATAAACAAATCGAGCTAATGCTTAAAGGTGACCTTGAGGCTGTTGTTCAGTCAGACCCTGACAAGTTGACTCAGGTGTTGGTTAATCTTGTTGATAACGCGATTAAGTACACCGAGCCTGAAGGAAGAGTGACGGTCAAAGTTGAGCAAACTACAGAGGGCAAGGTGGCGATAAGCGTTCAAGATACCGGTGTTGGGATAGAGCAGAAATATCTGGATCTGATTTTTGAAAGGCTTTATCGAGTCGACAGTAGCCGAAGTAACGTTGAGGGGTATGGTATCGGGTTATCTTTGGCGCTTGCTATGGTCGAGAACCTCGAAGGCACGTTGAACGTGAAATCTGAGTTAGGAGTGGGGAGCACCTTCACGCTTACGCTTTGATAATCGGGATTGCAGGTTATCGTTTTATTGGCTATGAAGGACGGCGGCCTTTGTAAGTAACGAGTAGGTTACCGATCAGCATCACCACACCACCAATGATTAGCGCGAAGGTCAGTGGTTCGTCATAAAGCACAATTCCGACTATTGCGATAACAGGGAGCCTGAAAAAGTCGAGTATCATCACCAGAGTCACTTCTGCGTTCTTCATGGCTTTGGTCAAACAATAATGAGCGGAGAGTGCAGATAGGGCGACTAGCAAGAACCAAGCTGATTCAAGTGTTGAAGGCGTTTTCCATACTTGCCAAGACAGAATCAAGCCGATAGGTAGTTGGATTAAACACATGTAAAACAGGATGGTCAGCGGAGCCTCTGTGCTGGCTAAAGATTTGGTCGACGTATGCGCAACCGCGTAACAAAACGCTGCACACAACACGACAATAGCTCCGGCATTCATGACATCTTGAGTCGGTTGAACAATGATGACAACGCCGAGTAACCCTAATGCGATGGCCATCATCTTCTTAAGTGTTAGGCTTTCACCCAGAAAGAGGCTCGCCAATAGAGCTGTCCAAAGTGGGACGGTGAATTCAAGCGCAAACACTTCCGAAAGGGGAAGTAATCCAATTCCAACAAACCAGCCAAACTGCCCTCCAAAGTGAAAGACATTACGCAGGCTATGTAAGCGGAGTCGCTGTGTTGAAAACAGTCCCTTTTGCTTGGCCGCGATGATCAGAAATGACACGACACATAATCCAATGACACTTCGTACTAACAACACTTGATAAGTACTGATGTTACCGCTGAGCTCTCTTGCTCCGATGGCCATCAAACTGAATGACATCAGAGTGCCTATCATCCAAAGAATCGTTGATGAGATAGTGATTTCCTTATCGTGCGTGTCAGGTGCCCATAATGAATGATTGTGCAGACTTTAACCGCTGCATTCAATTGAAACCTATTGTTTAATCGGATTTTGCATACTTGCTATTAAGATCGCTACAAACGGTAAATCTAATTTTTCACACGATAATTATTGGCATATGCTAATAACTGGGCGTATTCTGAGCTCCTGACCATCAATAACAGGAAGTTACCATGTTATACGCAGTACCTTGCCGCGACCTTCATGTCGGCAACCATTTTGCTCGTTCTCCTCAGATAGCTATTGTCGATGAGCGACAACAAATCAAGCATCTTATCCCTTTGGTTGAGTCTGATAGCTCGTGCAATAAGAAGAAACGATGGATGTCTGTTGTTAAATCTTACGATGTGCAGGCTGTGGTGGTTCGACACATTGGGAGGAAGATGTTGGCGCACTTGTTTAACAACGATATTCGTGTTTTTTCGTCTAAAGGAAAGGCGGAAGTGGCGACTTTGGACTTCAGCAGTCTGCAAGAAGTGACTGATATTGATTATGGTCGAGAGTCACGAAATAGCGGGTGCAGCAAGAATACGTGCGGCGAGAAAGGGCACAAGAAAGAAACGTCGATTCTCACGCCCCAGTTGAACCGGTTCAGTGTTATTCGAGGTGTCCGAAAATGACATTTTTACTCACACTGGTGGCCTTTGTTGGAGTGGTTGTGTTAATGGCAATTGGCGTGATTTTTTCACGTAAGCCAATCAAAGGCAGTTGTGGAGGACTCGCGCAGTTAGACATTGAGCGCGAGTGCAATTGCAAGGATGTGTGCGAAGGGCAAAGCCGAAAGCTGTATCAGATTACTGAGCCATCACATTAATGTTCTTTGAGAGCCTGTCGACAAGCAAAGTTAAAGCTTCGGACTATGAGCCTTGAATCACTAATGCATGGCCGTTGACGATGCACTTTGCGACTTTGGTTCGTGCTCGTTTAATGATGTTGCCGAACGTTTGGCGAGACACCTGCATCTGCTCTGCGGCTTCAAGTTGGCTTAGACCTTCTTGATCCGCTAAGCGCAAGGCTTCCAACTCTTCTAATAGCAGCTCTTCTTTCTGAAGCTCGTCCATAGGAACACCATTAGGTTTGAAACAAGAGTAAGCCGCACGGGTACATAACTGGCGATGTTTTTTTGGTCGAGCCATATCAATCTCTAAGAATCTAAGGGTAAAAAGGAATAAGGGAAAGTATGAAGGTTTTCATTCCTCACAATCATCGCCGTTGCCAAGTGTGCAGCCAAGGTTTTTTCGCAGACAGCCCCATTTGTTTTGAAGCCGTTGGTGCGCATGAAGCTTTAACCAAGCAGGAAGTTCTAGTTAAATATGAAGCTAAACCCAAGTATGAAACTTTAATAAAATATGAAGCTTTTGCCAAGATTGTACCAACAGATAAAGTTGAGGGCTACGATGGCATCATGCAGGGCGGTATTGTCACCACATTACACGATAGCGCGATGCTGCATTGCTTGTTCCAAAACAGCATCAATGCGATGACAGTGAGTTTAACGTCTCGCTTTCATCACCCAATCTTCATTGGTCAAGAGTTAGAAGTTCGCGCACATTGGGTCAAAAGCAGGCGCAACATTCACTTCTTAGAAAGTAAAATCACTCAGAATGGGAAGCTGTGTTCATCGGCACAAAGTCAGTTTATGTCTTAGGTTTACAGCCCAATGTTTTGCAGAATAATTAGGGTTCTCTATAGTTAAAGTAACAACTATTAAAGCTAGGGCAGCATTGAATTCATCATAAACTTTTTTCACTTATGAGGACGCTAGGGTGTGTTCGTTAGGCGAGCCTTTGCACTCGATTCAATTCATCGCTGCCTTTTCTGGAGGGCTGCTGATGCAAAAATTCTTCAAATCGACACTTCGATACTGTGCTCTTTCAATCGTTTTACTTTTTCCATTCTTCAGCACTTCTGCTTCATCTGCTCCGCTTAAAGTTGGCGTTTACTCTTGTCCTCCTTTTGTTATTGGCTCGATGGATAATGAGTGGGATGGCCTCAGTATTGAGCTGTGGGAGAAGATCGCCAAGGATATGGATGTTGCGTTTACGATAGAAAATCACCCCCTCGATGACTTACTCAGCTCGATAGAGACGGGGCAAATCGATATTGGTGTCTCTTGCATCTCAATCACGCCAGAACGTGAACTGTTCGCTGATTTCTCGCACTCATTCTATGAAACCCATCTTGCTATCGCAGTGAAGAAGAAAGGCTACCTGGAGACGTTACACTCGATATTCTTGAACCCTGCGTTATGGCTGATCATCGGTGTGGTGGTATTTATCGCAGGTGTCATTGGCGCATTTTTCTATATGCTCGAGCACGGTGAAAACCAGAAGCTCTATTCGATGAAAAGCCGAACTGGACGCTGGCTAGAGAGTTTTATTCTCGGTTTGCTTTTTATTACTCGCGGTCCATTCAATTACTTTGAATTTAAGAGTTTAACGGGGCGGATCGCGACGGTGTTTATTGGCGTATTCAGCATGCTTTTTATTGCCAGTATTACCGCTGTGTTAGCGAGTAAACTTACACTTAGCCAAGGATCTTCTCAGATCAAAGGTATTAATGATCTGGCGAATGTCGCAGTAGGTGCCAAGGTCGCGACGACATCCTCTCTGTTATTGACGAGCTTCGGTATCAGACACGAGAACTATATCGATATGCCAAGGCTATTGGCTGCTTTAGAGGAAGGAGAGGTAGACGCCATTGTAGCTGATGATGTGGTGCTCAAATATATGATAGGTAACGGTAGAATGAGCGGCCAATTTGAAGATTTAGAGGTGTTACCGTATCAGCTAGAGAAACAGAACTACGGTTTTATCATTACAGAAAACAACCCTTACGAAGAAGAGATTAACCGCGCTCTGTTGCAAATTCGAGAGTCTCGCAAGTGGCGTAAAATCCTAGTCGAGTATTTTGCGGACAATTAACCGAGACAGCGATATATAGCGTGAGGTATTAGCTATCAGTCTGCTCTGATTCTAACGCTGAAACTTTACGCTTTTTGAAATATTTAACACCTATCCAAACGACATAAGCGGCAACAAAAACAATTAACGCAGAGCGGAGTAGGATAGGCGCGTCATGCTCTAATTGCTTAACATGGGGTGCGATACTGGCGAACAATCGGCTGGTAAAAAGCATCCCCATTACAAACATAACAACTTTATTCATCTGACTCGCCACTCAATTAGACACGTTACACAGAGCACATTCTCTTTCAGTTTGGTTATGAAAACCGAGAAAACGACTCTGCTCGAAATGAAAGCATGCGCTTCTCAAACGACATCGTCAACGCGATATCAGCCTATAGCCTGTAAGCTAAAATTCCGTTTTTGGAGGTGCTCTACTTTAATGTTATCCGTTACTAGGCTTAATTTATTGACGAACCTGGAGAATCAAACGAGACTTTGAGTCAGATTCGATCTTCTCTTCTAATTCGGCTCTATTCTTTTTATCCAAAAAAGCGTCCCATTCATCAAGTAATAGCGTCTCTTGCGTGTTGTTGAGTAACCAATCTAGGCATTTCTTGGTGTACTCTCCGTCGGAAATATCTTCTTTATTTAGCTCCGACTCCCAAGGCCAGCATACGCGGTACGAGGGGTTGAAATACAGAGCGCCGGAACTTCGTTGATAGTCTTTAAGGTAAGTGGTTTTTCCAGAACCGTTCGAACCAATAACAGAGAGATAGCCGTTACGATAGCTCTGAAGTTCATTTGCGCTGACTGGTTTATTGGTTTGATTATCTTTGAGCTCAATAGTAAGCGTATCTATTTTAAATGGTGCTTTGGTGTCATTAAATTTGGTGAGTAGCCTAAGCTGCCCTTTTATATTAGGTAGAAGGATAATTATCGATACTAATTCGTTTGCCGAAGCAAGCAGATGGTAGATACGAGTCAGGTTTACCACAATCCCCAGTTTAATCGCTGCATCTATTTGAGGTGAAAACAGCAAAAACACGACCAAAGAAGTGGTGGGTAAGAGCGAAAATAAAGAAGTGATTAGCATCGCAGCGTATTTACTGCGAGCCTCTTTCATTCGAGATGAAAGATACGCCTCGGTACTCAGTCGTGTATCACTCTGAAAACTGTCACGATTAATAGACGAGCCGTGATGATAGTTTTCATGGATGGCCGATAATTTCTTGGTAAGGATTGAGCCTTGAGTATTTCGAGTCTCCGATAGCCCCTCCATTCTTTTGGATATGTAGATCTTGTAGGCAGCAATAAAGAATGCGCTGACCAGGATTGAGAGAGCAAATCGATAGTCTAAAACCACACTAATCACTAACAAGCTCAAGCTGAAGTTTAGTAGTGCAGAGATAGAATGAAATGAATAACCAATAACGCTAATGATGGTCTCTTTACCTTGAGAGACCAGAATACCTTTGATGTTATCGGTGTCAGTTTTGTTGGTGCACGAACCGTAGATCGTTGTGGCAGCAGACCAAAAGTCACTTAGTGCAGAGCACAACCAAGCCTCCCGAGACATGTCACTGAAATATGACACACAGTAAGGCAGCACCATACACGTCAAGTAAACAGCGGCCCACAGTTTGAAATCAACACTGTCGAAGCCAACATTATTGACTTCGTAGATAATTTGAACGGATGCGTAAACAGAGATTGCGATAGATAGCTGGTGTATACCCGCAAAGGAGATTGCCAACCAAGAGTGCTTATTGAACAGGCTTAGCGCAATAGATCTTACTGATTCAAACTTCATACAGGGAATATCCGTTTAGTGCTGTAATTTCGAAAGGCGTGTGCTTTGTTCTTTCTGTATTTAAGGAAATTAGCGTGTAACGACTCGATCTCCTCCTTAAGCGCTATATGGTCTTCCGCACTAATATTATCGAGCCTTGTCTGGTGTGTAGGTAAGCACGCCCACTTTAAAAAGTCCGATAGCGTAGGCGTAACAATACTGTAAGTCACATGGAACGATTTACGTGATTCCGAAACAGGGTTATGAGCAACTCCTTTAGGAACAAAGAGGAGATCACCTTCGCTGAGTACGATATCGTCTTGGTTCTCGCCAAATTGCCAGCGCTTCTGACCAGCCAGTTGTTTGACCAACACATGGTGGTCGTCTTTATGGTATCCAAATCCGCTGATTGAACCGTAAGAAACATACAAATTAGCTGATGATTCACAATGAAGAAGCTCGCTAAGTTGCCGAGTAGTCGATGAAAAGTAGCCTTTGAACTCATCAATAGAGTCCATAGCAAACGTACCTCCAACAAGAAACTGGTCGTGTAGCTTATCGTTTCTTATATAGAGATTGGTTTTCCCATGTTTATTCATGCCTTTGGTGGAGACTAATTCTGTTTGTTCGGTCCCATTGCGGAAAAACCTAGCTCTGTCACTCGTCATTCTTGCACCGGACAACAATGTCTCTATATGGTCGGTGATGGGGGCGCTGTCCCCGTCTAGTGCGCGCATCAGCTGGGTCTTGTTAGAAAGCCGGTTGTTAACCAATAGGGCACCGATGAAGGCTTGCTCCTTCTCAGAAAAACTCATATTTTCTCCAATTTTGCGTTGCACACTTCTAATATCTCTTTCCCTCTTGGTTTCAATAAGTGGGATTCTAAACAAGATTGGATTGACGTTAGTGTTTGCGCTAATAATTGTTCTGTTGGCGGGTGAGCACAAAATTCTTCTGGTACGATCGATAACTCGTGTCGAAATAAGAGTAACTCGGTTCCTACAACTGCACTGTGATATGACTTATCGAGAGGGCGAGATTTATTTAAGACTGCAGAACGAGTCCAGTTCTCTTCCTTATACATATTTTCATACGAATAAAGGCCTCTAATCAGTTCTTCAATAAATAAGAGGTTATGTGTTAATTCATGAACGAGGAACTCGACTCGGTTATTTATACACCAATGTGTTTTAGGGTTTACCCAAATAACACCTGGCATACCAGAGGTGCTTCCGCCACTTGCTTGATCTGAGCGCATGAAAAATATGACATTAATAGCCAACTCGAAAACTTCATGGAGGTCAGGTGATAACTCTTTTAGATAGTCTAGAGAGAGTAAATAGTCGGCCATCTCTTCTGAAGTTACATTACATGTTGAGTTAGATATAATGTCCGACTGGGATAAGTCGTCGAGTTTTGACAAGTTATAACCTGTAGACAACTCACTACATAGGTTTGGCTCGTTTACCTTAAGTATCTGATTGTTTTCTGAGATGTTATCCAGACCTATCGGAATGAATTGAGATATTGTTTGTATATACGAATCTTTAAGGCGTTGCTTAGCATTCTCTTGAGTTAAACCATTGATGTCGTTTTTTCTTGAATAGAGATCTAGAAAATTCTTTTTAACCGTGTTTGAACCAAGTGAAAAATACATATTATCCTCCTGTAACCTGCTAGCTAATATAAAGCTAGCAGGTTAGTTTTAGTTACTCTTGGTCTTCAAAAGCGATCATGTTTCGACGATCATTACCGTTGTTTGGTCCATCCCAATTTAATTCACATAGGTTTAGTTCTTCGCTTTCTGGACCATTAAAATCAGCCATGACGTTTTCAAAATTAATCATTTTACAATCTCCGTTATTGGTTTTAATTAATGAGCCTATTTTTGGCTCGGCGCTATTAATTGTATAAATAAGATCTTCTTGCAATATGAATTATCCGTAGATTTCTAGATATGTAACGTAATGCTCAAAAGTTATGGTTTTGTTGATATAATGTTATCAATACAATCTCACTAGGAGGTCAAAAAATCACCGCTTTGAACTTGCTTCTTATCCTGTTTTTCTCTCTAGATTTAAGGTAGGGCTTTGGAATTGTGCTAATTAGTGAGGAGGGAGATTATGGGGACGTGTTAAAAAGCCCCGTGAATACGAGGCTTTCTTTGTGTCACAAGTCACTTATTTGCGGATGTTAAGAAGGTGTGGCGAGTTTACACTCTCTCAACTTGCTTTCGCTAAATCTACGTTTAACGTAATAGGAGCCTGTAGGTGAGGGTTAATAGCGGCTCTGAGATCCTCTTCATATTGGTCCAGCCAAGCGTAACGTTGGCGGTATAGCTTTCGTTTTTGGCGTTTAAGCGGCTCAAGATCCTTTCTTGTTGCGCGTAAAGGCAACACGTAAAAGCACTTGTTATGTTGTGCTCCGTTATGCTCTTCCCAAAGCTCATCATATTTTAGGTTGATGTCTTTGCTTTTCTTTCCATAGCGGAATGAGTTTGACACATGGCTCGCTTCGTTGACTGCGTAAATGTGGGTTATACCCAGGTCGGAGGCCATTAGTCTCAGTGTTTCAACGATAAATGACTTAGGTCTTAAGCCGTGCAACGCTTTGGTAAACGCTCGGCTGAACCCGTTATCATTGGCACCCCCTTGAACACCACCGATGTAGATATCATTGTTGAAGACAGAGAATGATAGGGTGTACATCTTATTCAATTGAGAATCAGTCAGCGACAGCGTGAGCTCGCCTTCTTTTCTTGAATTGCGCTCAAAACTGAGATTCAGTAAGTAAGTTTGTTCACCAATTTCTAGCTCTAAAAGGTTGATTCTTTCGTTGTAAATATTGTGTCGAGCTGGAGTCTTGAACGTATTTTCAAACCAGTCGTAATGCTTTGATAAAATTTCAATTTTCTGCTTTTTGCTAAAGCCATTACATAGGTAGGGTGTGACAAACTTAGATAGGAAATTCGGTTGCTTTTTAAATAAGAGTTTTCTCTCATCAGAGTTGAAATTCTCATTCATTCTTTTCGTATCTGAGTAATAAAACAATGCTCGAATTGTAAACTTAGCTATCGCTTTGTACTTGCCCTTGTTTTTATGGACATTAGCGTCAATTCCCATACGAACTACATTCATAATCACCTCAAAAGAAGAAGCATCCCCCGAACACATCCGCGTCGGGTTTTACGTTCTTTACACTCTTAAACATCAAGGCTGCGATGATAATGAAAAGTGAAATTTAGGTATGTATGGTTATGTATGACAATGTAATAGGAACAATTACTTAGTGTGTGGAATTTGCGCAGAGTAAAACGGCTAGATCTCAGATATTTTGATGGTTAATAAAAATGCCACTGCAAAGGTGCAGTGGCATTGTTTATCTATCGCTTGTTATCAACGCAGGGCTAAATTAAAGCTCTAACAGTTTGGCCAGTTCACGCTCTTCTAGAAGCTCTTCAATACGTTGTCGAGTTTTAGGTGCTTGGTTTTCTGTTGATTTACCTGCTTTTTTAACGCGACTGCTTTTGGCTTTTTCCTTTGGCGTAGTCATCGTCATTTTCCTTATAGTTCTGCGTTTTAGGGCGCTAGCTTAAAGGTTGCACGCCTCTTTTAGCGCTTTACCTGCTTTGAATGCTGGTGTTTTAGATGCAGCGATTTGAATTTCTTCGCCTGTACGTGGGTTACGACCCGTGCGAGCGGCACGAGTGTTTACTTTGAAGCTACCAAATCCAAGGATCGCTACTTCATCACCGTTAGCAAGCGTTGTTGAAATACCTTCTACAAGTGCATTTAGCGCGTTACCCGCTTGTTCTTTTGAAATGTCTGCAGATGTAGCGATGTGTTCAACTAATTGAGATTTGTTCATATTCTTTATTCCTTAGTGAGTAAGGCTGGTGTCTACCTTTGGCACCTAGCTTGAGTGATCTTATCAACACCAAGTACGATATTGTCAGTGATTGGGTAGGGCTTTGTTAAGTAACCAACAAGATCGTTTAGAAAACCATCAATTGACAGTCTAATACAAGTTGTTGATTTTTAGCGTTTTAAATACGAATAGTAAAAGAGCTATCAGGAATTTTAGAGTTTGAGGGAGTAGGTGAGTCATCATCGTGCCAATTATCTTAAACCTGAGTTATTCGTTTTACTTGGTGGTAGATAAAGCAAAGCCCAGCGAATTGCTGAGCTTAGGGTGTTCAGGTTGAGCTGCTTTGAGTGAGCTTATTTGTTGGTAACGAAAATCTGCTCGGTCTCTAGCGAGGTCATGTCACGAACTTGGCGCCAGATGTAGTAAAAAATACCTAGCATCATAAGCAGGCTCGGAATCGCAATCGCAGGGTAGCTATATAGAGTCAATTTGCCGAGCTCTTCATTGAACGCCGCAGTACCAGCAGGGCTAGTAACAATCCAAGTCGCCAGGAAATAGTTCATCGCAGAAGAGAATGCGAACGTGCTAGCGAACATGTAGTTTGACGTCATTAGGCAACGATCAAATTTAGCTTGGTTTCCAAATTGCTTTAAACGCTCTTCAATTAGAGCTATGTTCAGCAATGCAGGCGTGAAAATTACCTTTTGGATGAATGGGTAGCGAGTAAAGGTAGAGCCAAGTACCGCCAGACCAATTAAGCCAGGGATTAAGGCTTCTTTTAGAGCTAACCAACGCGTGTCTAGTTCGAAGAAACCAATACCACCAGTTAGTAACACGCTGACAAAGCCAAGTGCAGCGATGAAGTTAAATTTCTTGTTGCGGATTAACTCCATGCCACCGTAAGCAATAGGGAAGGCGAGTGCGACAAGCAGTGCTAGGCCAGTTCCGAGGTGCTCTTCGCCGCTGAACTTCATTAGGATGAATGACGGAAGAAGGACGTTAAATACGACTTCAAAAAGAGGACTCGATTTTTTGTTTTCAGTGTTACTCATAATTTCTAAATACATTGTGTTATGGATTTATTCTCAGGGATTGTTGTTTACCTCGCCTGAGATGTAAAGCCTAAAGGGGGCATGCTATGTAACGACATGTGACACCGACGACATTAACGCCGCTTCCGAGTGGTAGATTGGACGTTCGAGGGGGAGTGTGTGAGGTTTGGACTTACGCCCACTCATCAGGTAACGCTGTGATTACCTGATGAGTGTCAGGGCTCGTGTTAACTCACTCTGTAATCGACCTTTATTTATCGAACATTAAGTTGAAGTTGAGTGGCACCTTATCGGAAAGCGCTAATCCGCCTACCGTTGCTGAAAGTTTGTTTAAGTTGTCGGTCGAAATACCAAAATCTGCGCCATTGACGATGACCGTGGATGTTGAATTCACCATGACAAAACCGTCAGAGGGTACGACCATAACAGGGAAGTCGATGGTTTTGGTCACGCCGTGCAGAGTGACTTCCGCTGCTATCGTCGTATTATTTGGTTCACCTGTTAACAGAGAAGGCTCAACGGATCCTGAGATCTTAACTTCAGGAAAGTTCATTGACTCAAAATACAGCTCGTTGAGTCTTTGATCACGAATGGCCACGCCTGTGCTAATACTTTTCAGGTCCAATACGATTGAAAATTGCCCTTCTTCGGTAAGCCCGCCGGACGAAGGCTTGATGGAAGCGGGTTCAACGACGAACTGCTTCTTAATGGTTGCGAATGTGACATTCGACAGCTTCGGATCTAATGTGTAGCCGCTTTCTGCAAAAGACTGCGCTGAGATGACGGTGCAAAGAAGCCCGATTGTTGTAAGTAGTTTTTTCATAAGTTGTCACCACATAATGGATTGCCAGTTGAACCAAATAACGCTGTTCGTATTCTGAACAACTTCGAGAAGTATAGGAGCAAGCTCAGCTCACCACCTTACTCATGTGTTAAATTCGGTAGGGGGTACTCATCTCATATTGGTACTTTTGGAACCATGATCTCCTGAGTTGTTTGAATGTATATTGTTATGTTATAACGTTTCGTTAATTTATTCTTTTGGCAAACATAGATATTGCCTCTAGAGAATACGAGCGCGCAGCAAGGAGATGAGATAATGAATGCCGTTTTAGCTGAACCTTTGACAACGAGTTGTAATCAATCGTCAAGTATTGATGGAGTGCTGACTCATAAAGGGCAGAAGGGCCGAAATCCATCTTGTAGTGCAGCTTCATCCCCGACAGTGTTGGCTGACATTTACCAAGATGATATCAATGTCGCGATATGGCAGCGTAACTTTGATGAGAGTTTTGTATCTGAAATCAATGAATTTATTGCGGCTAACCCAAATTTTAGTAAGTCTGTTAGCGTGTCACCTGCAAACGCTTTTGACAAATTGGAATTTGCTACAGACGGAACGGCTTCAAAAGCCCTGCTAGAAAATATGGCTGAGCTGGTGGACATGTTCTGTTGCTTGTTTGAGCTTGAAGAAGTTGGTCTCCGTTTGGCTGTACTGAACAAGGCAATGTGCCCTCGCTTTCATTTTGACCAAGTACCTTGCCGACTGGTGACAACCTATCATGGTATTGCGACTCAATGGTTAGAGAATGGTGCGGTTGACCGTTCTAAACTCGGTCGTGGAAGTAATGGCCAGCCAGATTCAGCATCTGGCCTCTACAATGACGAGTCTGACATCCAGCAAATGGCCGTTGGTGATGTGGCGTTATTGAAAGGAGAGCGTTGGAGCGGTAATGAAAACAGAGGCCTTGTCCACCGTTCGCCTGTCACTTCATCTGAAGAACCTCGATTGTTACTGACGATAGACTTCGGTTAGTTCTGTTTGGCTGATGAGCTAGATGAGATGAGCAAGCAACTAGAGTGTCGCTTGCTCTTTTTCATTTAGGCGAAGATTCGAATGCGGTGGCCGTCTGGGTCAATCGCGACAAAGTTGATACCAAACACGGACTCTTCTGGTGCTTGTTCAAACTGGATTCCTTTCGCTTTCCATTCTTTATAGAGGTTTTCCAGAGCTTGCTTACCTGTCATTGCTATCGATAGCTCAGTGCCGCCACCAGTTACTTTGCTTGTTGGCGTTAGAGCGTCAGATTGCTTGAGGGTGATCTTCACATTGCTTGCAAAAGTTAAGGCTGCAAATGTCGGAGATAGCAGTGTTGGCTCACAATCAAAGGCTTTGGAATAAAAATCCATGCTGCGGTGAATGTCAGTAACATAAAGGACAAATGAATCGATAGTAAACATAGCTGCTCCTAGTTAGGTTATCTGGTGTGGTGCTTCTTTGGACCACAGGAATATATCTCTAACTAGTGACAGTTTTTGTCAGTAGCGAATCACTTTGTCTGTAATCCCTTCCATGCTTTGCCACTCTTTGAGTAAGCTATTCCGTGACTTTGAATACTTTTCTTCCAGTATGGTCAATTCGTTAATCCTATCCAGCCTGAAGTTTCGATAAGCACTGCGTGTTTCACACCAAGCGACCAATACATAACAGTTTTCAAATACGCCGATCAGCATAGGCCATACGACCCTAGAACTGACTTTTGCCTTGGCGTCTGTATATTGAATTTGAGCTTTGTTTTGTTGCTTAATCGCTAACTTTATCTCCGACAGTTCAAAACCTAAATCTTCAACCCCAATGATTGAAGCAACACGAATGATATCTTCACTGCGTTTAGCCTGATGATCTGAAGGGAGCACGGCCGAGATCTTGGCAATCGCATTTCTAGCCGATTCACTGAACTCTCCATTAGCTTGCTTAGCGACCCATTCCGCTCCGAGTCGCAACGCTTCTAGCTCTTCCGAGGTGAACATCATTGGTGGCAGAGTAAAGGTAGGTTTGAGCAGGTAGCCCACACCAGCTTCTCCATCGATTTCCGCGCCTTGTGCCTGTAGTGTTGCAATATCACGATAGATGGTACGTGTACTGACATTCAGTTCTTGAGCAAGGTGATCGGCAGGCACGGGATATTTGTGACAGCGCAATAATTGAAGCAAATCAAAGAGGCGTTGGCTTCGAGACATAAGAAAACTCTATGGACATAACGACTTATAAGATTAATCGAATGATAAGGTGAACGCTAGGTTACCCCCATAGATAACTGATTTAATGAAAATTGTTTGTTGACTTAAAGTTAAGTTGAAGTTTTACACTCCCTAACGTTAAAAACACAGCTTAATAGGTCAAAAGAATGTCACGTAAAAGATTGAAATTTTATAATCCTGAAAAACTTTTTAACCCAACTTCTTTTGGTTTTTGCCATACGGTGAAGACCTCCGCGAACGGAGAGTTTGTTTTTATTTCAGGGCAAAGCGGTGGTGAAGGGCTAGAACATGAATTGGTGGAAGACTTTCGTCGTCAAGTCCAGGTTGTATTATCTAACCTTGATATTGCTTTGAAGGCTCATGAGATGGATTTTAGCGATGTCGTAAAGATTACCGTTCTAATCGTTGAGCATGATTCAGATAAACTGCATATCTGGAGTGAAGAAATGCTCAAACGTTGGTCTGAAGAGCGCTTACCCGCGAGTACACTGATTCCAGTACCTAGACTTGCGTTAGATGAAATGCTAATTGAAGTCGATGCTGTGGCCTTTAAATCTGAAATATCGAGTAGTAATAAATAAGGCAACCTTTTCAGCACATCTCATTTTTACTTTTCATCAGATTAATTCCTCTGGGCAATATTAAACATGCTAAAAAATTATTTAACGTTAATCGCTATCGGGCTAATTTGGGGTTCCCAATTTGTTTTTCAAGAAATCTCACTTCAAGGGTTCTCTCCAGTCTGGGTTGGGACACTTAGAGCAGTGCTAGGTGCAATGACACTTATTGTTATATGTAACCTTATAAGAGTTAAAAGCATTAGCAATCAGTGGGGGCTTTTTGCTCTTATAGGGCTATTAGAAGCTGCGATCCCTTTTATTCTTGTGCCTTGGGCACAGCAGAGCTTATCCAGTTCAATTGCGGCGATACTGATGGGCACACTCCCTTTTTATGCGTTATTGCTAGCACCTGTTTTTATAAAAGATGCAAGAATAACCAAGGGGAACGCTGTAAGTGTCATCGTCGGCTTTAGTGGGTTATTAGTCTTATTCTCCCCAGAGCTATTATTGACTACTGGTGATATCAATTTAATAAGTGCCACTGCCATTATGGTTGCAGCGGTGTGTTTCGCTATTGCATTACTATTACTTAATCGAGTGAGAGGTGAGCATCCATTGATTGTTGCACGAAATGTACTTTGTATGGCGAGCATTCAACTGATGTTAATTGCGTTTTTGACTTCGCCAATCGTCAGCGTTAAGCCTACCGCTTCATCAGTGTTTTCGTTGGTTTACTTAGGAGTGATGTGTGCAGGTATTGTTTATTATCTTTATATGATGAGCATACAAAACGCCGGGCCAGTATTTACTTCAATGACGAACTATCTTGTACCCGCTGTGGGTGTGTTCATCGGAGTATTACTTGCGAATGAGTCTGTTCACCCCACAACATGGTTAGCGTTGGTTATCATTTTATCAGCACTGTTTATCAATCAAAAGCTAGCCGAATACCATTAGCGGCTGTTTAGCAATATGGAGATTCATTTCTTTTAAAGTGAACAATAAATGGCATAGGTCACGTCTCTTTATAGATAGAAATTAAAGGTCTCGTAACGACGAGGCCTTTTGGGTTGGCTTGTGATTGATAACGAATCAACACGCGCGGCATTTATTCTCGACATAATAACGAGGAAGTGGAATAGAACCTTATCGAATGATATTCGACCTTTTGGTTTGATCTGGATCTATTTTTCGGCTCACATATACCTTAAATACAATATCTTAGGGCATTTTATAATTTATTTTAATGTGTAAAATATATCAGCTTGCTTTAAGCGTGGGAACGGTTCTGTTTCTGCGGGCTATTTATATAAAAATTATAGGTTTCCTATGTTAAAGAAACTCTCACTTAAGAATAAGCTGGCGATCTCTGCCAGCCTTGCCATCATCCTGGGGGGGATTTTGGTAGAAGCACTTTCATTTCGTGCTTCATTGCAGCGTTTGGATACAGAAGTTGAACAGCGCTTAGAAGGTGCATCGGCTTCATACAATCAATACGTATCGGATTGGATCTTATCCAAAGAGCGTGCGCTTACTTCTCTGTCTCAAGAGTCTCAAAAGGAGAGTTTGGTTACTCACCTGAAACAGGTTCGCGATTCTGGCTCTTTTGATAATGTCTTCCTAGCGTATCCTGATGGCTCACAAGAGAATGCCAACGGGGTAGTGCTACCACCGGGGAATGATGATCCTCGTTTGTGGGGCTGGTATACCAATGCGGTTGCCAATCCAAGTAAGGTTTTCATGGACAACCCTACGGTTGCAGCGGCAACAGGAGCGAATGTAGTGTCACTGGGCACCGCAATGCAATTGTATGGCCAACAGGTGGTATTGGGGGCGGATGTTGAAATTACCGACATTCTGAACAGCCTTGAGCAAGTAATTCTTCCAGGTGAAGGTTACATGTTTATCGCGACCAACAAGGGCACGGTTTACACGCACGCAGACACTAAGCTACTGAACAAAGATATCAGCTCACTTGGTTTGAACTTTTCAGATGTGCAAAAGGCGTTGGTAAGCGGTCAGGACATTTCCATTGAGTTGAACGGGACTGATTATGTGCTGTACGCACGCACGATTGATGGAACCAATCTAATTACGATTAGCGTGGTGAATCATGACTCTTTGGTCGCGCCACTCTTTGATGCTGTTATCGGTCAGGTGTTGGTGACATTGTTAGTGGTGGTGGTTTGTACGGTACTATTTAACTTACTTTGCACCATTCTATTCCGTCCACTAAATCATGTGTCTCAGGCTCTGGCGCAAATTGCGAACGGCAGTGGTGATTTAACTCAACGCATTCATGTTGATAATCAAGATGAAGTGGGTGAGCTAGCTCAGAACTTCAATACGTTTGTCGGCAGCTTGCAGCAGCTAATCGGCCATATCCGTAGTCAATCTGAGCAGTTGAACAGCCAATCTGAACAGAGCGCACAACGTGCAAACCTTTCGGTGAATGAGCTAAACCATCAACAGCAAGAAATCACGATGGTCGCTACGGCCGTGACTGAAATGGCGAGTGCAACGCAAGAGATCGCATCGCATGCAGAGCAAACGGCAAAAGCCGCGCAAGACTCAGCGACGAGCACCAACAGCGGTCACGCATTAGTTGTCGACACTAAAGGTTCCATCAATAACCTAGCGAATGAAGTGAACGAAGCGGGTAGTGTGATCAGCGATCTGAATAAACACGCTCAAGAAATCTCAACTGTATTAGCCACCATTCAAGGCATTGCGGAGCAAACGAACTTGCTTGCTTTGAATGCCGCTATTGAAGCCGCTCGTGCCGGTGAGCAAGGTCGTGGTTTTGCCGTAGTAGCCGATGAAGTTCGTGTGCTTTCTCAGCGCACTCACTCTTCAACGGAAGAGATTAAGGCAACGATCGATGTTCTACAGCGCACTACAGCGCAAGCCGTTGAACTTATGGAGACGAGCTCTAAGCTAGCACTACATTCAGTAGAAGATGCGGATCGAGCTTCTCTCGCGCTAGAAGAGATAAACACGTCGGTTGCCTTGATTAGCGACATGGCGACTCAAATTGCGACTGCAGCAGAAGAGCAAACCCATGTGACGGGTGAGATCACTCAGAACATTACGACCATTAAAGATGTGACTGACCACTTGGTAGTAGGTGCTCAGGACAGTTTAACTGAGTCGAATGAACTTAAGAGCCAAGCCGCTGGTTTAAGTGACAAAGTGGCGACTTTTAAGCTTGCTTAAGCATTTAATGGACTGATGCCTGATCAGCCTGTTTGCGTTAAGCAATAAGCCAAAGCGACGTACATTGCGTCGCTTTTTTTGTGCTTGCTAGTTGCAGTCTTCTGATTCTCGAATGTCTGTTAGACAGGTCGTTGGTTTAACCTAGTAGGTGATGACACATTAGCTCAACAAACTCCTTGGGTGTTTCGAACATCGGAGTATGAGATACACCTTTAAGCGCCACTAGTTCAAGCGAGCCAAATGTCTCTTTTAAAGGCAACCACGTATCCAAAGGTGCGATGCTGAAATCAAGCTCACCAATGGCGACTGTAACATCCAGTTGGTTAGCATGGGGTAGCGTAGCGAGGTTTATTTTGCCAAAGGCATCACCCCAGAGCGAATCCAGTAGCGCCGTATTGGTTGTAACTTGCTCCCAAAGGGGGAGCTCATTAAAGCTAGGATCTGCCCAACGCATCGGGCCTAGTCTATGACACAAGTGCGCAAACTTCCTATGTGGTTCTCTGTTTATATCGTGTTCAAGCTTTCCAAGGCTTTGCTCCAAAAGGCGCTTTCGCTCGTGTGAGGCATTGTTCTCCCAGTAAAGAAATTGCTTAGCTTTCATCGCCTCCGACAGGTTTGGCGGAGCACCTACTACCATTACTTTATTAATCTGAATATCGGTCAAACTCGCGAAATGGAGTGCCATGTACGCGTGTCCGGAATGCCCCAGAATACTGGTTTTACGAATATTGAAATGATCGCAGGTAGCTTCAATATCCTTGGAAATAATGTCTAGAGTGATGGTGTTGTTATGCTTGTCGTTTAAGGTTTGAGCAAAGCCTCGATGATCTAGGTACAGACAAGTAAAGTGATCGTGAAGCCTTGTTGGAATCACTCTTTTGTAATAATCAACACTGCCAATAATCAATAATTTCGGTCCTTTACCATGCTGCTCTACTTTGAGTTTGTATCCATCGCGCTCAAAAATTTTCGATTTGATTGCTGTCATAATTTGTTCTCCTTAGCGAATTTTCTGTACCTTATCGTGATAAATAATCCTGAAAAATAGGCTAATATTAGATTCAGTATTAGCAGTTTTGGGATAATGAATTGGAAAGGATCGATAACGCTTGGTTGAACTCATTTATTTGTGTCTTTGAACAGAGTAGCTTTGTAAAAGCATCAGAACGCTTGCTAATTCCTAGCTCAACGGTAAGTAGACATGTTCAACAGCTTGAAGCTGAGCTTGGCAATAAATTGTTCTACCGGACAACCAGAAAGGTGACGCCAACTTCGGCCGGTGAAATGCTTTACAACGAAATCCGAGAGCCTCTTCGTCAATTGAGCCAAACATTGCAAAACGTCAGCATTTCAACGGAGTCAATGAAAGGCAGTATTCGCGTGAGCTCACCAGACATCCCTTTCATTGGTGATGTGCTCGCTGATTTTGCTCTTAGCTACCCCAATGTTTCTCTGTTTTGCGAACACAGTACGTCGATAGAAAGCGCGTTAAACAGCGATCCTGATATCGTTATTAGTTTTGAGCGAGGCTCGCTTGATGATCGCGACTGGGTTTCACGGCCATTGTGTCAATGGGAGAGTTCGGTTTTAGCTTCGCCATCTTGTCTGGCGGAATATGGCTCACCGACCACAGTTGAGGAGCTGTCCGCAATGCCTTGTATTTCAAGTTACAAAGCTTTTGCTGGTAACCCCTGGATATTTAGTGGGCCAGAAGGCTTGAAGAGTGTGGCTATCAAGTCAGACATCAATGTTGATGGCGGGTTTATCGCTAAAGCTATAGCTGTCAAAGGGTTAGGTTTTGTAGCGTTACCAAGAGAATTCTGTCGAGATGAGTTGGACGGGGGCTCGTTAGTCGAACAACGGTTAGACCTTGAATTAGCCCCACTAACGATTTACATCCATTATCGGTCAATGAGCTATCACACGCATCTCACCAAGCTCTTGGTCAGCTTTATCCGTGAACAAGCGAACTCATCTACTTAGAGCGCTTATGTTACTAGTTCGCTTCTGCTAGTTTGCTTCTGAGAATTCTCGAAGTGCGCTCATGGCTTGATCAGCTTTGTGCTTTTGGACGAAGATATGATCGTGATAATAGCCTGCAATCACATTGGCACTGATGCCGTACGAGCCAAGTTTAGTCGCAAAGGCGGCTGTTAACCCGACGGCTTCTAGGCTCGAGTGTACCGATAAAGTGATCATGCTAAATACACCGTCGAAACTTAACTGCGCTTGAGTCGCCACTTCTTCTGTCAGCACCAAAGTTAACCCTTCTTTTTCTCGAAAGGTCGCCATCGGATTGAGGTGGACATAGTCGGCTAGTCCTCCATCTACCGTACAAAAAACATAATCACCTTCAATGAGCTCAGGTGATATGGACTTTAACAGAATGTCTAAATCGGTAATGGCGGTCATCGTTTTCCCTGTGTAATCGCGTTGGTTTATGGTGTTGGGTAATGTAGCCAAGATAGAGATAAGCTGCCTGCGAGTACAATTAATAATATTTATTCACTATAAGCAGGACTAATCACCTTTAATTTTGATGCTGTATTTTTGAGTTTTTGCGGGATTTTTGGTGTGTAATATGTCAATAGTGAAGATGATCCCTCTCACATACACCATTTTTAACCAACCATTCGACTTTTGTTAAAATTAGAGCTTTTGATCAAATTATATAAAATGTGATTGCATAAGCTTTTCAAAATAGTTTGCCCCCACTCGAAGTTCCTAGTGAGATGAATATAAATTAATAAGCAATCTCATTCGTATTGTCTTAGGTTGAATTTGTAACACTGTTGCTTCACGTATTGAGCGTATAACGCTAGCTGTCTGCATTTTCGTGTTTGTCGTAGGTAACAACCAACAAACCTAAAATATCAAGGAACAAGCTATGTTAAAGAAAGTATTAAGTTGTTGTATTGCAGCCACATTTGGTATCTATTCTGCATCAAGTTTGGCTCAAGGTTCGGCTTTAAATTCAACTGAAAACTTACAACAACCTATTGCTCCACTGATGTTGGCTTCATCAGATGATGCGATCACTGATCGTTATATTGTTGTATTGAAACAACCGCAGATGCTAATGAATGACGCGGCTGGATTACAGCAGTTCACTCAACAAACGGTAGGCCAGATGGCCAATTCGTTTTCAATCAAAACAGACGATGTTTTTGATAGCTCCATTATTGGCTTTGTGGCAAATCTAGACGCAGTTCAATTAAAGCAACTCAGACGTGATTCTCGCGTTGAATATATAGAACAAGACCAAATACTCAGTATCGATCCTGTTGTTTCAAATGAAGCCGTTCAAAGTAACGCGATTTGGGGGCTAGACCGAATTGATCAAAGAAGTCTTCCTTTGGACCGAAACTATAATGCCAATTTTGATGGCTCTGGCGTAACAGCATACGTGATTGATACGGGCGTTAATAATAATCATGAGGAATTCGGCGGGCGCTCGGTTTCTGGCTATGATTTCGTGGATAATGATGCTGATTCGAGTGACTGTAATGGGCATGGTACCCACGTTGCAGGAACGATTGGCGGTAGCCAGTACGGTGTGGCTAAAAATGTCGATATTGTTGGGGTAAGAGTACTTAGTTGTTCGGGTTCAGGAACCACATCTGGCGTAATATCTGGTGTGGACTGGGTTGCTCAAAATGCATCAGGGCCTTCAGTCGCCAACATGAGCTTAGGTGGCGGTCGTTCAACCGCATTGGATAGCGCGGTACAAGGCGCAATTCAATCCGGCGTGAGCTTTATGTTGGCAGCGGGTAACTCAAATGCCGATGCGTGTAATACATCACCAGCTCGTGTACCAAGTGGTGTGACGGTGGGCTCCACAACCAGCTCTGATTCGCGTTCAAGCTTCTCGAACTGGGGCAGCTGTGTTGATCTATTCGCACCGGGATCTCAAATTAAGTCTGCTTGGTATGATGGCGGCTATAAAACGATTAGCGGAACTTCCATGGCGACGCCACATGTTGCGGGCGTTGCAGCCTTGTACTTACAGGAAAACAATGGCTTAACACCGCTTCAACTCGCAGGGTTACTGAACTCAAGAGCCTCGGAGAATAAGGTTTCTGACACAAGAGGAACCACCAATAAACTGCTGTATAGTTTGACTGATAGTGGCTGTGAACCGGATTGCGGTGGTCCAACACCTGGACCAGATCCAGATGGAAAACTAGTCTCTGGCGTGCCGGTTAATGGACTGAGTGGCAGCCGAGGGCAAAAGGATTACTTCTACATGGACTTAGAGCAGGGTCAACAGCTGACAGTGGTCATCATTGGTGGCACAGGCGATGCGGATCTGTATCTACGTTTCGGGGATAAACCAACGCTTAGTACGTGGGACTGCCGACCTTACCGATCGGGCAACAGCGAGACTTGTACGGTGAATGTCACCCAAAGCGGCAGATATCACGTGATGTTGAATGCATACTCGGCGTACAGTGGTTTGACGCTTCAAGCAAACTTTTAACTTTTGGTTTGAACAATGGTTTCAAAAAGTTACTCACTAGTTTAGTCAGTTCAGAAGACTGATAACCAAAGCCCACCCTGTTGTGGGCTTTGTTTTTGGTTTGTAGGAGGCAACAAAAGGATATGGCCTTGCTTGCTTTGGTTGATAAGCAGGAATTGGCGGTACTTCGACGAACTTTCGGTTACGTCTCAGAAAAGCTCGAAGTTTGTATGCTAGATTTAATAGTGATACACAACTGGAGATATCGATGATCTGGCTTTCGGTGAAAGTACTACAGATTGGACTTGTCTACGGATACAGGAAGTATCAACAAACAAAAAGAGCTCCAGTGTAGGGGCTCTTTTCTTTTGTTTTTCGAATAAACGCGTTTTATGTTGCGTGGTAAGGAAAGAAAAATCGGTTCTGTCCGGTTTAATAACGAGTAGCTAAATGACTTCCCCTTAATACCTCTTAGCCGATAAGCGAAAGTATGTTGAAAATTGAACCCATTACACCTCACATTGGCGCTCGTATTCATGGATTAAGTCTTTCGGATTGCAGTGAGAGTGAACTCGATGATGTGTACAAAGCACTTGTTACTTATCAAGTCATTTTCTTGGATGAACAAAGCCTCTCTCCAGAACAACACTTAGCACTTGCAAAACGGTTTGGAGATCTCGAACCCGCTCATCCTTTCTTTCCGCGTGTAGAACAAGTTCCGCAAGTCAGTGTGATAGAAACTACTCGAGGTAATGCGCCAATGGAGAGTTATTGGCATACCGACTTAACTTGGCGGGAGCTGCCATCTAAAGCCTCTCTATTACATGCTCAACATGTACCGGATGTCGGTGGCGACACGATTTGGTGTTCAATGACCGCAGTGTTTGATTCATTAGATGAAAGCATGAAAGACAAGCTAAGGGGCTTATCGGCAACGCATTCGTTAGTCGCATTTGAGGGTATTGAATCGGACCAAATCGAGCTAGATTGGCATAAGTCGCTGCTGAAAACTGCGCAAGAAAACCCGCCTGTGGTACATCCCTTAGTGCAAGTTCATCCAGAAACGGGCAAAGAGACGTTATATATCAACGAGCAATTTACCCGTTACATCAATGAGCTTGAGCTTGAGCGTGAAGAAAGTGATTCATTACTTAGCCAGCTGTTTGAAATTGCACGACGACCAGAATATCAAGTGCGTTTTAAATGGAACAAGGGCTCAATGGCGATATGGGACAACAGGGTCACTCAGCATTATGCCGTTATTGATTATGGTGATACTCCACGAAAAATGCACCGGGTAACAGTCACCTAACGTTGTAAATCAAGCCCAAGACGAAGCGACTAAATATTTTGACTCATCGATTAATGTGATTTACTTTTAGCGCTAATGTTCAACTCAAGACAAATACAAGGAGGATTTTTATGAAAGTGTGTGAATTTAACTTCGCGCATATTTTTTGGTACGACCAAAACTCAAGTTTTAACACTATCGTGCTGCGATAACCAAAACTTGAGCGAAGCATTTCAATATAACCTTCAATAGAGTTTCTTCACTCTAGTTTACTTGGTTGTTGTCAGCGAATGACGACAGCGCTTTGTTGCGCTTGAAACTTGAGTAAACAAATGACTACATTAATATCTACATCATCCATTTCTTACGATCTAACATCATGCCGCCTATTTGATGGGCTTTCCTTTACCATTAAAAAAGGTGACCGCATTGGCCTTATAGGCAGTAATGGCTGTGGCAAAAGTACTTTATTACGTCTGTTAAACAAAGATTTACCAGACTTTGTGGGGAATGTTTCCTTTGCTTCGAATGCCGTAGTTGCTTTGATTGAGCAACACCTACCCAAGCGACTGTTGAGTCTCTCAATGCTTGATGCTGTGACCGATAACCTTCCTTTAAACATGCAGCAAACAGAACAATGGCGTGCGCAAATTACTCTTTCTAATTTAGGGTTTGATGAAAGCTATTGGAACCAGCCAATAGGCACTTTAAGTGGCGGTCAATACGCGCGAGTGTTAGTCGCGAGAGCATTGATTCTTGAGCCAGATGTCCTGTTGCTAGATGAACCAAGTAACCACTTAGATCTACCGACGTTACTTTGGTTAGAGCAGTTCCTGAAAGGTTGGAGAGGGACGTTTGTCATGGTTTCGCATGATCAACGATTACTCGACCACGTCACTGATTCTACTTGGGTGTTACGTGACAAAAGGATACTTAGCTTTAGCCAAAGGTGCACCGAAGCTCGAAAAGCATTGGAAGATAAAGATCGAACGGATGCTGAAAGGCAACAAGCAGAAAAGAAAGAGATCGATCGCATCGAAAAGAGCGCTCATCGTTTAGCGATTTGGGGGCGTGACTTTGACAATGAAGGTCTGTCACGAAAAGCAAAAAGCATGGAAAAGCGAGCCGAAGGGTTACGCTCGACCATGACTCGTTTAGACTCCGTTGAACCATGGACACTAAGTTTGTCCGGTGAATCCATGAAGGCCAATCGACTACTTGAATTGTCGGAGGTGCCAATTACCGCCGCTGACGACCAAGCGCCACTGTTTGAAGTGCTGTTCCAACAGATAAAGAGCGGTGACCGTGTTGCTGTGTTAGGCAAAAATGGGTCGGGTAAGTCATCGCTTCTGAAAGTACTGTGGGCGAATTATCAGGCGTCTCAACTTGGAGATAATGATTATTTTCACCCCAATGCCGAAGTCGGGTATTACGATCAAAGCTTGCACCAATTACGTGATGACCATTCACTACTGGATTCACTTTACTCATTTTATCCTGTGTCTCAGGAAGCTAGGAAAATGGCTTTGATTAGCGCGGGTTTTTCCTACGAAAGGCACGAGCAAAAGATCGCTGAGCTGAGTGGTGGAGAGCGTTCACGACTGCTGTTCGTTGGGCTATCGCTAGCGAAGTATCACTTCCTGTTGTTGGATGAGCCCACTAACCACCTTGATATTGAAGGTAAGGAAGAGCTTGCGAATTGCTTAACTCAATTCGACGGGGGGCTACTGTTGGTCAGCCATGATCGAGAGTTGATCGAAAAATCATGCAATAGATTCTGGTACATCAATGACGGTCAACTTATGGAAATGACTTACTTAGATGCGGTGTATGAGGCGATGTCTGTCAGCCATCAAGGTCATAACGTGGAACCTTGCTCTGCGACGATTCAGTCTAACTCTAAAGCCTGTGTCGATTCAGGTTCTGAGCTGCTTAAAACAGATGATCAGCAGTCGCAAAATGATGAAGAGGGCCTTTTAGAAAGGCTATTCGAGCTCGAAGAATTACTCAGTAAGGACCAAGCTCGTAAAGCAAAGCATCAGAAGCCTGATCTGCAAGTGAAATGGCAGCAAGAAATAGTTCGGATTAATGCGATGTTGGAACTGAACTAGCCCAGTTTGTAATGCAGTAGGCATCACAATGCTCAATATCTATTGTTGAGTAGGATTAGGCTCTTTAGTGCTGTATTGGCTAAAGAGCCTTTTGTTATCACTTAATATAGAATTAAACACAACAGTTAAGTCAGTCTCGCAATCTCAATCAGGCGAACTTAACGCCTCGTCGGTATTATCTCTTCGAATTCTTTATTGGGTAACAAAAATGAATGTAGCGAAACATCATGAACGACGAATACGAAATGTGTGTGACTTCATTGATAGACATTTGGATGAGTCATTAACTTTGGAACAGCTGAGCTCAGTGGCGGCGAGTTCAAAGTACCACTTTCACCGGATCTTTAAGTCGTTTATGGGGATTAGCACTATTCAGTATGTGTTGTTTGCTCGGTTAAAGCGCGCTTCTTTTCGTTTAGCTTTTGAGCCCGAGTACAGTGTCACCGATATTGCATTGGAGGCTCACTTTGAGAGTCTTGAAGCCTTCTCTCGAGCATTTTCGAGGCACTTTGAGCAGACACCTTCTCAATTTAGAAAACAACCCAACTGGCCATATTGGCGTTCAAAGTATGAGTTTAACTCACCAAAGAGTGGAGAAAAGATAATGGATGTGAAAGTCGTCGATTTTTACGAAACAGAGGTTGCACTGATTGAGCATAAAGGAAGCCCAAAGCTGGTTTACAATACTGCTGCTAAATTTATTGATTGGAGGAAGTCGACGGGTTTTTCTCCGGTAAAAACCAGTGACACATTTGGTGTGGCTTATTCTGACCCTTCAGATACCCCTGAAGATGACTATCGTTTCGATATTTGCGGAAGTCATAACGGGGATGTGCCAGAAAATATGTTTGGTGTTAAGAAGGGGACTATTCCGGGTGGTCGCTGTGCGGTTGCTGTTCATAAGGGCAACCATGATTTAATCGCTGACACGGTCAGCTACTTATATCGTGAGTGGTTACCTAAGAGTGGCGAATCTTTGAGAGATTTCCCGTGCTTTTTCCAGTACGTGAATCTAGTCCATGAGGTGGATGAATGTGATTTGCTCACTAACATCTACCTGCCGATACGCTAGCTTTATGTGTGACAGATAACACGTAATGAAATCAATATTAGGCCTCGTATCAACGAGGTCTTCATGTATTTGGCAACTGGGCTGAAACAGATTAAATGCAAAAGCGCGTATATATTTGATTCAAACCTCACTGCTCGGAGGTGATGTGTAATATAATCGTTCGGTTATAATAAAAACAAAAACTCAATTATAAAATGAGTAAACGTCTGGGCTTAGAGAATAAAGAATTTCGTATGAACGCTATTCGTAAAGTTTATCAATATGCTGAACCGAATCTAACCCTCGTAGGTTGGATGGGCTTTGTCGGTTTCCCTGTTTACTTTGTTGTGTGGGAGTATCTGTTCCCGCAGCCTTATGAAAATCTGACTCTCCGCCTATTATGCTCGGTGTTGTTCTTCGGTATCATTTTCCGTAAACACGTTCCCTTCGAATGGCGAAAGTATCTACCTGCGTATTATCAAGTCGCGATTACGCTCTGTCTGCCGTGTTTCTTCTTCTACATGTTGCTAATGAACAATTGGTCCAATGTTTGGGTCATGTCTTTCATGTCGGCAATATTCCTTCATATTCTTTTGGTTCACGTCACAAGAGTGATGTTTGCACAAACCTTTGCCGGAATAGGGATTGCGACGTTGTGTGCTTGGGTGGCACAAGGCTTCTATCTTGAGATAAACATGAACTGGACGCATGTGCCGATTTTCTTGTTTATCTATCTATTCGGTAACCTGTTCTATTTCCGCAATCAGGTGGAACACGAGAATAAGGTATCCCTGGCAAAATCTTTTGGTGCTGGTATTGCACACGAAATGAGAAACCCTCTTAGTGGCTTGTTAACTTCTATTGATGTTATTCAATCGATACTGCCAAACCCAAAGAGTGGGGACATCAAAGAGCCATATGCGCTAAGCGTCGAAGAGTTAAAACAGCTGCGTGACGTCGGTGATGAGGCCATGGAAATCATCCATTCAGGCAACGAAACTATTGATCTGCTTTTAACGTCAATTGATGAGAATCGTGTATCTCGTTCTACCTTCAAAAAGCACTCCGCGCAATCAGTGATTGAGGACTCAATCGACAGCTTTAACTACAAGCGCGCTGCAGACAAATCAGCCATATCTTTGGATGTGCAAAACGACTTTGACTTCTTAGGGAGTGATACCTTACTGAAGTACGTGATGTACAACCTATTCAAAAATGCGTTCCATCATCGTAGCCCTGAAGATTTTCATATCCATGTCACCATGAGCAGTGATGACGTGACCAATCAAATTGTAGTGACGGATAACGGATCTGGGATTTCGAGTGACGCTATCCGTCGCATCTTCCAAGATTTCTATACGACAGGTAAATCAGGTAATTACGGGTTAGGCCTACCATTTTGTCAGAAGGTGATGCGCTCGTTTGGTGGTGAGATCAAATGCCAATCAGAGGTGGAACAGTGGACTCAGTTCACGATGACATTCCCATCCTTGACGTCAAATTCCGTCAATGAAATTAAGAGTGAATTGAGGAAATTGAAGTCGGTACTGATGGTGAGTGATCAAACCGTGTTGACCAAAAAAATGACTGAGATGTCTCGATTTATGGGATTTGATCTTACGACTTTGGATGTGGCATCTGCACTTAAAAACAAAGAGTATCAGTTCGAATTTGATTTAGTGTTCGTCGACATGGAGAGTTTGGATTTGAGGGCAAGCAGCCTTGATAAGCTTGAGTCTTTGTTGTCGTTTACAGAAGCGCGAATTGTTTACTTACACGAACATCATCCTATTCAACGGGTGAGGAATATTTCATTTGAACCGATTTGGGTCGAAACTCAAGTATGGCTACTGAACACCAAAGCAACGATTGACCGTTTACTGTTTGACTCGAATTACGTGATGCCTTCGGTGGCCGCTAAGCCGATTGAAAATGCAAATAAGCGTACCATTATGGTCGTGGACGATAACGAGTCTCTACGTCGTTTTACGGCGATGTTGTTGGAAAAACAAGGCTTTGATGTGGTACAGAAAGAGGACGGTCAACAGGCATTAGATGCTCTAGATTCAGAGGCCATTGATTTAGTTTTGATGGATATTGAAATGCCCATTATGGACGGCGTCGAAGCTTCTCGACTCATTAGAAGCGCGAATAAGCCTTATTCTTCGGTGCCGATTATTGCGCATACGGGGGACAGCTCGCCAGTTACGCTAGAGAAAATGGAGTCATCAGGCATGTCGGACTTTATTGTGAAACCGGCAGACAAGAACCGATTATTCGACAAGATTGCCCATTGGATATAGTGGGCTTGTACGCGACTGTGTTTGAGGTTTGAAGTAGACCAAGTTAATTTGATGAAGAGCTCAGCAATAGGCTGGGCTCTTTTAGTTTTTCGACATGATAGCGTCCATTCCGTCCTGCCGTTTAGTTGGTGATTAAATTAATGTGCCCCGAGTTAAACGAACTCTAGTTCTGGATGATGATATGCCTGGTGACAAACCGTGAGCACATGATCGACATCACTTGGTGTCATATCTGCATTCACAGAGAAGCGGATGATGTTTTTGTTCTTGCCAGTTGCAGGACGGCAGAAAACCGCACCGAACACATCCCGTTCCTCTAAGAAATCACGCACACGTTCAGTATTTCTCTCACTACCACACTCTAAAGCGATTATCTGAGATTCACTGCGGATGTTAAAGCCAATCTGTTTAAGGCCTGTAGTGAGCGATTTGGCGCGCTTGAATAGGGCTTCTCGCTTTTCATCGGACTCTTTTATTACCGCTAAGGTTGTTTCTAAGCGAGCGACCTCATGTGGTAATACGGTTGAACTAAAAATCGCAGGGTACGCGACAAAGGGAAGTGTTTCCGATAGCTGCTTTGGCCCAAGGATTGCGCCAGCACGGTAAGCAAAGGTTTTGGCCAAGCTGACAGTAATAAAATCGACTTGGTTAGTCAGCCCAAGTGCTTCAACGAGGCCAGCACCTTTGGTGCCATGAGTCCCCAGAGAATGCGATTCATCAACCACGAGTGCACAATCAAACTCTTGCGCCATTTCGTAGATGTCGCGGAGTGGGGTAATTGTGCCAATGGTGCTATAGACCGAATCCACAACTATGACGCCAGAGCCGTACCGCTCAAGCTGCATGCGCAGGTGGCTCATATTATTGTGCATAAATGGATGCGCACTCGCGCCTGCGGATCGAATACCTTCCCATAAAGACATGTGGGCAAAGAAATCAATATACACAGGAGTTTGTGGTGGGCAGATGGTTTGCAGTAAGCCGATGTTCGCCGCCCAGCCAGACTGAGACAGCAAGCAGCTTTCCATACCTACGTAGCTCGCGAGCTCATTTTCAAAGGCGGGTTTTGAATCCTCGTCTTGTAAGAAAATCGCCGACATGACGATGTTGTCATCATGTTCAGCAATCGCGTGCTGGTGGGCTTGTTGAATCTGTTTGTTGTGCGATAGCGCAAGGTAATCATTGCTTTGCATCACAACTGAATTGCGCCTAGGACGTTTACCCAGAACTAAGTGTGTTTGGCTTTCGTTCTGGGTAATGAGATCTTCAATGTAATGGTTTAAGCGTTCTTCAATAAAGGAAGGTAGTGGTTTATTTTTGGTTTTATCACTCATAATTATTCTCTTCATATACAGGATAACGCCAGCGCTGACGGGTGTATATTGACGACAAAAAATGAGGTGTCATTAGCTAAGTTGCATAAATGGGCACACCCTTGCAAACTCAATATTTATGGGTTTTAAGGTGAGTGGATTTCCTTACGGTAACGAGCTTTAGCCCCGTTCAAATCAGAATAATAAATGCCTTTTTTATAATAAATAACGATGAAAAAACTAAAGTTCAAAGCTTGGGTGGAGGCTATTTGCTGACACATTGTCGGATAAGTTTAATCAAGTCATCTAGCTGTTGTTTGGCCGCTCCCTCTAGCGAATAACCAATGTTGATGCGTAAGCAGTTGCTATAGAGATCAAGAGTACTGAATAGGTGTCCAAGTCGAATATCAATCCTTTTCTCGGTAACGGCTTGAGCAAAAATTGGTTGATTCAGATTTGGAATCTGTAGCCAAAGTACCATGCCACCTTGTGGGTTACTGATCTTTACATCTGGAGGCAGGTGTTGGGTTAAATAGTTGAGGTATTGCTGGCGCAACGATAGGATTTGAGAGCATCTTCTTCGAACGTGTTTTGCGTATTGACCAGATTCAATAAAGTCAGCGACAGCGAGTTGAGTGGGTAGAGCAACGCCGTAGCTTGCAGCAGAAAACTGTGCCTTGTACTCATTGATATACCTTCCCGGTAAGCACCATCCTAAGCGGTAACTCGGTGATAAGCTCTTCGAGACAGAACCACACCATAAAACATAACCACCTTTGTCATAGTATTTGGCAGGCAGTGGAGTGTGCGAAGAATAAGAGAGTTCCAGGTAGACATCATCTTCAATGATCGGCACTCGATATTCATTCGCCAATGCTGCCAATTTCTGCTTTTGACTGGCAGACATATTGATCCCTTGAGGGTTCATATGCGAGGTACAGAAGATAGCGGCATCGACCCGCTTGCTTTTCAGATGTGTTTCTAACTGTTGTAGGTCTACACCGTCATCTAAAGAAGGGATCTCAATGATCTTTCGCGACATCTTGCCAAGTAATTCCAGTATACCGTTGAAGCATGGTGAACTGATGGCAATGGTGTCACCCTCTTTGGTGCATGATTCAAGAGCGGCCTTAATCGCCGACATACAGCCAGCGGTAATGACCATCTCGTCGGGCGTAAAGTGCACATCAAGCTTGGCAAAGTGAGTGGACAATGCTTGTCGTAATATCGGCTCGCCTTGAGTATCAGGGTAATGGTTGAGTCTGTTCCCCATGCGTTTTATAGATCGGCGGAAACTGCGCTCTAGCTCAACGACCGATTGCTCATCATTGGTGGTGCTAGAGACACCTAAAGGACCATTGATTGAGTTGTGAGTCGATGAAGTTTGCTTAACTCTGGAAACCTTACTCTCAAACTGTGCCCACTCAGGCGTTGAGTGAGCAGGCTTATGAGGAGAAACAAAATACCCAGCTTGTGGGCGAGAGTGAATCCAACCCTGTGATTCTAACTCTTGGTAACAGCTCACTACAGTCGACATGCTGACGGCTTGTTGCTTAGCCAATTGACGAAGCGAAGGCATGCGCCCACCTTCAGGTCTTTTCCCACTTTCAATCTCATTAATAAACTGATTGGCAAGTTTTCTGTAAATGCTCATGGTCACGACCGTGGTTAACTGTACTGGTTTTTATTATAAAAATTGTATCTGTACCGCTTTTGTTGTTCAAGGGATACTTTTTTAAAACAAAAGAGGGGGACAGTATGAAAAGAAATGATTTGTTGTTAGCAGTATTGGTGATGGCAATTTGGGGATTCAATTTCTCAATGATCAAAATGGGTGTGACCAACGTGCATCCATTGTTGGCAACGGCTGCGCGTTTTTCGCTAGCGGTAATACCAGTGATATTTTTTGTCGCAAGACCGAATGTCGCGTGGCGCTATTTAGTGGGTTACGGCTTCGTGTTTGGTGTAGGTATTTGGGGGATGGCTTCATGGTCAATCACTGCAGGGCTCTCATCCGGGTTGTCGTCGGTATTGCTTTCTACCAACGTATTAATCGGTATGGCTGTTGGCGTATGGGTTTTCAAAGAGAGTGCGTCGGTTCGTAAGTTAATAGGTGCGATGTTAGCCATGTGTGCACTTGCAGTCTTAGTCTCTGCGGCCAAGGGGAATGTGACCGTCAATGGCGTTATCTTGATTATGATTGCAGCGTGCAGCTGGACGCTAATGGGAGTGATTGTTAAAGCATCCAAAACTAAGCAGGCGTTTGCGTTTAATGTGTGGGGGATGCTGTTTGCACCAGTTCCGTTGGTATTGTTTGCCGTGATGTTACATGGGGATCAAATCATCTGGCAGGGGATTGAACAGTGGGATTGGAACACAACGATTGCGGTGTTGTTTCAGGCTTACCCGACCACATTGTTTGGTTACTGGGTGTGGAACAAGTTGTTAATCCAATATCCGTTAAGTACAACGGCACCGTTAACCTTACTAGTACCAATATTTGCTTTGATTAGCGGTTACTTTATGTACGACGAAGTATTGTCGCTCGCTCAAGTGGTTGCATCGGCGTTGTTTTTAGTCGGGATTGGTTTGATCGTGAAACCAGCAAAGGCAGCGATCACCAAAACACGAGGCGACAGAGAGGCGGAAGGAAAACTCGCTAAGCAATCATGAGGTCGTTTGCAGTAAAGAAGCACGATGTAAACTAATCATTGAAGCTACAGTGTTGATTAAGGAACTAAGGCCTCGCAATCGCGGGGCTTTTTCATGTGAAGGTTTCGAGGTGAAATATCGTTGCGGTTTAGCGTTCTCGTGGTTCCTTTGAATTATCTGATGCTTGCTCGTTAAGTCTTCTGGAGAAATAGGTATATTGTTGTTATGTTATACCATAACGGTAACGCAAGGGTGACTTGCACTTTCGATACTTGGAAATCAATTACATGGATAACATCAATCAAGTCTTACTGGTTGCCGGAACTCACGGTAACGAGCTTTCTGGAATCTACTTAAACAAACTGATCAAAGAGCGCATGTATGCCGCCAATCGTTCGACATTCTCTACGAATTCAGTTATCGCAAACCCTAAAGCGGTAGAGCAGAACGTAAGGTACCTAGACACGGATTTAAATCGTGAGTTTTCTCAGCTCAACAATGACGACACGCTAGGTTTAGCCGAGCATACCGTAGCTCGCCAGTTTGCAGAGCGATACGCAAGCAAAGAGCAGCAACTCATTATCGACCTACACAACACGACCAGCAATATGGGGGCGACATTAATCTTGCTTTCCAATGATGCTTTCTATCAAAAAATGGGCGCGTATGTGAAACAGCGAATGCCAGAAGCTAATATTCTGTTTGAAGATAGAAAGCCTTGGGATGAGCAGCCATACCTTTGTACCGCCGGGAAGTGCGGTGTGATGATTGAAGTGGGCGCTCAGGCACATGGTTCGCTTAAATTCGACACGCTTAAACTGATGAAGCAGATGCTGACCATGGTTCTTGATTACGTTGAGAAGCACAACCTCAACCAAGTACAAGCGTTAGAAGACTACGATGCTTTCTTCTATGTTGAAGAGGTGAATGTTCCGCTTGGCCCAGACGGTATGCGTGTTGCTACTGTGCACCCAGCGATATGTGGTCGGGATTTCGAGGTCGTTAAGCAAGGGCAGCCGATATTGGCGACGTTCTTTGGATATGATATTTATTGGGAACGTGAACAAGACATATACCCGCACTTTATCAACGAGAGTGCCTACGCTAAAGCCAACATCGCTATGGCACTTGCCGAGAAGCGATTGGTCTCAGTGAACTAGTGTGTTGAACCTATAACGGATTGGTTAAAAAGCCCTATGAATGCAGTAATTCATAGGGCTTTTAGGTTGGGGTAAGGGTTAACCAGGTCTGGCTAAATCTGACACGCCAACAATTGGTTTTCTAGATCGTTGTCGATGCTATAACCAATGACTTCTATTCTGGTTTCATTGCACTCATCTAACTCACACTCTGTTAGACCATCTTCCGTTAGGTTGTAACCAAAGATGCCGCTTTGAGTGATGAACACCGCTTTCATTCGTTCGGCTTTGAGTCCAACTAATACCTTAAGCAATTGCTGACGGTCGAACAGTTTGTCAGCCGCGAATCGCCAACCAATACTTTCAAACCCTTCACCTTGGTTACTTGCCTTTATCATACCGCTCTCTGGCATCGGCAATTCTGAAGCGAGTGGCTTGTCTTGTTTATGATGATGGTGGTGATGGTGTCCATGAGTTTGGTGATGGTAAAAGTTGGTGTCTCCATCAAACTCACCGAAAGGGATCTTACCGTGATGAGCAAATATGAGTTTGGTGTCTGGGTGGCAAACCTGTGCGACGTATTCAGCCAGTTTCTCTTCATCGCCACTTTTGTAGAGATCGACTTTATTACCCACGATGGTATCGGCAATGGTGATTTGCTGATTGAAGGTATCGTGTTCAGAGTAGCGTGCGTCAGATAGCTTACGTGCGTCGACCAAAGTCACGTTCTTCTGTAGTGACAACACCTTACGGTAGTGTTCTGAAGATAGAACCTCTAGCACTTCTTTAGGGTGACCAAGACCTGTAGGTTCTATCAACAAGCGATCAGGTTTTGCCTCAGACAGCAGTTGATTCAGTGCGATTTGCATCGGCAAACCAGCCGCGCAACACATACAGCCACCAGGCACTTCACGGATAAACACATGTTGTTTGTTGTCGTTTCCTTGGATCAAACTGCCATCAACGCCAATTTCTCCAAATTCGTTCACCAAAATAGCCCAGTTTTCATCTGCGGGTTTGTTCTTCATTAGGTTGAGAATCGCGGTAGTTTTACCAACGCCGAGAAAGCCAGTAATGATATTGGTTGGAATACCCAAGAGAGGCTTTTTATCAGAGCTCATTGGCAATTCTCCTATAACCTTGAACAAGGGTATGGTTTGCCGAAACAACGGACTCTGAAAACGCAGAATACTCAGGTGGTACCTTTGAGATATTGTTTAAATCAAACCCTGAACCGATGTTGGTCATTGGTGGTACATGGAAGTTCTCAGGTAAGTCGTGTCCGTCTACTACACAGTTATGGCGAATTACACAACCTTTGCCAATCACCGCATTAAAGACGACAGAGTTGAAGCCGATAAAGACATCGTCACTGACTTCACAAGGCCCATGGATAATGGAGCGGTGAGCGATAGACGAGCGTTCTCCTATGGTTACCGCAGCACCGGCCTTCGAATGAATAACCACACCATCTTGAATATTCGTGTCTCGCTTAATCACGATGGCTTCCATATCGCCGTGTTCATTAACCTCATCGGCACGTATCACGGCATAAGGACCAATGAACACGTTATCTTCAATGATCACCTTGCCACAAATAATGGCTGTTGGATCAATGAAGGCGGTTTCCGATACGTTTGGCATATGGCCGTTAGGGTTTCTTCTTAACATATTGATTTCTTTTGATTGATGGTAATAACTGCTGAACTAGCGCTCGAATGACAGCCTCATTGCTGGAGTGACCATGTCACCCGGTATGTCTTTTGATACAATAGCGGTAGGCGTATTTTGGTTATCAGGGGATTCTGGATTGCTATACACCTTGGCACCATTGACCCAGGTGTGCTTGATCTGAGCAGAGAATTCGTGCCCTGCGAAAGGTGACCACCCACATTGATATAAGCTGTTGTCATTACTAACTAAGGTTGTTGCTAGTGGATCGACTAACACTAAATCGGCGAAGTAGCCCTCACGGATATAGCCGCGTTCCTGTATCCCATAACGAATGGATGGGTTATGTGCTGTTTTCTCTACGACTTGTTCTATGGTCATGGTTCCGGCATGTACGTGGTCAAACAGAGTTAAGAGGGCGTGTTGTACTAGAGGCAAACCGGCAGGCGCTTGCTCATAAGGAACTTGTTTTTCTTCCCATGTGTGTGGCGCGTGATCTGTTGCGATGATGTCGATTTCGCCCGTGTTCAAAGCTTCTAATAGAGCGTCTCGATCACCTGGGGATTTGATAGCAGGGTTGCATTTGATTTGGTTCCCTAATCTTGGGTAATCTTCATTACTGAACCAAAGGTGATGAACACACGCTTCAGCGGTTATGCGCTTACCTTCGATTGGCCCTTTATCAAATAGTGCTAACTCTTTCTCTGTAGTGATATGCAATACATGAAGCTGGCTATTGTGCTTTTTAGCGAGCTCAACGGCATAAGAAGAAGAGGCATAGCAGGCTTTGTCATCTCTTAGGATAGGATGGTCTTCAATCGTTAAGTCTGCTTTATCTTTACTTAATTGCTCTTGGTTTTTAGCGATCACAGGCCCGCTTTCACAGTGGGTGACAATCAGGACGGGAGAGTCACGGAATATGGCATCGAGTGCTTGAGGATCTTCAACCAACAGGTTACCCGTTGAAGCACCCATAAATACCTTTACACCACAGTGTTTGGTCGGGTCGAGTTTCTTAATTTGGTCTAGATTGTCCTCTGTTGCACCGAGGTAAAAGGAGTAGTTAGCCAGTGAGCTCTGTGCTGCAATATCAAACTTTTTCTCTAAGGCTTCAATGCTTGTTGTCGCCGGGTTTACGTTTGGCATTTCCATGTAGCTAGTAATACCGCCGGCGACAGCGGCACGTGATTCTGTCGCGATTGAGCCTTTGTGGGTTAACCCGGGCTCGCGAAAATGGACTTGATCGTCAATCATCCCCGGGATGAGATAGCAGCCTTGAGCGTCAATCACCTCGCATTCTGAACTTGGCCTTATATTACTCGCAACTTGTTCAATTCGTTGGTCGACAACTAATACATCTATCTCGGTAACGGTGCCTTCATTGACCACGTAGGCATTCTTAATGAGCGTTGCAGGCATAGCGTTTCAATCTCTCCTTGTTGATTAGGCTAATACGGTTGGAATCTAGTTATTCGATGTAGGTATTCTTAGCAGAGCGTATTTACTTCGGGCTTAGCACACTCATCACAAACACAGCTGATCTCTATCTGAGGGCTTGTGACGGTGAATCCTTGTTGTTTCGCGTGAGATTTAAGATCGCGAATAATAGAAGGGTTGATGGTTTGTTCACTTATCTTGTCGCACTTAGAACAAATCAAAAACTGTGGGATGCCATGTTCGTGCTCACAAAGGATGTGATCACAAAGTATGTATTTATTTGATACCTTGATCTTGTGTGCTAGGTGATGTTGTTCTAAAAAATCCAAGACTCGGTAGACCGACATCGCTTGAACATGTTGATCAAAATGCTCTTTGCAATAGTCAACTAACTCGTAGGCAGACAGCGCTTTATCGGCATGGGCTAACGCGCGCAGTATCAGCAGCCTTTTGGCGGTAAACTGTTTTCCATTGTCTCTACATCCTTGCTTGACGTGCTTAATGATCGCTTCAATATCTTTCATTTTAAGTACTAAAATCCATTCTGTTTGATATGTTATAACATATCAATCGCAAGCTGTGAAATGTACTTTGTTAAGTGGCACCATTGAATTATAGGGTTGAACGCCCTCGGACTAGGGGGGAATTGCAATAAGAGTCAGCACGCAATCAGAGATTACATTGACCAACTCGAATTAAATGCTGAAATGATACAAATCTCATATTTAATACTGCTTATTAAGTAATCTTTGTTGACCTTGATATCAAATCAAGTGGCTGATTTTATTGGGTATAGGAGAAAAGTCTCAGAAATTAATATTTAGATAACTAAAGTTTTAAATTCTAATTTATCAATAGTAGTTGGAATATAGTTCTATTTGGAAACTGTTAAGCAGATGTTTTTTAGCCATATATATGAAATTAAGAGCGTGTTATGTTTCTGATTTGAAAGAATAATCTTACAGTTCAAATAAAAAAGTTGGCGAAAATCAGAAGCTTGGCATACACTTTCCTTGTAAATGACCTTATCTCATTGATTGAATAGGGTAAATGCTTTGGCGCTACTGGCGATAGTAGCAATGATTAACATAGCTTTGAGGAAAGTTTTATGGCACTCACGAAGGCCGATTTGGCTGAGAACCTGTTTGAGACACTCGGATACAGCAAGCGGGATGCCAAGGAAACGGTTGAAGTGTTTTTCGAAGAAGTTCGTAAAGCGCTTGAAAATGGCGAACAGGTAAAACTGTCTGGTTTTGGTAATTTTGATCTTCGCGAGAAAAACGAGCGACCTGGTCGTAACCCGAAAACTGGTGAAGACATTCCAATTTCTGCTCGACGTGTTGTTACTTTTAGACCGGGACAAAAACTAAAGGCCCGTGTCGAAAATATTAAAATCGAGAAGTAGCCAAGCAATTGACCACGCCTAGCGTGGTCTTTTTGTTTTTGTCACCGTATTTATTCTTGCCTTCCGTTTTCATTCTTTTATCTTCTCGTATCTCGTATCTCGTATCTCGTATCTCGTATCTCGTATCTCGTATCTCGTATCTCGTATCTCGTATCTCGTATCTCGTACAATTTCTAATCAGCGTTCAGTTCTCCTTAACGGTAGTTAATTCTAATTGAATTTAAATACACCGCTCTATTTGCTGTAATGCGTCCACTTTATGACCGATCAAACTGATTTTTTGATCCAGATCTTAGGAGGGTGTGTGCGAAAAGCCGCTTTAGCTTGGGTATTGCTTTTATTTCCCGCGATAGGCCAAGCAGCCGATTACCAACAAATTGCCAATATGTGCGTCGCTTGCCATGGCAGTACTCAAGACACTTCTTTTCCTTCTATTCCGAACCTGAAATGGCAGAACAAGCCTTACGTGGTTGAACAGCTCACGGCTTTTAAGAGTGGAGAACGTTCCGATAAAACCATGTCTAAAGTCGCCCAGCTTTTGTCTGAGCAAGATATTGAGCAGCTTGCCACTTACTTTTACACACTGAATCACAAAGGATCGCAACAATGAGTTTAGATAGAAGACAGTTCCTGAAAGCTGCGTTAACTGCAACCGCGGCGTCTGCGTTGCCGGTCTCTTGGGTGTTTGCTGCTAATCGCCCGGAAGGTTTAGAGGCCCTGGATATCAATGCGTTAACGTGGGCAAAAGCAGAAGATTTGCCGGATTACTATACCGTTTTAAATACTAACCCTTTGAATGCTTATCCGCCAGAAAGCATGCTCGCACCCGCTGTTACGCCCGCTGATGTTCCATTTGTTCGATGGAATGGTTTAATGCCGGATTTCAATAAAATGGATCCGGATACTTGGACGTTTGAAGTGAAAGGGGAGTCTGTAAAACAGAGTAAAACTTACACAATAGCGGAACTCAAATCTAAGTTTAAACACCATACTCAAAGCCTAGTATTGGAGTGTGGCGGCAACAGCCGTAATAACTTCTACCCAAGCACTAAAGGCAATCAGTGGAACAATGCAGGCGTGTACTGCGCGCAGTGGACAGGTGTGTTGCTCAGTGATGTGCTAAAAGACTGTGGTATCAAAGATGACGCGGTTTATGTGGGCAACCATGGCTTTGATAAGCACCTAAGTGGTAAAGGTGAAGCGATCTCTCGCGGCGTACCGATTGAAGCCGCAATGACTGACAATGCCATGATTGCATGGGAAATGAATGGCGAACCTATTCCATATCTTCACGGTTTTCCGTTGAGAACGGTATTTGGAGGTCGCCCAGCTTCTGTCTCTCAAAAGTGCACTACGGGCATTAGTATCCGAAATAAAGTTCATGATGGCCATAAAATGGCAGCACCCGCCTATCAAGTGCCTAAGCACCCAATCGCGCCTGGTGAAAAAGTAGAAAACAAGGATTTTAGAATCATTGAAGAGATGATTGTGAAGTCGCTAATTACCTCGCCAAAGAGTGGCACTGAGTTTGCGTTTGGTAAAAAGGTCAAAGTGAGCGGGCACGCGTGGGCTGGGCTGAGAACAGTCGAGAAGCTCCAAGTCAGTTACGATTACGGAGCAACTTGGCATGATGCAAACCTCAAGAAACCCGTTAACAAAGGCGCATGGCAGCAATGGGAACTTGATCTTGAACTTCCGATGACGGGTTATTACGAAATATGGGCGAAGGCCACAGATAGTGAAGGTGATAGCCAGCCTGTTGTTCAACCACAATGGAACCCCAAAGGGTATCTGTTTAATGGTTGCCATAGAGTTGCGGTAAGAGTTTCGTGAGGAAAGCCATGTGTGATAATTCTAGTCAGCACAGCAAGTGCTCTTATCGTAAAGGAATTATGAGAGCGGCGTTGGTCTGTAGCTTGTTAACCTCAATGCTTGTTCATGCCGATGAAGTACCGGATAACCCAAAGGCTTTCTATGGAGTAGATAAGAGTTCAGGTTTAATCATGGCTCCGGGATGGGAGTTAGTGAAAGGCCAATGTAATGCGTGCCACACGAGCCTTATTGTGGCGCAGAACAGTGGTACCCGAGATCAATGGCGTGAAACGATTCAATGGATGGTAGACACTCAGGGGCTATGGGACTTGTCTGATACATGGGACCCAGTACTGGACTATCTGAGTACCTATTATCGAGACAAAGGGATCGACATGAACAAGTATCGACGAAAACCTATTGATAGCGCTCTGATGCCACCTATGCCGGGAGAGCAATAATGAATCTAACTAAGTTCACGCTGCTCTTTGTAGCGTCGACTGTTGCTATGATGTCACTCTCCGCATGCACTGACGAAAACACTGAAACGGTGGGAAAGGTTTCGCCAAAACTGACAATACAAAGTGATAAAACAGAACCGTACATACCAAGCTTGATGGCAGGTGAAAAGCTCGTTAACAACTTATGTAGCCAGTGCCACGGCGATAAAATCATCCCTTTCGTACAGTCTTATCCGAATATTAAGGGGCAGAAATCCAGCTACATCCTTAAACAATTGCGTGACTTTAAAAGTGATTCACGTCAGGACTTATACATGCAGTCAGTCGTGAAGTCTCTATCTGATAAGGATTTACAGGATGTCGCTGCTTTTTATAGCACCTTAAAGCCATTGGACTTGTATGAACGCTCCCAGGAGTATTACCACCAATAGCGTTCGCTTGTGATTCACAAGAGAAATACTGGAATTAAAAAGGGCTGCGAGTGCAGCCCTTGTTCGTTTTTGTTTTGTAGTTGCGGTATGGTTGGTGTTATGCCGCTTTAATATGAGTCGTAATGTATGGTTGCCATGCTTGTTGGTATAGCTCTAAAGATTGGCGTCTTAAGCTATTGATTTGTGCAGCTTCAATGTCGTTGATTGGGCGCTTTTCGGCAATGGCATGGCGCTCAATACCTTGGATGATCTCGTATAGCTCATGTTCAGGGCCACTTTTCACATCCGCTATCGCTTTTAGGTGAAGTTGAACCTCAGCAATCATGTTGGTTTTTGGTAAGCGAACCAACAGGTTAAGGTCACGGTAGCCAGAATCTGCTGGTGACTTAAACTTGTTTTTCACTTTTACTACGTCCGCTTCACGGCTCAGTGCTTCGTACACTTCAACTAGGCTTTCTACATCATTAGCGATGATTGTTGCTCGAGCTAGATCGGTAATTCTTGTGTTATCACCATCCAGTTCCAATTCAATTTTCTCTTGAGCGCGAGCTTGAGATTTAACACCAGCGAATAGGGCGTCTGAATTAGTGAGAAGAGCCGTACTTTTACAGATTGTCTCTAGCTCTGCTTGCGCTTGGTGAGCTTTACTGTAAAGGATGTCGAAGTCGGTATAAGGCTGAGTTGGACGCGAGTCGAATGCCTTGATGCCATATAGGCCGCTTAGGCTGTGGCGGAATACGTTTGATGAAACTTGGTTTTGCGAAGACGCTGTGCGCGATTGATCAGTTGAACTCGTTGAAACAGGTGTTGCTGCGAATGCAGGCGCTCGGCTCAATACTAGAAGCATTAGGGCCGTCGTACGGAGAAATACACTCATTCAAACTCCAAAATACAAGGTTACAAAAACGGGTAGTTAAAAGGGGTAACCAGTAACGCATAAGAGTAAAAAAGCTTAACTAAACTCACTACATATTAAATGGGGCTAGCTAAGACAGAAACCAACTCTAACGTTTAATATTGCTTTAAAATGTGAACATATAGACAAATAATCCAAGCGTTTGTTCCGCAATTTTAAGAACTTTGAACCTAACCAGTTTCTGGTCTTATTCGAAACCAATTTGGCACTTTAAGCCAAGCTAAGGTTGCTCTTACTTCTCTATACTGTACCCTTGCATTATGACTGTTTAACATGAACGAAAGATGAATAATCCTGAATTTTGGCACAATAAATGGGCAGCCAACCAAATTGGTTTCCACCTTGAAGATGTAAACCCGCTTTTAGTTGAGTTTTGGAAAGCAACTGACCCTAGCTATGAGAAGAGTGTATTTGTTCCTTTGTGTGGCAAGAGTGAAGACCTGATTTGGCTAGCGTCTAAACATGAAGACGTTCAAGGTGTGGAATTGAGCCAGATTGCGGTTCGAGCTTTTTTCTCTGAGCATTTCTACACGCCAACTGTAACTCAAATTAACGGCCAACATGAACTTTATCAGTTTGATGAGTTGAGTGTTTACACTGGGGATTACTTCACTGCGCCAATTCAGCCGGTCGATATTATTTATGATCGTGCTTCTTTAGTTGCTTTGCCTGCTGAGCTGAGAGTGCAATATGTAGAACGCTTGAAGCAGTTATTGAAGCCTGGCGGCAAGATCCTGCTTGTAACGCTAGACTACGACCAAGATGAAATGGCAGGTCCTCCGTTTAGCGTACCTAAACTAGAAATCGATCAGTTGTTTGCGGGTTACAAGATTACGTTATTGAATCAAGACATTGCAGACCAAGAGCACCCTAAGATTGCTAAGAAAGGTTTGTCTCGATTCAGTGAGGAAGTGTACTTGATTGAGTCGGAAGTCTAAGCTCAGTTTGCTTTCGAAAAGATAACACCAATGAAAAAACGGGCGCATGGCCCGTCTTTTTGATCGTTAAGACTTCATGTGTGAAAGCCTAATTAGTAAATCACTTTAACTTTAGATGCGCTGGTGATTGCATCTTCAATCGCGGTTTCTGTGCTCTTACGGCGTGTTAGTGCAACACCAAGGCGACGACGACCATCGATGTCTGGCTTACCAAACAGGCGAACTTGTGTTTGTGGTGCATCTAGCGCTTCCGCAAGGCCTTCAAAACGGATGTTCGTTGATGTGCCTTGTCCAAGGATTACTGCAGACGCACATGGGCCATACTGAGTAATTGATTTGATTGGCATACCTGTAAATGCACGTACGTGCAGCGCGAATTCTGATGAGTCTTGAGACATCAAAGTCACTAAGCCAGTATCGTGTGGGCGAGGGGATACTTCGTTGAAGATCACATGGTCACCTTTAACGAACAACTCTACGCCAAAGATACCATGACCGCCTAAAGCATTAACCACTTGCTCTGCTGTGTATTGCGCGGCTTTAAGTGCGTTGTCTGACATCACTTGTGGCTGCCATGATTCGCGGTAATCACCATCTTCTTGGCGGTGGCCGATAGGTGCACAGAAATGGACACCGTCGACGGCGCGAACGGTTAGAAGAGTGATCTCGTAATCAAAGTCGATGAAACCTTCAACGATTACACGCCCCGCACCAGTGCGTCCGCCTTCTTGTGCGTAATCCCAAGACTTCTGGATATCTTCTTCGGTTTTGATAACGCTCTGGCCTTTGCCTGAAGAACTCATTACTGGTTTCACAACGCAAGGCATACCGACAAATTCAACCGCGGCAGCGAAATCTTCAAAGGTGTCTGCAAAGCGGTAAGGCGACGTGCTTAGCTTGAGTTCTTCTGCTGCAAGACGACGAATACCTTCACGGTTCATCGTTAGCTTAGTGGCGTTAGCTGTTGGAACGACATTCAAGCCTTGAGCTTCAAGCTCGACCAACTTGCTGGTGGCGATAGCCTCAATTTCAGGCACCACGTAATCTGGTTTTTCTAGTTCAATGATGGCTTGAAGTGCATCGCCATCTAACATGTCTAATACATGGCTGCGATGCGCAACTTGCATAGCCGGCGCATCTGCATAACGGTCACAAGCAATAACTTCTAAACCTAAACGTTGGCACTCGATAGCCACTTCTTTGCCAAGTTCACCTGAACCTAATAGAAGTACACGAGTAGCATTTTCACGAGTAGCAGTACCAAACATAGAAATTCCTTCCGATCTTTTGAACGATTGATTGAAAACTGGGTGATCATACTTATTTAAACGACAAAAGCAAACGTTTGCGTAAGTTGTGGTGCTAATTACAAGCATAAAAAAAGCAGCCCTATAAAAATGGGCTGCTTATTTAAAAGGTTGTTAATTAGATGTACTTAGATTGCTAAGTAAGTCACTGGAATGTCAGGATTAATCGCTTCTAATGTAGATTGCGTATCCGCTAGGTGACTGATACTACCCTCGGCGATTTCAACCAATGCTGCACTTTCAATTTGTTCAAAATCGAAGCCCGCAAGTTTTAGTTGAATCAGCGCAACTTGTAGCGGTGGAAGGCTAGGGTTGAATGCTGCGTTTTCAGCGTAAGCACCAGTAAAGATCTCACCAGTTGTGAGCTGTAGTGACACACCACTTAAATTTTTGGTGTATGGTGCATGGCTGCGGTTAAGGGCTGCTAATGCTTCAACTACGATAGGAGTGGTCTCTTCCGTCGTGTACTTATGATCAAGTTCAGACATCAAGCCTGTTGTTACACCAAGATCAGATGGTCCAAATGAATCAGGCAGGTACTCTTGTAGTGACATTTCATCACGCTGTGGAAGCTGAACTTTAAGCTCTTTCGCTGTAGTCAACTCATTCATAAATTGACGACAGTGACCACAAGGGCTGAAGTTAATTGTGATGTCCGAGATGCCTCGCTCGCCTTTCATCCAAGCGTGGCTGATTGCAGATTGCTCTGCGTGTACGGTTTGGCCAAGTTGCGCACCCGCGATTTCAAGGTTTGCACCAAAGTACAAAGTACCAGACAAACCACGCACGATCGCGCCAACGTAAAAGTCAGATAGCGGAGCGTATGAATACGCTGCAGCAAAAGGAAGTAGTGCGATGCGTAGTTCGTCATCCGCTAAGCCGCTTGCTTGACGCAGGCTAGAGAACTGTTCTGGAGACAATGTCGCGTCAAAGTTGTCTGCTAATACGATGTCACTTAAAAGCGCTTTCATTGATGATGGAGCACTTTCCAGCGCCAGGGTAATACGACTGTTCATGTTGAATCCTTAATTGACCTTAGGCTTTAAGTTTATGCAATGCTCAGGAATTTTCTGTGATAAAGATCACCATTGCATTGTTGTTGTTACATTGGTTTGCATAATTAGAGTGAGGTCACACTTGAAATCGATTGCAAGGACCATTTTTACAGCTGATATCGCACTTATTGTTCAAAATCACCGGTGATTAGCTGAATAAATGGCAATAAAAAGCCCAAGCAAACACTGATATTGACAGGGTTAGGCTTGGGCTAAATCGGGCTTTGAGCGTCTAGGCTAGGAATAGAACCAGACCACCATGCCAAACACGCTAGGTGCGATGATTGAGGTGATAACGCCACAAAGTACTAAGGCCAGTGAACTGAAAGCCGCATCTTCTTGGTTCTTTTCGGCACAAGTCGCCGTACCTAACGCGTGAGAAACCGTGCCCATGGTTAAACCCCTGGCAATAGGGCTCTTAATGCCAATTAGATTGTAGATAGGGTAAGCAAAAATTGCCCCGAATAAACCAACGATGAGAACCAGTATTGCAGCAATAGCCGCTTCACCACCAAGATGGCTTGATACTTCCATTGCAATGGGTGTGGTGACTGATTTGCCCAATAGACTCGCAATCAAACTTAGGTCAGCTTTGAAAGCGACGGCAATCATTGCCGCTGTGGTCATCGACATCACACTACCCAGTGTGCATGCAAAGGTTATGATTCGCCAGTTAGCTCGAATTTGAGGTAGCTGCTCATATAAAGGATAAGCTAGGGCGACAACCGCTGGCTGAAGCATGTACGTAATCCAAGTATTGTCTGCGTAGTAGGTCTCGAACGGGACTTTCAAGAACGTCAGAATTGGAATGATGATGCCAATGCTTATTAAAAGCGGGTTGCATAGCGGGGAATTCACTTTCTGACTTACCCAACGAGCAAACAGAAACACCACAATAGTTAATAGAATCCACATGATTATTTACCTCTCGCTAGCAAGCGGTCTAAGAACCATGACAAAGATACTAATACGATGAGTGTGCCGCCCACCGCGCTTGCCATAATCGGCAGTGCGTTAGCGATAAGCATGTCAAAATGTTCCATAAGCCCGACACTGATCGGGACAAACAGTAAAATCATCAAACGAATAATTAGGCTGGCACCAGGTTGTACCCAGTGCGCAGGCACAATACCTATCACCATGGCAGTAAACAAAATCAACATGCCAAAAATACTGCCAGGGATTGAGGTGTCTAAGTATTGCTGTAACGCGTTGCCTGCAGTGAGAGCACCTATGATTAAGGTGAAGGAGATTAAGCAGTAAACGAGTTTGATCAATCTTTCTTTCAAGGTTTTACATCTCTCGATAATGGGTTAACTAGCTAGCTTTTCTACGTATTGATACACCGCTTTCAAGATAGCCATTTTCTTTTCGTCGCTTTCATGTTCATGTGCGAGGTTTTCTAGGTTGAGCATGTATTCTTCTAAGCGGCTTTCGTAAAACTCACGACAATGGTTTGCCCACTTAAGTTGTTCAGATTCGTCTAGCGTCCATGGGAAGTGGCGAGCGCGGTAACGGAACAGCAAAGGCTTAATACGTTCGTCACTGAAGGTGATATCCAACGCTGCTAAGTTATTTGGATCAGTCTCGCGGATGATGTTCATCGCGGTCTTATCTGCTGGAGAGAAGAAGCCATCGTAAAGTTGGGTATCTACATCGTCGCTCTTTTCATACTCACGTTCCTGTGAATATAAGCCAATCAATTTTTCACGAATTTCTGGGTGTTCGCGTAGGATCGCTAGGTTCTTCAAACACTGCTGGCGGTCGATACCAATGGTTTCGGCATTTTCAGCAGTTAATGTTTTTGCCGGCGCTAGAATAGGGCACTTGTTGAGTTGAACCAGCTTAATTGGCACTGGTAGCTCGTCTTCATTCAGGTCGCTGCGTTTGGTGTAAAGCCTTTCTCTAAGCTCATCAGTCTCTAGCTCAAGCAGAGGGCTAGGATCTTTTGCCAAGTCCACCACGATAACCGCGTTTTGATTGGTTGGATGCCAAGCCATAGGAACAATCCAGCTTGTGTAATTGCAGTCACGACCAAACATGCCTGACACATGCATGAGAGGTGTCATGTTTACGATGTCGACTAATTCGTTCAACTTGCGCTTGTGACGCATGTTGTAGAGATAATCAAACATCTTAGGTTGTGCGGTTTTCAGCTTTTTCGCTAGTTCGATAGTCGCGATAACATCCGCCATCGCATCGTGCGCGTTTTCATGTTCTATGCCGTTTGCCACAGATAGATGTTCCAGTTTGAAGCTTGGGAAACCTTCTTCGTTTTCTGGCCACACAATACCGTCAGGGCGCAGAGCGTGTACGGCACGCATCACGTCTAATAGATCCCAACGAGAGTTACCGTTTTGCCAGCTCCATGCATATGGGTCAATGAAGTTACGGTAACAGGTGTATCGCGTTACTTCGTCATCGAATCGAATACTGTTGTAACCAAGGCTTGTGGTGTTCGGTTTTGCAAGCTCAGCATGTATCTTGGCGATGAACTCAGGTTCCGGTAGGCCTTGAGACATGGCTTTTTGTGGAGTGATGCGAGTGATCAGTGCGGCTTCAGGTGCAGGTAGATAATCAGCAGGAGGTTGGCAGTAGATGACCAATGGCTCACCAATAATATTGAAATCTTGGTCGGTACGAACGCCGGCAAACTGACTTGGACGATCTTTTGCTGGGCTCACGCCCCATGTTTCGTAATCGAAAAAGAAGTAGGTTGGCTGATTATCTGAACTCATTGAATTTCCTGAACAGTCTACGGGTAATCGTGTACTGTGGCTGAAGGTTAGTTTTGTTCAGTATCTGATAGTATGCGGTACGCGTGCAACCCAGATCACAAATAAATTGTAGGAAAGTGCTGCATTCCTATTCAATCAGACTGCGATCGAGGACTTGGTATCTTAGTTTGCTTATTTATTGGCAAGATCAACCAACAAAGTGGTGTGACAAAGCGCTCGAAGGGGACACCATTTGGGGGGGTAAAATCAGCTCTGGATAGCCAAAACATTTTGAGTCTATGAAGAGTGTGTTACTGCTTGTATCTGCCTTACATCACGCTTTCAACGTCACGCGCTTTGCTGCACTAAACGCTCCTGAGAGATGAAACTGAATCGGTCATTAGAGTAAATCGTAGAACCAGTCATAGATATAAAATTATTATCCTAAATGATGTTATTTTATAGTTTTAATGACCACAATAAATAATCATGTTAGATAATTTGACATGTCTTAATTTTAATACATCATAAATTGTGAGGGTAAATAATTCACCTTTGATTTCTTAGTATTTCAATTTTATTACAATGAGAGGATTAATCTAACTTGTTTCAATTTTGAGAATTTATTGCAACATGATGATCTATATATTTCGTTTTTTGGTATGACTTCAAGTTTATCTTGGTCGGTATTTCTGGATATATTCCAATAATAAGGTTTTTACTTGATTAAATAAATGGTTAACTAACTAATTAGTATGTAAAACGAGTTTTATATATTATTGGATGGAATGCTCTAATACCATTATTTTTATTAGTGTTATTTATATCAATTTGCGTGATCTTATTCTCACTGCTCTCTATTTCTTTATAAATAAGTGTCAATATATATATTTTCTAAATAGGATTGTTGTTACTTAATTGTTAACTATGGTTGGCTGTTAGGTAACCCTAATAATAAAGTCGAATTTATATAAAGGATTAAAGAAATGAACAAAGTCTTTAAGGTTGTTGCTGTCTCTGCACTTTCTATCTCTTCAGCGAACGTTTTCGCTGTGAGTGACACTTTTGATGCAACATTAGAAGTAAAACAAGCAATTACAATGACAAAAACCAGTGATTTAGACTTCGGTATCATCACATCAGACAACACTACTGATGTTGTTGTCGCTCAAGGTGATGCAGGAGCTGCGGCGTTTACGCTTTCTGGAGAGTCTGGTGATACGGTAACAGTAAGTATTTCAGATACCAACTTGGTTAACGGCGTAAATACAATCGCGGCAGAATTTGACTTTAATAACGCGATAACTCTTACCGGGGGTACTGCGGATCTTAATATTGGTGGCACTGCACGTACTTCGAGCGCAACATTAGTCGCTGGTACTTATACTGCAAACGTTGCAGTAGATGTAACTTACCAGTAATTAAATGAAACTAGTCTAATATTGTGGCTGTTATATTGCAGCCGCTTTTACTATGAAGTCTCTATTTAGATGTGTAGTTAAGTACACGGCTTATATTGGTCTTATTTTTTATTCAAGCCCGTTCTATGCTCTGGAAATAATTCCTGAGAATATGGAAGTAAAATTTCCGGGCATGTATGTTTCTGGTTCTGGACAGAATGCCGATGCTAATCCATCGAGTAGTCAGATTTATGTGGTGCGCTTTTATGTCGAAGGTGAGCCAGGGAAAAAGATCGTGGTTTCGCTCCCATCTAACCAATACCTTAACCATTCCCAAAAGTCTAAACGTCTTCGTATCAAAAAGTTCTATTTTGGCTGCGGCTTGTCGAAAAGGGGCAGAGCGAAAATAAAAGGGAATGGCAGAAGTAAACTGCTGTGTATTGGCGCAAGAGTAAAAATCGGCGCGAATCACCCAGCTGGCGTTTATACCAGTACCATTCCTTTTGAGGTTAATTATAAATGAAGTTATTTATCTCATGTATTGTCGGCTTACTTTTCACTGCACAAGCCTATGCTCAACTCCTTATTGCACCAACACGTTTCGTCTTAGATGCTGATACCTCTGTGACAGAAAAAATCGTGGTAGAAAACAATTCAGATGAACCGATTCGATTAGAGATAAAACCTATCTATCGACCAGTAAAGGCGAGTGGGCTGGTGCGTACCGATGCCAATATTGCTGAGTCTGAAAACATCGCTGATTGGATTAAAGTGTCACCACCGATTATTCGTGAATTGAAGCCTAACCAAAGGCGCACCGTTCGCCTGCGCATGAACGCCTTACCTGCGGACATGCCTGATGGTGAATACCGTGCTTATCTATGGTTCTCTCCGATAGCGAAAGCGCCCGAAGCCTCACCGCCAGACCTGTCCAGAAAGGTGCGATCTAACAATGGTTCAGCGTTCCAGCTTAACTTCCACATCAACAGTTATGTGCCGGTTTACGTACAAAAAGGTGAACAGGTCCAAGATGTTAAGTTTGAATGTGATGAACAGAACCTCAAGATCACCAATGACGGTAAGTTTCAGTTCAGCGCCAAACTGAATGTCGACGAACACAGCGAAAAGGTGGTGTTGTTGCGTAATGCTGAATTAACCAAATCGCTTCCGAAAGGCTCAAAGATTTCACTGGTTCAAAACGACGAGTCTTTGCACGAATGTGTTCTATAACTTGAGCTATATGTTGTCAGTGCTTACGCGCTCGATTGAGTGACGATAAGATTCATGTTCCAGCACCTGTTATGTCGACTTGTCTTGCTTTGCTCTTTGCTTCCATTTGTCGCTTATTCGCAGTCAGAACAGGAAAGCGAGGTGAGTGAACTCTATCCTGCTCATATAGAGGTGCGAGTAGGACAAGTCGGTGATAGCTTTTACCGTGTCATGATGGATGACTACGAAGAGCCGTTCATATCGATATCCAATGCGGCTTTTTCGCTGTTAGAGATGAACGGGCAGTGCGATGACGTGGGTTATTGTGAAATCTACCTGCCGCAAGATGTAGGTAGAGAGTCTCCCCCCTATATTGTTGATACCCAGCAAGCGCTTTGTTATCGCGATGACAATAATATCCAATCAATTAAGTTTGAAGTGATTGAGTCTGAAACCTATATCCACTGGTACAGCCTACAAGCGTGTATCTCTGCCAAAGTCCGATGGGATATTGATGACTATCGGCTAACCGTTTCTCCGGAATTCAGCTCCTTGACCGAGTTGGAAGCGGTGATCTCGAAGATCAAAAATGAATCCCGCAAGAAAGCCGAAGAATTAAAACGTGCCTCTAACGTGCCTGCGGTCGATCCCCTTGCTGGGGTGGGATTAGCGACACGAGTAGCAACGTCTGTATATCACGACAGTGAAGAGGGCGGCGATGTTTACGTTATTTCCGATACCATTTTAAGCACCGAACATTCCTTATCCCGATTGTCTATTGATTCGAGAGAAGATCAGCCCATCGTTTATTACAACATTGCGGTTGAGACTAACGATGGTGAGGGCTCGCTTGAGTTAGGGCATGTATTGTTGGATGGCGGCGTTTTTACGGTTAACCAAACTCTTGAAGACGGGCTTTACTACACCAATCGAAACCGTCAGCCAGAGTTCGGCAACTTACAATTGGAACGTACAACTCAACCCAATATCAGCATTGATGTGTTGGTTAATGGTATCTATCAAACCACTTATCGTTCTGATGAGTTTGGACGTTTTGTCATTGAAGAAGACAACATTTCCCCAGGTGACACCATAAAGTTTCGTTACTACTTGTCTAAAGGGGTGTGGCAGGAGGAAGAGATCACCGTTGCTGGTTTAGAAGATGCCTTTTTACCACACAATGAATGGGGCGTTGAGGTGGTAGGTAATGAAGGCGCGGATCGAGCTGGCGCTGTCTCGTTAGAGTATGGCCTCGCTGACTATTTTACCGTGGGTAGTGCTTTCAGACGACAGCATGGTAAAGACTTAGTCGGTTTTCAGGGACGATATTTACCGACCCATTGGTTTGCTGGTCATATTGGTTGGTTGCCCGATTTTAATCGGTTCCCCATGGAGTTTGATATCTTGCTAGGTGCCGATCAGTCCGCATCGATTGAACTTAATAAGACCGATGAATTGGATTTAGAGTCGATGGAGTATGATGTCTTCAAGTACAACTTGTCACTTGCAAATCTCACTGCCTTTTTAACGGTAAGAAACGATGACGACGAGTTAAGTGTAGAGCCAAAAGTGAACGCCAAAGTGTCTAGTAACCTGTTCCTTTCTTATGCAGGAGATTATCAATACACGAAAGATACCCACCAAGATAGTTACTTGCATACCGTCGAGCTCGCCAAAAGCGGCTTCTCTGACACATCGTGGAATATATCTGGAACAGTGAATGGGTCTGGACATCATGAACGCACTGAGCTCTCCTTAAGAAATGCCTGTAAAGAGTGTGTGCTTGATCCTTTGAAGGTATTTCAAGAGCTGACCACTAATGTATCGGCACGCTACCAGAAACAAGAGGTCTCATTTACTGCCTCTTTGGAAGCACGCGTGAATCCATATCTGCTCTTTAAATTGGAAGGCACAGAAGACCGATATGGCGTCGAGATGACCACGGAATTTGGTGCGAAAACCTATTTTGACGAAGATATTGGCGAGTTTGTTGAATGGAATCGATACAACCACTCTAAACTGACCGGCATCGTGTATGACCATCACAAGCAACCTATAGCCGGAGTCAGCTTACAGGTCTTAGACCAACGTGCTGTTAGTAATTCAAAAGGAAGGTTTGAGTTTTCAAGTGTTCCTGCTAGAGAAAAGCTACCAATTTATATCGATGAAGGAGCGTTAGACCTCAACTTAACACCAATTCAGAATCCAGTGTTTGTAAATACTAAGCAGGTGGGACAAACCCATGCACCGATCGAGATGGTGGTGTCATTTGGTGTGGATGGCACTGTGGAAGGGGATATAGAGAGCAATGCGCACCTGCATTTTAAACACATCCAGAAAGGCACCGAATATTCCAGTGAAATAGAGAGTGATGGCTTTTACATGGTCGAAGGGCTTATCGCGGGTAAATATATTGTGACCTTAGAGATGGGAGACAAACGATTCGTACAAGGTGCCGAGTTGGATGGGGATTTTTGGGTAAGCGACTTAACATTTCAGCTGATCGACTTTCATAAGGTCTATTAGTGATCGTTAAGGCTGAGGAAAGATGTCCTCAGCTTTTATCATAATGCCTAATGTTTCCTACCTAACGGCAAAGTCACTAGTAGATACAGGCTTCTGCTACGGTGAGGTTTTCTCCTGAATGGAGATCTTTTATAGGGCGCGTGCCGACCTGTTCTGCTGATACCTCGCGATAGATCACTTGATTTCCCTCCGGGGTGGTATTGATTGCCGTGACCTCAAACAGAGAGTTTCTATTAACCAGCACCTCTAATTCATCATCGCGCACCGTGGGTATCACGATTCCATGTTGACCAAGGTTAAGCTCAAATCGAGAAAGTTGCCCATTATGAAAAGTATAAGAAGACGTTTTCGAGATAGACGTAGATAAGTAGGAATTGGGACTGACGATATCTCCAACTTTTACAGTGTCTCCGTAAGCGGAGAGTAAGCTCTCCCCACGAAACACCGTCCCTTTGTATTTGATGCCATGTTCGAACGCTGAGTCTATTTCATTGATTAATGATTCTGTCTCCGAGTCCATTCTCCCTTGCGCTAACCCTCTTCTTATCGGCTGATAGGCATCATCTTGATACCTTTCTAGTGCGTCAATCTCACTAGGGTTTAGGTGTTGGTTTTGCGCTCCTGCTTGTTGGTACAGCTGCGACCGGATCTTAGCGAAGTCTCCATAATTCGATTCGAATCCTGGGTCAGACATATCTTCAAGAATGGCTTCAATGCTATCAGCACTGTAATACTGAGCGTTATATTTGAGGGCGGCGAGTGAAGTAAATGGTAGTGCAGAGAGGCAAAGGGCAAGCAAATAGCGAATGTGTAATGTTTTCATTTTGGTAATAATAATCAATTTCTAATAGCTTTTTATTATACATGCTATGCCTATTGTTTAATATGGGTTGTTGCGTATCTATCTGATTATTTATAGATAGTTCGCGTTCTAATTAGTTCAGAAGATAAATGGAGGTGTTATTCGAAAGCGAATCACAGTTTGATTTATTGGCACGATCGTGAAATTGATTTATCCCATAAAGCGAACCACTCTGCTTACTTTGTCCTGTTAATGGTAATTATTATCAATAACAACAGTAACTGAGAGAGTAGAAATTTTAATGAAAACGATCGTAACTTTATTGTCAGCGATACTCCCATATGCCGCAGTCGCTAGTGATTCACAAGTCACTGAATTCATGGAGGCGTTTCATGAATCTCCCCAGACGGTTATGGATGCTATTCCGGAAAAAACTGGTCAGGTTATCTTTTCCAAGAACTCCGAGTATATGAGTCGTCATCGAGACTTGATGAGAGACACCATCATGAGAAGGGGAGAGGCAAACTCAGAAATATCAGAGTTCTTATTATCACCGATTCGACAAAACGATAACCCAGCTCGTTTAGTTGATGCAGGGAACGGACTGATTCGCAACTTAAACCAATTGGCTCAAGTGGCACCTAATCAAACGCGACTTGATGCTCAACCTTGGTCAGATACCTATTGGCCTCTCTACTCTGGTGCACTTGCTTGGCGTTATGCCGATAAGGAACTGAGAGCGAACAATTGGCAAGACTATTTCAACTTCAGTCATTCACAAAAACCACTAGAGTATTATCAGGGCAAAGACCGTGATGACCTGTCGCCAGCAGAAAAATATGATCTTCTGGTTGGAGATGAGAATTTCACGCTGACCCAACGTTCATGGGAGTCGGGGAAGGGATATTATGAGTCTCGTGGCCATGTGGAGCGTTGGATGGGCCTTTGCCATGGCTGGGCACCTGCCGCCTATATGCTTCCTCGACCAAAGCAATCGTTGATTGTACCTGACGCGAATGGAGAGCCGCTTACTTTCTACCCGTCAGATATCAAAGCTCTCGGGACATTACTATGGTCTGAAGCGCCGTTTAGTTCTCGCTTTATTGGTGGGCGCTGTAACATAAAAGACCCGGAGAGAGATGAAAATGGGCGTGTTGTCGATCCGAATTGTGTAGATACCAACCCAGCCAGTTGGCACTTATCTATCATAAATCAATTGGGCATTTCCAAGCGTAGCTTAATCATGGACGCAACTTATGACTATCAAGTTTGGAATCAACCTGTTGTTGGTTATAAGGTGACCTATTTTAATCCACAAACGAACCAAACCGCTTCTCAACCAGCAGCGGTAACCATTGACCTGAGTGATTACCGTAAAGATAGATTTTCTAGTTACCGTTCTTCAAATGCACAAAGCGTGGTCGGCGTTCAGATGGTGGTCAGTTATGTCGTTGAGACGTCCCCAACCCATAGAACCAGTGACTCACCGCGTTACGATGGTATTACTAACGTTACTTATTACTACGACTTGGAACTTGATCAAAATGGTAATGCGATTGGTGGGGAATGGTACCAGAACCGACATCCAGACTTTTTATGGACACCGACTCCTGAATCGATAGCTAAGTCATACTATGATGGCCAAGGCCTGTGGGACATTACACAGCCTGTTCCTCAATCTTGGCAAGATAACGCTCGTAGATCATCACGCAGCACTCAACCATTGACATCAGTAGTGAAGGCTCTGTTCGAAGCATCGAGTGGTACGCAGACCGCTGGTGAATGGCGAAGTATTGTTACCGAGTCAGAGGATGGATTGAAATGTTTAGATGCCGAAGTCGATGGCTCTAAATCAGGTTTAGTCATTTATGGTTGGCGCTGTCACGATGGTGATAATCAAAAGTGGAAAATGAATGCGAATGGCAAGTTGATCAACAAAGCCGCACCAACTATGTGTCTTGACCAGAATGGAATAGATATTAGCTTAGAGTTGTGCCGTAATCATGAGACTCAACAATGGCGTTGGGATAATGGTCAGTTGAAGAATGGCTTAGCAAACTCACTGAAATGGAATGACCGTACTTGGCGGGTGGGGGCTGATATCAACGGTAGCCAGTGGCGTTGGAAATAAACTGAATTGGTGGCCCGCCTAATGTGGGCCATTTTCATCCATCAATTCGCGGGTGTTAATCAGAAGGCGGAGAGAGCATTAACTTAATTTTCTGCATCCTAGATAGCTGCGTATTCTTGAGGTCTGTCCATATCAGCCTCCACTCTTGGAAAGTAACAGTGATAGGGTTGAAGCTGTTGACTGGTTTGGTGACGCCGTAACGTACAGTTTCCACTTCCGGTTCAAAAGTACCAAAGAACTTATCCCAGATAATAAGCACACCAGCGTAATTTTTATCGATGTATTGCGGGTTCCTGCCGTGGTGCACTCGGTGGTGCGATGGCGTATTAAAGAGGTACTCAAGTGGCCCTAAGCTGCGAACCCACTGTGTGTGAACAAAGAACTGCAAACCTAGATTTAAAAGCACTACAAAGATCACCCACTTCGGGTCGAACCCTATGATGACGAGTGGCACCCAGAATAGCCACATCCCCGCGATTGGGTACATTAAGCTTTGACGAAAAGCGGTACTAAAGTTCATGCGTTCTGAACTGTGATGCGCGACATGAGCGGCCCACATCCAGCGAACCCGATGACTTGCTCGATGGAACCAGTAGTAAAAAAAATCCTGTAAAATCATGAGCGCAATGAAACTCAACACGCCCATCTCTATGTCCATTAAACGCCAACCAAATAACCATAGGTAAAGCTGAACGATCAGCAGCCCGGTCAATAAGTCCGAGAGCTGATGCATACCTGCCAGTGTGAAATTACATACCACTTCAGATAGCTTATAGCTTGAGTTATCTGGTAATCGTCCTTGTTTCTGACCAATAAAATACTCCGCCAGCATGCAAATCATGAACAAAGGCGCCAGTACCAATAGTAGCCATTCTGGGTGATTGATTAATGCGTCGATATTCATCCTTTATCCTTGTGGGTCCACTCTGAGTGATGAGGTGATATGTTGAGTTAATCGCTATTCATTAATTCGCCTAGGTAGCAGGCTTTTCTACCAGCGAGCGAAGTGATCTTCGGTTAAACCAAGCACCTCATCGAGCTGGTGGGTTGTCCCTTCGTTGTCTTTAATTGAGCCAGAAAAGTGACCGATGAACTGGCGAAAGTTACTCTTTAACAGCCATAGGTTTAGCTTTTCGCTGCGGTGGTTGCAGGGAGTAAAAGTCAGGTTGATGCGTCCATCTGCAGACGTTATCTGCCAAGGCAAATGGGTATCTTGGCGGCTAAATGTAAACTGTGCATCACTAAGTAAGTGTCGGGTCCCATTAATCCACAGTACGTTTTCACAGCCACCTGTTTCATTAACTCCAGCCGCGAGGTTAAGCCCAATGTTCGTGTTATCCACTAGCGCATTGATGCTAGCCCAACGCCAACTGGTTTCACGTCTCATGTATCCAGCAGAAAAGTCATAGCCAGCACGTGCGTCGTTGAGAGAGACCGCTCGTTGGTTGATCTCAAGCGTTCCAGTTACTGTTAGTGCATTGTGCTTTTGGGTGTAGGTCCATCCTGAATAACCAGTTGGTGTGCACATCGCCATAGGCAAGCTTTGGGGCTCTGGTCGCAAGTTAAGTTGTGCTTTCACATGCTTGGTGTTGAGTGAGATGCTCCAATGTCCGTCTTTAATATCAAAGACAATACTATGACCTGCGATTTTTGTTGTGCCTTGAAAGGGGGAGTGAGTAACTTGCTTATCAACTGCTAAAGGTCGCAGCCAATTGGACTCATCTAGGTGATTACTCTCTATGTCGTATACGTAACAAAACGCCGAACTCAAGTAACGAATGTCAGCAATAGCAACGCCAATGATGTGAGTCTGTGTAACTAGGCTCACAAACTGAAATTGCTTGTAATGGAAGTGCTTACTCCAAGCGCTTGCTTTTGCGTCCATGGCGTTTCGATAGTCAAACTTATCGATGTTGAGATGTTTTGGGACACCATCGAAATGCCCAATGATTGGCTGACCATTAGAGTTAATCACGCAGTCTGGAGCTGGAAGTGTGTTTATCATTGCGATGGTTCACATTAATTTAACAATTAACCCCATTGTGCGGTGAGTTTAGTAGAATTTGGAGGTCATATTCGGACAGGAGCGGGTTTCTAATCACGATCTTACCTATTTAGGGGCGATCGTGAGCGGTTACGTTGACGGAGGTGATCTGATTTTAGGAGATTCGATTGAACATTATCGCAGAGTACATGCCAACCGAGCACCGCCATCACCTGGGCGCTTTAGATGTGGGATTATTGCTCAATGCCATAGAACAAAGAGGCGTGAATACTGAAGAACTACTCTTTGGTTTAGGACTTGAAAGTGCCGATTGGCGAGATCCCAATACGAAACTGACTTACGCGGATAAACTGTCTATTTTCAGTGCTGTGAACCAAAGCTTTCCACATGATGGTTTGGGTTTATGGCTTGGGGAAAACGCTAGCTTGAGCCACTTTGGTGTGTTGGGGTATGTGTTATCGACCAGTCAAAACGTAGAAGAGGCGATCAAGGCAGGTTTTAAATACCTACGCTTGAACGGGCCGATCTTCTCGGTAAAGTTGATTCGAGATGGTGAGAAAGCTGCGATACTGATCGACAACACATTAGAGGTTGGGGACCTGCTTCCTTTCTGCAGCGAGTACTTTCTTAGCTCGATCCTTTCTTTGTTTCAGGAACTGACTGGCTCTGTATTATCGATTGAAACGCTGTTGTTGCCTTATCCATGCCCCAATTACGCCGCATTGTATAATGAACGGTTTGCGTGTGATGTCGCCTTTGCTAAGGTCAGTTGTGAGATGCGATTTGATGCATCGGTGTTGTCCCAAACCCTACCAACTCATGACGCCGCCACTCTGAAACGTTACCTCACTTCTTGCCAATCGATTGTTGAGACCTTGGATTCAGAGCATCTATTAACCAACCAGATAAAAACGATCTTCTACCAAACGGTAGGTCACTTTCCCAGTATTGAGCGACTCGCAGAGCAGTTTGGTTGCAGCTCTCGCACACTCAGGCGCGAGCTGAACGCTCATGATTCCAGTTATCAGACATTATTATCGGAAGCTCGTATTGAGTTAGCCAAAGAGCTTTTGCTTGCGACAACCATGAGCATTGAGGATATCGGTGAAAGGCTTGGCTACAGTGATCCTGCAAACTTCAGAAGGGCATTTAAAGGCTGGCTTCATAAAACACCAGCACAGTTTCGCAATGACCTCAGCTGATCCGATACCACGGTAGTTGGCTGGTGATTTGAAGCTAGATTGTCCAAAGAGGTTATTTAAAGAAGGTCTCCCGAAAGCCAGACACCTGTTGTTGATAGTATGTATCCCACTCTTGGGTACTCCAGTCCCTATGGCTGGTAGACCGCAGTACATCTAAGGACGACTTTAGTTGAGCGAATTGTTCATGATAAGTTGCCACCGTTTGCTGTTGCTTCGCTACTTGTTGTTCACGAGCCACAATGTTGCTTGCTTGTGATTCATTCAAATATATCTCTTGCAGTTCTGCCTTAATGGAGGCTAGCTCGGTTGGGCTAAAGTTACTCGGAAGTAATGACATAGCGAGCTCGTATTGTTGTGCTTTAGTTTCTACGTTTAATGCTTCGGCTTTACTTTGCCACTGCGACAGTAATTTTTGATAGTGCAAAGTAAACTCGTTCGCTTCTATCGAATTAACTGCCTTTGCACTAAGCGTAAAGTCTAAATGCGCAAATTGATCGGAAAACAGCTGGTGGGCTAACTCACCCCATATCTGTTGCGCGGATTGCTTAAACAAGGCAACGCGCGCCTCTAAGTTATCTACAGAGTCGAGAGGGATGGTACTTTCCATAGTTTTCCACTCTGAATAGAGAGCAGGATAGTTGCTCAGTAATTCAAACCATTCTTTTGGTAACTCAGATTCTAGTTGCGATAGTTGTACCTTACAGTTGTTGGTCTGTTCGCATTGTGCCCAAAATTGGTCAAACTCACTGAACAAGCTTTTACCTTCAAGGCTAACCAACTGCTCAGCATACGCTTTGCCATCAATCGTTACAGGCAGATTGGGTTGGCGCAAAGCGTCTTGTTGTCTTTCGGTTTCGTGATTCTCAATGAGAGGGTAATCATCGCTTTGTTGCGCAACTGCTTCCTGTTCAACCAAAGCCGTGGATGTTTCTGGTGTTTTCGATGACCATGAATAACTAATCATGCCCACCAATGCGATGAGCATGATGATTAATATAACGCGCTGCATTTCTTCTTCACCACGTTACTTGATGACTGCACTAACAGGGAAGTGGTCTGAAAGATTGTAATGCTTCCAAAGCTCATTACTGGTAGAGCGGGGAACGTCAACCCGGTTATTGTTATGCGCTTTCACTGCGTATTCGGAACTGACCACGACATAGTCTAGGTATTCGACGTTTTCCCCACCGGACATTGGCTCGCCAGCGAAGTTATTAATACGTGGGTCGAATGTCGACGCCGTATAGCCTGAATACTCGGGTTCAATCGCTTGAAGGTTAGCAAACATCTCTTGGTAATCACTTGGGAACTTAAGCTTATTAACGTTGAAGTCGCCGCTATAAATCACAGTTTCTGATGCAGGGATATCGAGCGATACGGCTAACTCACGCATTTGTCTGAATTGACGTTGTCGGTAGTTACGTGCCGTTGTGGTGTCGAACGATGCGGTGTGAGTACCAAACACGTGATATGCCTGTCCATTTTTGATGATCTCTGCGTAGTTCACGCCCTTGTCAGCAAAACAGTCAGTACCAGTGCAGTCGGGAAACACATACTGAGCTTCGTTAACAATAGGATAGCGGCTGACAATGATGACGCCGCCGTCGTAGATGTTGATGCCATCTTTATCGAGCATTTTAGTTTGGTAAGGGTATTCTTTGGCCAGCTCACGTAAGAATTCATCTCGACCGTTGGCAAACACCTCTTGAAGTGCGAGTACGTCGTAGCCTTCGACATACTGAGGGATCAGGTCGTAGCGGTCGCCAATGTGGGAGGCGATCGCAGGAAGAGCCCAAATGTTATACGTCATGACCTTCAACGTATTCGCATCAGGGTTCGGTTGCTCGTCTACTTTTTCTGGAGTGATGGTGTAGTGAATGTCATCGTAACGTGCTGTGTTATCAGCTTTGAGTGCGAGCTCGGTATTCAGGTCAAAGGCATCGGTCGTACTGCGATGAATATTACGGTCATCGTAGAGTCTCAAATTAACATCAGCAGCACTTAAGCCATGTTGTAGAGTAGAGTTGTACCAGTGTCCCTTCATGGTTTGATTAAGAGTGATACTTTCACCCACAGTATTCGAAACCACAGTGTTGAATTGATAAGTTTCCCCTGATTTGACGCCCGTCCAACGATTAAAGCTGATCAGTTTTTTGGTCTCCCAAGGGCCAATTTGTTCAACGTGTTGTTGCCATTCGTCTCCATATTTTAGGAGGTCAGTACCACTGTGACTGGCTTGAATCGTCATTACTTGATTGGTGTTATTGGTCAGATACACGTCGGTATCGGCGATAGCCGAGGTAGATAAGAATGAAGCTGATGCGAGTAATGCACTTAAGCTAGTCCATTGATTTTTCATTGGTTACGTTATCCTTACTAATGGGTGTAATGAATAACGTAGTCAATAGATATTGCGCTTGAGTTATAACTCTATAAGCAATATTAAATTATGAGATATATGCCAAGGTTTTATAAATTTGACCATCTATTGAAGGTGAAAATATTGTTCTGATGGAATGAGAAGTGTTACGCGCGCGCAATAAAGTTGGAAGGTGAATTGGTATCGGTTAAGAGAATGAACAATAAGTCGTTTTGAGAGGATGTGTTAATTTTGGAATTGTTGAGTAATTTACTCTTATCTGGTAAACAGAAACTCGAAAAACAGGTATGATAGTGCCGTTTTTAATCCTGAACTGGGAAAGTCATGGCAAAGTTAACACTCCAAGAGCAGATGCTTAAAGCTGGCTTGGTAAATGAGAAAAAATTAAAGAAGGCGAAGAAAGGCTCTAAAAAGTCTCGCGTTCAAGCTCGTGAAGCAAAAGCAGCGGCAGAAGAAAACAAACTGGCGCAGCAAGCAAAAGACAAAGAATTAAACCAGCAGCTGAAAGAGAAACAGTTGAGCAAAGAGATCAAAGCTCAAGTGAAACAGCTGATTGATATGAATAAGATTGACCAGAAAGATGGTGAGATCAAATATAACTTCACCGACGGTACTTTGGTTAAATACCTATACGTAGAAGAGCTGACTCAAAAGCAATTGAGTAAAGGTATCTTGAGTATTGCGCGTCAGGGCGAAAGCTATGTGGTTATTCCAACAGCGGTAGCAAACAAAATCGCTATGCGTGATGAAGAATCAATCGTTGATACTCAAACGGCAAGTAGCGATGAAGTTGATGAAGATGATCCGTACAAAGACTTCGTCATCCCAGATGATCTTATGTGGTAATGGTTAGCTAATTACTTCTAGATTTGCTGTATGTTTATGGCGCTGAAAGACAAAAAAGCCCTGATGATATTAACATCAGGGCTTTTTAATTTTGGTGAATATAAACGTAAGCCGAAACGATTTGCTAGCGAGACAAACTCCGTTTTTCAACTCTATTAGAGCTAGTCAGCGATGACCTCTGCGATATCGAACGCTGAATCTTGTGGGTAGTCTTTGAGCTGATGATATTCAATATGAGATTGCTCATACCCGTCAAAATAGCAGTCACCGATTTCGTTACGTGGACAAATGTGTACATCATCTCGTGAGATGAGCTCTGTTGAGCAACATGGACAGTATTTCATAGCTCCTCCTGTTAGGGATCTCTGTCTTTAGCCGGCTTCATTAACTCAAACTTTTGTGTCGTTGTGATTGCATTTTTAAGTCACGCAACGAGTTTATGTGTCATAAACCAGCCCTTTGCTATTGCGGTTAATCACTAACAAAGGGCCGGTTGTATACGACATTTTACTGATGGCAAACCGTCTTTTTGAGCCTTATTTATTGGATGCTACATATATTGAAGCGAGAGCGGCTGCCACCTCCAAGCATTCTTACATTGTCTTTTCTTCTTAGTGATTTCCAGGCTGTGCTCTCTTCTGCGCTGAGGTTTGATGGTTGGTAATCCAAGTTAGCGTATCGCGATACCACTACTTGTTTTTGCATGTTTTCTGAAAGGTTGTCGATAATATTGGTTGTCACTTTGCCGTCAGAGTAGGCCATCACTAACACTTCGTCATTGTCTTCCAGTGCCGAGGTTAGGGCTGTTTGGTTGCCTTCGTTATATTGAACGTCTCGGTAACCTTGTGTCTCCCCTGTTTTTTGACCGGAAATCGCTCGATATAGCAGGTTCTTTTTCCTTTTTTTTAGCGAGCTCAGTGGCGTTTCATTCGCGGCACTGTATAGGTTGACCACTTTGATGTCGTTCTGAGCTGCGTATTTCAAAATGGAACTTTGGTTACTAAGGCCTCTTCGTGTAAGCGCTGGCGAGTTTTGCAGGCTTTGAGAAAGGCGCTGTTCGGTAGCATCAACGATAACAATCGCTGGCTTATTCCCTTCACTTAATGACTTTTGGAGTGCTTGTTTAACTTCTATATGAGCTTGCTTTCCTTCTAAGGTATCCCATTTAGGTGCGTGCTGAGGTGTCGCAGATGGTCTAGTTTCAAGGGGGTAGGGTTGATAGTCGTAATGCTCTTTTGGCCAATAAGTATTGCGCTTCTCTTTTCCTAGATCATCAGCTAAATGAAACTCGCTCACCACTTTTTCATTTTTTAAATACGCCTTAGCCTTTTCTTGTCCGAGCGCTTTCCAATGGAAATGCATCTCTTCGCGTAGGTTGATCATTGATTGTCTTGCACTACTGATTTCCGTTACAGGATCTCGCCCATTTTCAGCATTGTCGTAGTGTGTAATTCCTGTCGTTTGGTACTCATAATTCGGAATGACATATTCTGTGATTTGGTTGGTGTCGGGATGTCGATGAGACAGAGGTGTACTGCCTTGTGGAACAGCGCCAGAAGAAAAATCTCGAGCGTGGATGAGTTCATGTCCTAAAGCGACGGTTTGATCAAATGGTGTGTTCTTTCCTGGAATGTTAACCATCTCTGTGGTGGAGAAGAGAATCGTATTCGATACACCTTTGCCATTGAATTGTCGTTGCCATGCCAGTGAAGCCTTTTGCTGGTCTTCGAACAACGAAGGTACTGTCTCGAATAGTCGGCCTGGGCCTTCAGGTTCCCTGATCACCGTGACAACAGTGGCCTTTGATTGATCGACTCCGATCGTATGCTCTATTAGTGGTTCAACAGCATCATCGGGCGCATTTACTGGTTCGTAGGTCGCGATTTGTCGCAAAATCTCACGTCCTGTTGGCGATAGTTGCAGGTTGCGAATCAATACGCTCATGTCTGCAAGGTAGGCGTCACTCTTGGTTTGCACGTATAGATTTCTGGACATGCGATAAAGGTTTCCATAAGCCCCGGAATTGTATCCTTCGATGACTCTTACGCCGTCTGGATCATCATAAAAGAGTCCAAATTCAGATCCTTTTCCAGCAAATGTATGGCTTGAATTGATGAGCAGCATCAAGGTCAAAAGGGTTAGTGTAATTTTATGTTTCATAGACTTATTCCTCTAATGCCAATTGAATTTCAATCCAATCTTCTAGCTCTCTAAGCAGCATATGGTTGATGTGTGGAAGCATGGGAAAGTCATCCTCTTTAACGATGGCTCCTAATTGTGTTACTGCCGTTTGAATATCCCCTTGGCTTAACGCGCTCTTGATATCAACTAGGTCTGACCAAAGCTGGTGGGTAGAGATTTCCCCAATTTGAAACGCAATGTTGTCTTGATGGTCTTGTGATAGGTAGCTCAGATGAAGAGGTGATAGCGTGCTGTTGAACAGTTGATGTTTACTGTTGGTTGATATATTTGATTCTGACTGTTGATGCTGTGCGATTTGAAGATAGAGAGAAAGATCGCCCAATAAATACTGAAGTTGGTTGGCACTTGTCGCTTTCATCGCCTTTTCCGTTATGCTGTCAATGGCGTTTTGAAAGTTTTGCTCAAAGTGAGCGCCAGGTTGCGACATCACGTTATCGAGTATGTCTGCCATTTGAGGGGCATAAAACCTAAGGTTTGCTGCAGAGTATACGCTTGGGTAGGGTACTGAGTAATTGAGAGAGCGTATGTAAGAAAGGGTAATAGCGATCTTGAATTGAGGCTGAATAAAGTGTTTAAAAATTTCATATTGTTTGATTTGATCTAATACCCCACCACTTGGTCGTTCTGTTAGCAGCAGCTCGTACCAACGGCTAATCTGATACCAACTGTTGCGATTATTGGGGTCTGAGCTGTCAACTCCTTTGCTCTCCAAGTAATCATTGAAAGACGTTTGGTAGGGGAGAGCCTCTTTGTTTGCTAACTTGGACAGGAGCTCTTCAAATAGTTTGTTCGACGACTGGCCAGATATATAGGCGTTAGCAGTGTTGATTAATTGAGTTTTAAATAAGCCAACTGGCCAACCAGCAATAACTCTCGATGCAACATGCTCTTCGACATTAAGTTCAACCTTTTTTAGCAACACTTCTGATAACTCTGGGTCCTTTATAGGGTGGTAAGTATCGTATAATGCACCAGAGTCTTTACATGCATCGACAGAGGCTTGAATGCCTCCGGGTACAATGGCAGGAACTCCCCAACACTCTCTGGCTGGGCGTATCAGTAAGGTAGCCGTTTTAAGTTGCTCTTCACTGAGATAATCAAGTCCCCAAACTTCGTTTGCATACTCTCTCAATCCACTTTGCCTGACTTGAAATTCCAATGTACTTCGGTTGATTTTGCTGTGTGTTATGATCGATGTGACGTGAGGTTTTGACCTTTCTATTAGCCGTTTTACTATGTTCATTCTGTGCGTGGATAGTCGGCGTAAAGCGATTTCAACGAGCTCTTTTTTCTTGCTATGTAATTTTAAAGCGAGCGCGTGGTAGTCATCTTTGTTTAGGTTATTAACTAAATTGTCAATTCTTGAGGGCCCTTCAGTGCGAATACAGCGTTCTAGTTCTATTAAAGAGGAGTGACTGTTGTGGCATAGAGGTTGGTGCAGATTTGATTCAGGCGATACATGCGCGATAGATTTCAACATTTCTAAATCAATGCGTGCCATTTGCTTAGAAAGTTGCCTATCGTATGCAGCGGTCAGACGTCGATATTCTGTGTCAGCTTCAAGAAGTAAGTGGTCGACATACATTTTGGCACTCTGTAATACGTGATTGTCGTATTTGTTAAGTAGAGCAATTGCGTCCTCTTTTTTGTGATGGAAGCGATAAAAATCTGGCGAGTGGTCACTAAACACGTAATGTGATTGGTTTTCAAACTCTTCAATTTTTTCTTTCGCTGCGAAGTACTTAATATCATTCGACAATAGGTTTAACTCATCACCAACGAGAGGAACGATGGAAAATACAGAAGCGGCTTCATCAAGACGAGTAGAGGATTCCTGAGAGAATGTACTGACCATGTTGTCTAGCCAAAGGCCCACGGCGACCGCATCTCCAACTGGCCCTAAAACTTCGAGCGTAGAAGATCCTGCTTTACCGAGGCGGCTAAATAGACTTTGTTCGCTTAGTGTACTTTCAAAAGTTTGCGGGACGCTCGCCAATGCTTGCTCTGTTTGTGGCCAAGCTGCCGAGAAAGAGTTTGTATGAGCATCGTGCTCAAGTTCGCCTAGTGCAATGCCAAACTGTGGCTCTGAATAAACTTCGTTTCGAGCCCAGGACGTAATACGATTCTGGTTAATCGCATCTAATGATTGAGTATCTTGGACGTCGTCACTAAGACAAAATGCGACGGATAAGGGGCTATAGACAATGGCTGCGAACCGCCATAAATGGATTTTCTTGGTCATATTTAGATAGTGCCTTTCTTTGGTGGTTGGGAGGAAAAACACTTCTCAAACAGTGTTCACTGACGACAGAGGGAACCTGCCCAGAACAGTTGTTGAATAAGTGCTTTGGTTTACTTTTGGATACGGAGGTAACAAAAAGCTCACCACAGGAGTGATGAGCTTAGCGTTTGAGTACAGGCGTGTTTTTAGTGTTGTATTGGAGTAATCATTAGCTGAGCATCGTGATAACCGAGTCGATTTAGTGCTTCAGGATCGAAATCGGTCTCAACAGTTATATCGCCCGCATAGTAGGTTTTGTGGTTGGTTAATATGTTCACGGCATCAAATGAATCGACAGAGTGCTCAGCACCGATATCGATCATCCCAGAGTATTGTGACTCGGCATTAAACTGACCAGAAACATAAGAGTAGAAGGGGCGAACACTCGCGCCAGCGGCATATTGCATGCTGCTCAGGCCATATTCGTTGATTGCCCAACTCCAGTCCCACCATTTCATCTCACCGGGAATATAACGGTGGTCCCATTGGTAGCGGATATTCGCTTGCTCTTCGCTGTTGGTGCCCATGGTAAATGTGTGAGAGAGCGTAGGGCGGTTAGTCGGGTGTGAAACTAACGCATTACCACTGTAACGAAGAAAGCCTGTGAAGTTTACGTCGTAACTCATATTAGCTTTGATGCGATAAGGGTAAGAGATGGTAGAGCGTAAGAACTCAACTCTAAATGGTAAAACTGATCGAGCAGGTACCGTTAAGATGGCTTGAAGGTCACTCGCCTTAGAGCGCTGCCCACTATTGGTATCAGCGAAATGCTGGCCTTTTTCTAACATCACTCGAACATCGGTTTTTCCAGCTTGAGGCCAGTTAAAGTCTTCGTTCATCAAGACAACATCTGCAAGGTCAAAACGATTGGTCTTATTCCACTGCGTTGATTGTAAGAAATGAAGATCGACGATGATCTGTTTAGGCTGCTCGGTCTTATTGATGGCGTAAGCTGAGAGGGTGTTAATTAGCTCTTGGTCTGTTTCTTCAACGGTACCGTATGAGAAGCCTTTCGTATCGAGCGTGTAAGCGAAGTTATCGACGGTGATTGTCGTTTTCTCATTACAACGGTCACCTGTACAACTGCCATTACTATTTCCCTTGATCTCCCAGCCATCGTTAAGCTGATTTATCGCCATGTCTTGACCAACATAGAGTCCGTCATCGCCACCTACCCATGCATAACCAAGGTTGTGTGCGAGATAGGCTAATGGCCTGATGAAGTATGCATTGTCATTGACCAAGCTTCTCTGAACCCCAAGGTTACTGCTTTCTTGGATTGCTTGCGCTGGGTAGTATGGTAACCCCGCTTCTGGTTCATTGGGGTAACACCAGGTTTTGTCACTTAACTCTCCATGCTTAATAAGCCCGTGGTAACCAGAGCCCATGATCACCCAATCATCTTTAAGACCAAAGATATCCCAAACGTTCATACGAGAAACAAGCGCAGCTTTGTGTTCCTGCGCTTCAGTATGAGTCAGTGGGCGATAGTCGGAGCGACAAACATCCTCACCGAGGTTATCCAACACGACTTGGTCTGAATAGATTTTGGCATTAACAGAATAAGACGTTAATGATGTGGCAGCGATAAAGAGCGCAGTTTTACTGACGTTGAACATTAATGAGTTCCTAATTGCCATTGTTTGGCTTTTTTATTAGATATTATTTATATGTGTTATTTGAAGCCGAGGGCTCCTAGCGGCGTGTACTCTGTCATATAAAACGATCGCAAAAATACTGAATTGAATTGAAAAGAAATTCTCTTTAATTTCAGGTGCTTTTAGTGATTGAAGTGTCATTTGATAAGGATTTTTCTCTTTATTCTCTGTCTTTTTTATTGAGCGGTGCGTACTCAGGTACGGGATACCTTTTGAGGTGTGTGTAAGGCTTTCGATGAAATGATGAAAGGTGGCGAGTTCAACAAACAGGTTGATACTGATTGTCTTGCATAGATGGTAAAGAACATAGACAAAACAGATACAAAAATGCAGCGATAACCCAAGGGTTTTCACTGCATTTTCATTTATAGTGATTTGACTACCTTACTAAGAGCAGCCTTCGGTAATCGGCGAGTGTCTTATTACGCGTCGCCTGGTTTTTCGCGTTTGCTGTTCCAACCCATAAAGTTGTAGATGTTGTATCGAGCAACCCCGATTTGTTCATGCAGAGCAAAGTCTGTTACCGCAAAGTTATACCACAGTGGCAGCCATGAAATTTGAGCCGCCATGTAATCGGCTCTTACCGGAATCACGTTTAATCCAAAGTGGTTGAAGTAGAGTTCACTACGGCGAATGTGCAGGCCAGATGAAACCAGCACAATGTTGTCGAATTGGTGATGTTTCATCAGGTCGCTGGTCAGTTGCGCATTTTTCCAAGTGTTTACGCTGTTCGGTTCTTGGATAAGGTCGCCCATTGGAACGCCAAGCCTAAGCAGTTGCTGCTCGTAAATTTCAGCCTCTGTGACACCGTTATTCTGAGCATCACCACCACTGATGATCACTTTGCATGCTGTTTGCGTTTTTGCACAATCTTTATATTGGCTTGCCGTTTCACTGATTCGGCCATAAGAGAAAAAGGCTGGTTCGAACTCTTGTGTACTTTTAATTAGCTGCGTTCCTGCACCCAGAAGAACAATCGCATTATTATCCGACCATTGGATCTCAGGCTTACTTTCGTAATTCGCTTGTAGGTCGTCTAATAAATAGCGAGGGATAAAACCTGAACCAATCAACACAAATGACGATATAAGAACAAGAGATAAAAAAGTGGAAGTTGTTCGCCATTGAAGTAAGCGTGTTATGAAAACGAAGAGTAGAAGAAGTAAAAGTATAATAAAGCTCATGGTGATCCCGTTACCGAACTGGTGTCAATTTAATGCAGCATATTGAGGTGTTGAATCATATATCAATCACGATGATGCTTCATAGTTAACTCATTGTATTATTGAACAAATGCACGATTTTCTGTAATTAAATAAGATAACTAATAGGAGGACGAGTAAAAGCGCTTTATTATTATCCAATAACCCCTAATAAAATATAGGTATATAAACGAAGGGATTATTTAAACCCTATTTCGTGTTATTTAAATCAGTTACTTTCCCTTGCCTTAAATCACTAGTCCATCATTTATCGACTCAAACTTTCAAAGTAATTCTGAACAAACTTAATAAACACTTGGTGCTTTTTAGCAGGGTAGATGACTTGCGGATAGAACAGGTAAATACTGTTCCCTTGTTGTAAGCACTCGTCGGGTAATACTCGCTCTAAATCGCCACGTTCAACTTCTTTGTCAACGTAATAACTCGCGATACGAATAATCCCGTTTCCTATCATGGCTTGTTGCTTGAGTAAGTGATTGTCATTACTTGAGAGCCAACCTGACACATCGATATTTGCCGATTTTAAAGGCCACTCAGTTTGATGAAGCGTTGCTAAGCATTGGTGATTGCTTAAATCGCTCACGCTGGTGGGGCGACCAAATTGGTTAAGATAGCTGGGGGTTGCAACCAAATCGTGTTGATAGGTAATCAATTGTTTCGCGATCATGTTATCTGGCGGAGTATTGGTGGCACGAAAGGCGATATCGATATCATCGTGGTTGAGATTAAAGTTGGTGTAACTGCTGTTAATCTCAAAGCGAATCTCGGGGTATTGCTGTCTAAACAGCTGGCAGATATCGAACAGGAACACCTCTGTAAACATCTTTGGTGCCGTAAGGCGTAAAGTGCCTTTTACGATGTCGTGTTGCTCTGAAACACTGCGCTCGAGCTGCAACACTTGAGAGCGTATCGTTAAACCTTGTTGCAGTGCGCGTTCGCCTTCTTGGGTTAGTCGTACACTGCGCGTGGTTCTTACAAGCAATGGACACTGTAAGTCCCTTTCTAGTCGTTTGATTTGCTCTGAAAGGTAGCTCTTGGATATACCAAGCTTTTCCGCTGCCTTGGTAAAGTTAAGTTGCTGAGCAAGTTCTACAAATAGGATCAGACGTTCTATTCTTTTGTGCTCGTTCATTCGCGTATTCCTTCAAAGCTACCCATCTTTATTGTTCGCTATACCAAACAATAATTTCGTTACTAGCATATTCTGTTTCTTAAAAAGAACAATATGATAGAGGCATATTTATTGGTATCAAACCTTCTAAGCGAGATCAGGTATGACGAACAGCATTGATTCAACAAACAAAAACAATAATCAAAAGAACATCCCACTATCACACCGCCTAGAGAGTGTTGGGCAAATCGCCTATGGATGCATGGGGCTTGGAGGTGGTTGGAACGACAACCCGGTCACGACCGCTGATGTAGCGCAAACACGTAGCGTAATCGACACCGCACTGGAGTCGGGAATTAACCTGTTTGATCATGCTGATATTTATACTTTCAGCAAAGCAGAGCAAGCCTTTGGCCAAGCGTTACAACAAGACCCTGAATTACGTGATCAGATGTTCATTCAATCCAAGTGTGGCATTCGCTTTGAAGGTGAAGGTAACGTTGGCCGTTATGATTTCTCTGCAGATTGGGTAAGCCAATCAGTAGAAGGTATTTTGAAGCGATTGAATACTGAAAAGCTAGATGTGCTGCTTTTGCATCGTCCTGATCCCTTGATGGAGTTGGATGAATTGGCAAGAACGCTTGAGAATCTGAAAGCTCAGGGCAAGGTGGATTTCGTTGGTGTGTCTAACATGAACAGTCACCAAATCCAGTACCTGCAATCTGCGCTCGCGCAACCTATCGTCGCGAATCAAGTCGAGATGAGCTTAGCCAAATTGGATTGGTTGAATGATGGGGTGATGATTAACTCGCAAGGGCACCATCAATCAGACTTCGCTGCAGGTACTCTTGAACATTGTCAGATGAATAATATCCAACTGCAAGCTTGGGGCTGTTTGGCACAAGGTCGATTTGCTGAGCAAGGTTTATATTCAGAACATGAGAATGTGAAGAAGACCGCGCATTATGTCGCGCAGTTAGCGAATCAATATGGCGTAGAAAGCGAAGCGATTGTGTTGGCGTTTTTACGTCGTCACCCTGCTGGTATTCAGCCTGTCATCGGTACCACCAATCTAGAGCGAATCAAGGCGTCTGCGGTTGCGACTCAGATTAATCTCACTCGTGAAGAGTGGTACAACTTATACGTGTACTCACGTGGTCAAGCATTGCCATAGGGGATGAACATGTTGAATCAAAAAATAGTACAGCAACTTGTGTACAGTGCGCTCGACATTGCAGGGCACAACAACCAATCCATCGCTGTGAGTGTATGTGATACACATGGTGAACTGCTGGCGTTCTCCCGAATGGACAATGTTAGCGTGCAAGCAGGCTTGTTGGCTCAAAACAAAGCTTATACCTCAGCTAGAGATAGACAACCGAGTGGTAATTTAGGCGCTTGGGCGAGAGAAACTGGCAAAGATCTCAGCTATTGGACGGACTCAAAAATCACCGGATTCAAAGGTGGGGTTCCGATTAAGCATCAAGGGCAGGTGATTGGTGCTATTGGTATTAGCGGATTAAGTGAAGATGACGATGAAGCATTAGCTGAGAATGTGATTCGATTAGTGCTTTAAGTTCTAACGTTTACAACGCAGTTCTGACATAAGACAGATAATAAAAAACCGATGCATGGGCATCGGTTTTTTGTTGATCGAGCTGTTTGATTCAGAATTAAGCGTTCGCCTGTTCCAGATCTTGTTGCTTGTCTTTCTTACCTAATAGGCGACTTGTAATCGTACCGGCTGTCATCGCACCAGATACGTTAAGCGCTGTACGAGCCATATCGATAAGTGGCTCGATAGAGATAAGCAGTGCTGCAATCGTTACAGGAAGGCCCATAGCTGGAAGTACGATAAGTGCTGCGAACGTTGCACCGCCACCCACACCAGCGATACCGAAAGAGCTCACCGTGATGATTGCAATCAGAGACAGAATGAAGTTGATGTCCATTGGATCGATGCCAACTGTAGGCGCAACCATTACTGCTAGCATTGCAGGGTAGATACCCGCACAGCCGTTTTGACCAATTGTTGCGCCGAAGGATGCTGATAGGTTAGCAATTGCTGGTGGCACGTTTAGCTTCGTGATTTGAGCTTCAACGTTCAGTGGAATCGTTGCTGCAGAACTACGCGAAGTGAAAGCGAACGTCAGAACAGGCCAGATTTTTTGGAAGTACTCTTTCGGGTTTACACCAACAAAAGAAACTAGCACACCGTGAACAACGAACATCAGTAGAATTGCAACGTAAGACGCTACGATGAAACCTAAAAGGCTTAAGATGTCAGAAGCACTTGATGTTGCTACTACTTTCGCCATTAACGCTGCGATGCCGTATGGCGTTAGTGCCATGATCATCTTAACTAAGCGCATCACGATAGATTGAGCCGCTTCAACGAACGTACGAATTGGTGATTCTAGCTCTTCTTTCTCTGCCATTACTTTACGTGCAGCAATACCCGTTAGCACACCAAAGATAACAACCGCGATGATAGACGTAGAGCGAGCGCCCGTTAGGTCTGCAAATGGGTTCGTCGGAATAAAGCTAATCAGCATCTGTGGAATTGTTAGGTCTGAAACGCTGCCAATGCGGCTTTCTAGTGTTGCGATACGTGCTGTTTCGCGAGCGCCTTCTGTCAAGCCTTCAGCAGATAAGCCGAATGCTTGCGTAACAAAAATACCAACAATCGCAGAAATCGCGGTTGTTGCTAGTAGGACAGAAATTGTGATGCCAGAAATCTTGCCCAGTGAACCGCCTTTTTCAAGCTTCACTACCGCAGCAATCATTGAAACCAAGACTAATGGCATGATCACCATTTTCAGTAGGCCTACGTAACCACGGCCAACAATGTTTACCCAGTCTAGCGTTTCGTTAATAACAGGGTTGCCTTCACCAAATAACAGCTGAAGACCAAGGCCGAAAGCACTACCAAAAACTAAACCTAATAGAACTAAGCGCGATAACGTGTGTTCTTTTTTCTGCTGTCCGTAGAGAAAGAAGAGGATACCAGTGAATACCGCTAAGGCAGCGATAGCTGAAAGTGACATTTGTTTTCCTTATGAATTTCTTTGAATCGATAGGGCGCTTAGATATATGGGCGCAAATACTGTTAGCTACAGTAGCGACCTGTAACAAGACGTAAAATAAGGAAAAGTAATTAAATAGAACGATAGGTAATATCCACTGAATGGTATGAGTGGATATACAACATTATGGTGAATAGATGAGCTTTTTAGCGATATTTTGCCAATAAATTGAGCATGTCATTGGATGAGTAAATTTCGATATTTTGGAAATTATTTTCGAACAATCGGAACAACATGGCCTGAGCGACATCTTTTGATTGGATAGGGCGTAAGTTTTTGAACTTGCCAAACATAAATGGTGACAGAAGAGGAAACACGCTTTGTAGCAGCTTTTCATCGGCTCTTGGTTCTTCTCGCTCGCCAACCAATGGCCCAGGGCGTGCAATGAACAGTTGCTTGAAGCCGATACGCTTTAAGTTCTGCTCCATTTGCCCTTTACACTTGAGGTAGTGCGAATAGGAATCAGCGGACGCGCCATAACTGGACACAACCGCAAGGCGTTGAACTCCAAGAAACTTCATCGACTGAGCTACGTGGCTAACCAACTCTACATCGACTTTACGCAATGCTTCTTTCGAACCAGCCTTTTTCTTGGTGGTGCCTAAGCAGATGATCCCAAGGTTGGGTGTAGTTTTGGTATCGTCCCAACTGGTGACTTGCAGATCACTATGAATCAGCGTGTGGAGTTTTTCTGAGTGGAACTGTGAATCGAGTGCCCTTCGGGACAAAGCGTAAATGTGCTGTATCGCAGGCTCGTTGATGAGCAGGTTCATCACATGATGACCAATCAGTCCGGTAGCACCAGCCACTATGATTGATGTCTTATCTCCAGAAATACTCATAACTATCCTTAATCCATTTACAAGTGCTTGTTTAATATAAACAGTGTGCGAATTTTAAGCGAATTAAAGTTTGATAAATGAGGGGTTAATGCGGTGGTTGTTAGTGATGTATTATCTATAGCAAGGAGCTGGAACCGGTATTGGTGCCGCCCAAAAATAACAAAGCCCGTTGGGCGACGGGCTTGTTACTTTCTTCGCAAAATTCAGGTGAAGGACAGTGGGATTTTCCTTACCTTTTTGCTTGCTTTCTTACCTGATTTATTTGGTTTTCTTTTGCTTGAGTTTGGAATCATCGCACCTCCTAAATCATTTTTCTGAGCTTTACTTTTTTCAACCGGTTGTGTTGCTTGGTGTTGCATTTTGTAGCTAACAGCGTGGGTGTTCACTGTATGGGTACTTATCAATGGAGAGATTAACAAGTACATTACATAAAGCATAAAGGGTGCCAAAACGTAAGTTATTGATTTTTCGTTGTGATGGCAAACGAAGCACAATCTGTTAGTCTTTTTGATTCTCAATTTGAGAAAAAGTGGTTTTGAATTGCTTAAATTAAGAACACTCTCTGCGGTTTCTGTTACTTAGGCATAGATACAGCTTTGCTTAACACGTAAACTGGGTCGTAATTCACATAGACCAAGGATGTGCTATGAACCTCAAGCTTGATACTCTCGCTCCTACTCAGATTTACCACCTGATGACGCAAACCGTTGTGCCTCGTCCTATCGCGTGGGCATTAACGGAATCTGCTGCCCAAGAATACAATTTAGCGCCTTTCTCTTATTTCACGCCTGTTTCAAGTAACCCGCCGCTACTGATGCTATCGGTCGGGAAGAAGCCATCGGGCGAAATCAAAGACACCACTCGTAATGCCCTTGAAACGGGTCAGTTGGTTATTCACATCGCGTCAGCCAGTTCTGCCGAGGTGATGACAGCGACAGCAGCCACTCTCGATCATGGTGACTCTGAAGTCACCGCGAATAATATCGAGTTGGTTGAGTTTGAAGGTTTTTCTTTACCTAGAGTGAAGGAGTGCGCTGTGGCTTTTGGCTGCACCTTGTATGAAGTTAAAGAAGTCGGTGAAGTACCGCAAAGCCTTATCTTTGCTCAAGTTGAACAGGTGTATATCTCTGAAGGTGTGATCGATAAAGAGAGCGAACGCTTGAAGATTGATGCGCTCGCACTGGATCCTTTATCTCGACTAGGTGGAGGCGAATACGCCACGCTATCCAATGTGTTCTCGGTGGCTCGTCCTAAGTAAGCGTTAACTATTTAGCTTTAGCGAATAAGATCGTTAAACCCCGTTCCTCAATCTAAGTGCCACATAATTTTATGTTAGATACAAAATACTCGCAGTACATCCAACATCGCATTGACCAAAAAACTAAGCCGTTAGGCGCGCTTGGTTTACTGGAAAAGGTTGCTCATCAACTGGCTCTGATTCAAAGCCAAGGAAAAGAAGCTGCGGTTGAACATATTGAATTAAATAAACCGCGCATCATCATTTTTGCAGGTGATCATGGTGTTGCTGATGAAGGCGTAAGTATTGCCCCGAGTGCCGTCACGCAACAGATGGTATTGAACTTCTTAAACGGCGGCGCAGCGATTAACTGTTTTTGTGCTGTGAACCACATCGATATTACGGTGGTCGACACAGGAATATTGTTACCAATCGAATCTGATAACCCAATGCTGATCTCCCAGCGTTTGGGTACACGAACCAATAACTTTGCCAATGAAGCCGCGATGAGTTTAGAAACGGTAGAACGTGGGATTGAATTGGGTGGAGATCTTGTATCTAGAACCATTTCGAATGGCACCAATATCATCATGTTTGGTGAGATGGGTATCGGCAATACCAGCAGCGCGTCAGCGATTTTAAGCGCACTAGCAAAGCGAACTGCGGCAGAGTGTGTTGGTTTAGGTACAGGCATCAATAACGAACAACTAGCTCATAAAGTGGCTTCGGTTGAACAAGGTGTTGCACGCTGCAAAGGACTCGATCCTAAATCGATTCTAGCTCAAGTTGGTGGTTACGAAATAGTGCAAATGGTGGGTGCCTTCCTTGGTGCATACCACAACAGAACACCAGTATTGGTCGATGGTTTTATTGTGTCAGTTGCGGCGTATGTTGCGACCTTGATTGAGCCGAACTGTCGCGATTACATGATCTTTGCGCATCGCTCTGAAGAGTCAGGGCACAAAATCCTACTAGAACTTCTAGACGCGGAACCGTTGCTTGACCTTGGCTTGAGATTAGGCGAGGGCACGGGCGCAGCTTTGGCTATGCCAATCATCCGAGCGGCAGCGGAGTTCTATAACAGCATGGCGAGCTTCGAGAGCGCTGGAGTCACAGTTTAATGAGTGATTTTCCGGACAGATCTTGGAAAGATCGCGCAGCTTATCAGTGGGAGCTGTTTTCGTTGGCAATGGGCTTTTTTTCTCGCTTGCCGATGCCGAAGAATACGCCTTATTCAGAAGAGCGTATGAACCGTTCTGGTCGCTACTTTTCAACAGTTGGTTTGTTGCTGGGTGTCTTGTGCGGCGGTTTGTTTCTGTTGCTTGATACTGTGTTACCAAGCTCGATTGCCATCTTTTTGATGATGAGTTTTAGCTTAATGCTCACTGGCGCTTTCCATGAGGATGGTTTGACCGACATGGCGGATGGCATCGGTGGTGGTATGACATTGGAACGTCGTTTGACCATCATGAAAGACAGCCGCATCGGTACATACGGTGCGTCTGCGCTGATCATGGCTTTGCTTGGTAAGTGGGTTCTGCTCAATGAACTCGTGAGTATGACTGGATTGTTTATGGTCATCGTGACGAGCTACACCTTTAGCCGAGCGATTGCGGCCTCCCTTATTTATGACATGCCTTATGTTAGCGACTTGGATACGAGCAAGAGTAAGCCTTTAGCCAACAAACAAACCAAGGGGGAGCTTGTCTTCCTTATGTTGGTTGGCCTGTTGCCAAGCTTGTGGTTTGGGTTAGCGTTTACGTGTGTTTTAGCTGTGATTGCTTACCTGTTTAGAGTGGGCTTCAAAAAGTGGTTAACGGCTCGAATTGGCGGCTTTACTGGTGACTGTTTGGGCGCGGCTCAACAGTTGATGGAACTGCTGATTTACGTTGTGTTTACCGCTGCGTTTTATAACGGCTTTATGTAACTCATTCAGGATTTTAGAGGCAACACATGACAACCAATAATCAAGCGTACCAGAGTTATCGCCATCTTGTTTTAGGTGGTGCGCGCTCAGGTAAGTCGAGTTTTGCAGAACAACAAGCATTATGTGCAATTGAAGCATGTTCAAATGGGCGTCTACATTACATAGCGACAGCTACCTATTTAGACGATGAAATGCGCGAGCGAATCGCTCATCACAAAGATCGTCGTGGTGAAGAGTGGATTGAGCATGAAGTACCCGTCGAATTAGCCGAAAAATTGCAGTCTTTTGAGAAAGAAGATGTGGTGCTGATTGACTGCCTAACATTGTGGTTGAACAACATCATCTTTGAACTGGGTGACGACGCAACCAATGAACAGGTTGAAGCCGTGGTTGAAGTATTGGTCAAAAGCGTCGAGCAAAGCCAAGCGCAAATTATCATGGTCTCTAACGAAGTGGGTTTAGGTGTTGTTCCTCTGGGTAAAGTGTCGCGCTTATTTGTAGACAATGCTGGGCGAATGAACCAAGCGCTCGCAAGCGTTGTCGAACGAGTCACGTTGATCGCCGCAGGATTACCGTTGAATTTAAAACCCTCAAATCATTCGTTTGATGCTCAAGGCTAGGTCTCATACATGGTCAATGGAACAACCAAAAATATCTATTTGCTAAGACACGGCAAGGTTGAAGGAAAAGCTGCACTAAACGGTGTATCTGACGTGCTGGTTAACCCTGAGCTTCAACAGCAAATATGTGAAGCCTTGGTGCAACACGGTGTGGCTCTTGATGGTGTTATTACCTCGCCATTAAGGCGCTGCAGCGACCTAGCAAATTTATATGCAGAGCGCATGTCGGTGCCTTTGTCGATTGCACCAGAATTTCAAGAAATGAACTTTGGTGAGGTGGACGGCATCGCGTTTGATGAGCTTGAAGATAAGTGGGCGATGCTAGACACCTTTTGGCAAGACCCGGCAAATCATCAACTGACTGGAGCGGAAAGTTTACAGAGCTTCCACGACAGAGTAACTCAAGCTTGGTCGCAACTTTTGAATAACTCAAGTGACAATCTATTGATGGTTACTCATGGTGGCGTAATTCGAATGCTATTGGCGCATTGCCTTGATATTGATTGGAAAAATCCGAGCTTGTACTCGAAGCTATTGATTGAGAATGCCTCGATAACCCATATTCAAGTCACTCAGTTTGCGCAGAGCTTTATCAGCGTCAAAGCGATAGGCCTGCCTGTTCTCTGAGTGTCCAAAAACACAGTTTAAGAATTAACAATCTTAGAAGTATTAAAAGTAATTAGAAGTATAAAGTGGCGTTAACAGTCGCTATACCAGATTGGTATTACTACCTACGTGAAAGGAATTTAGTCATGACAACACCGAGTTGGGATCTAAGCATTGCTTATCGCGATCTTGATGATGCAAAAATTGAACAGGATATTGAACTCATTCAACAGTGTATCGAACTCTTGTACCTGCATGTTGAAAAGCGTCACATCATTCTGGCAATGCAAAACGCAATCCAGACCTCAGAAGCAGCAGGCACGCTACTAAGCACAATTAACACCTTTGCTAACTGTCACGCTTCAGTGGATGCGACTCATACAGAAGCCAAAGCGCTGCTTGGCCGTGTAGCAAAGCTGAACTCTGAAATGTCACAAGCGTTTAGCCCTTATGAAGATACGCTGATTCACGCAGAACCAGAGTTTATTGATGCCGTTTTAGAACACGAGAGTGCAGATGTTGCAGGCCAACGCTTTGCGATTGAAAGCTCACGTAAGCTATCAAGCAGCCGTCTCAGTGTGGCTGAAGAACAGCTTTTAGCAGCCATGAAAGTCGATGGCCGTGATGCATGGGGTCGTTTATACGATAACCTTACCGGCTCTTTGAAACTGTCTTTGAAACTTGATGGTGAAGAAGAAGCACTTGGCTTCTCGCAAGCGGCGAGCTTGTTATACGGTAGCGAATTCGACAAACAAGAGCCAGCATGGCGCGCGGTTCAAGGTGCAATGAAGACTCACCAAGAGTCATTTGCTTCGATCCTAAATGCGCTTGCAGGTTGGCGTCTGACTGAAAACAAAAAGCGCTCGAAAATCGCAGATGTGCATTTCTTAGATCCAAGCTTGCACGGCAGCCGAATTGTGCCTGAAACGCTAGACACAATGATGTCTGTGGCGAAAGCTAATCGCGCAGTAGGTCAGAAAGCGGGTCTGTTGATGGCAAGAGTTCACGGCTTAGATGAAATGAAGCCATGGAATCACTTAGCTGCAATGCCGCCACTTGGTGATGCGGAATCTAAGGTTTACCCATTTGATGAAGCGATCGAAGTGATCAAAACCGCTTTCGCAGAAGTAAATCCAGAGATGGCTGATTTTGTCGCTTTAATGGTTGAGAATGGTTGGATTGATGCCGCACCAGCAGCCAACAAACGTTTAGGTGCTTACTGCACTAAGTTTGCCGCGACACGCACACCGCTTGTGTTCATGACTTGGAGTGGCAGCCGCTCTGACTTAATGACATTGGCACACGAGCTAGGCCACGCGTTCCATAACTGGGTAATGAAAGACATGCCGTTGTGTAAGACTCGCTACCCAATGACGCTCGCAGAAACAGCTTCTATCTTTGCTGAAAACATCGTTCGTGACCACTTGTTAACGCAAGCCCAAACACGAAACGAGAAACTTGAAATGCTGTGGGAAGAGCTGTCTTCTTCATTGGCTTTAATGGTCAACATTCCAGTGCGCTTCGAATTCGAAAAAGCATTTTACGAGCAGCGTGAAAAAGGCGAGCTGACGGCGCAACAATTGTGTGACCTGATGGAAAGCACTTGGAAAGAGTGGTACGGCGATGCAATGACCGAAGCAGACCCTTACTTTTGGGCGAGCAAGTTACACTTCAGCATCTCTCAAGTGAGTTTCTACAACTATCCATACCTATTCGGTTATCTGTTCAGTAAAGGTGTTTACGCTCAGCGTGACGCGAAAGGTGAGCAGTTCTACGATGATTATGTCTCATTGCTTCGTGACACGGGTAGCATGATGGCGGAAGAAGTGGTTCAAAAACACTTAGGAATGGACCTGACTCAAGCCGATTTCTGGCAACAAAGCATCGACATGGTCAAAGTTCAGATCGATGAATTTGAAAGATTGCTCGATCAGGAAGATTAATTGATCTCAATCTGTTCATAGCAGGTAAGAGCTGTGTTAGCTTACGTGGCTCTTATCTTGCTGAAAGAACTTGATATAACCAAAAGTTGCTTTAAATAGAGAAAGTTATTTAGCACAGGCCTCGGTTTGTTGATAAGCAGGAAATATAAAATTTATGGGTAGTATTTGTGAGTGATAACGGAGTTTCTGTTGATAAGTGCGATCCTAGCAACACAATTTCTATGTACAATTTATTAACATACGGCCGTGCAATTAAGGAGTAACGCATGACGAAGACCCTCTTTCGCCAATCATTTCTTTTTGACAGCCTAGATCTTGAGCAAGAAGTGTTTGCAGGACAGACCGTACTGAGTAACGGTGTTCAAATTAAGCTTCATCAACGTGGCGTGTTGGAAGTGATTCCCGCTGATTACAGTTCTGAAACCAAGAACATTATCTTTTCAAGCGGTGTACACGGCGACGAAACCTCACCAATGGAGCTGATTGATAAGCTCGTTGAGGATATTGAAACAGGCTTTCAGGCAGTGAACGCTAGATGCTTGTTTATCATAGCTCACCCAGAAGCAACCAACGCGCATACCCGTTTTCTTGATGTGAATATGAACCGTCTGTTTGATGAAAAGCAGTACGAGAGCAATCGAGAAGTGGATATCGCCCAGAACTTAAAGTATCTGGTGACAGAGTTTTATAAAGAAACCAAGCCAGAAACGCGCTGGCACTTAGATCTGCACTGTGCAATCCGTTTATCTAAGCATTATTCATTTGCTGTGAGCCCTAAGGTTCGCCACGAAGTACGTAGCAAAGAGTTATTCGACTTCATCAACAGTGCTCACGTTGAAGCCGTGTTGCTGTCGAATGCACCTACCAGCACGTTCAGCTGGTACAGCGCTGAAAACTTCGGAGCGCAGGCTCTGACAATGGAACTCGGGCAGGTCGCGAGAATTGGTCAGAACCAACTTGATAGACTAACGGCTTTTGATCTCGCCATGCGTAACTTAATCGCGGAAGCTGAGCCAGAGCATCTGCCTAAGCGAACCATTACTTATCGTGTGAGCCGCACCATTGTTCGTTTACATGATGATTTCGATTTCATGTTCTCAGATTCTGTAGAGAACTTTACTGCATTCAAGCACGGTGAAGTCTTTGGCCATGATGGTGATAAACCATTAATGGCGAAGAATGAAAACGAAGCAGTGGTGTTCCCAAACCGTAATGTTGCTATCGGTCAACGAGCAGCCTTAATGGTGTGTGAAGTGGAAACACGATTTGACCACGGGCAGTTGGTTTACGATTAATCTGTAGCAGCGACGACGGTTCGTTGAATAACCGCTCAACTGGTTGAAATATCAAGGTTCACATTACGGTGTGAACCTTGAGTTTATTTGGGTATACAGGTAAGGTTACGCGAACAATCTCAAAGTAGCTTGATATGGATTTCCAACAACTTCTTCACCAAAAACAGCGCAAATGGACGCGAGCCATTTATCTGATGGCATCACTGCTTATCGCGCTGAGTGCTATTTACCTAATGGTTGGCGATCTCTTCATTTCCCCTCTGGGCACCTTGTCCACATTAGAACAAAAACTACTGATTGATTTACGCTTACCTCGATTATTAGCAGCTATTGCCATCGGGGCAGGGCTAGCGGTATCTGGCGCAAGCTTACAAGTGTTATTAGGCAACGTATTGGCAGAACCAGGTGTGCTCGGCATTTCTGGTGGTGCAAGCCTCGCCATGGTGATTGTACTGTTCTTCTTGCCGTTTGCTCCTACCCCTGAACTCTTCATGGTCGCTGCGGTGTTAGGGTCACTCTGTTTCACAGTGATTTTGGTGAGCATGGTAAAAGCAATGCGGCTCACCACGACTAAGCTGCTGTTGGTGGGGGTAGCACTAGGTATTCTTTCTGGTGCGATGGTGACATGGGCATTCTACTTCAGTGATGACATGAGCCTTCGTCTGTTGATGTACTGGCTAATGGGTAGCTTGGGCGGCGTGACTTGGTATCAACACTCGCTGACATTAGTGATGATCCCTGTGATTATTTGGTTGTGTTTACAAGGCAGTAAGCTAGACAAAATGATGATAGGGGAGACACACGCTGCGCAACTGGGTGTGAATGTACCCAAGTTACGTTGGCGCTTAATCTTCGCTGTGTCTATTTTGGTCGGCTGTGCAGTGGCATTAGGCGGCGTAATCAGCTTTGTGGGCTTGGTTGTGCCACACTTACTTCGTTTAGCGATTGGTACTGACAACAAATACCTGCTTCCTTTGTCTGCTGTTGCGGGTGCTGCATTGTTGGTGTTTGCTGATATTTGCGCGCGTACCTTATTGGATTCTGCAGAATTACCTTTGGGTGTGATGACCACAAGTATCGGTGCGCCTATCTTCATTTGGATGTTAATTAAAAATCATGATTCAAATTAAGAGCCTGAGCGTCGGCGCTCGTTTATTACCGCTATCATTCGAGCTTAACCAAGGGCAGGTGACTCACGTTATCGGTCCCAATGGCAGCGGTAAAAGTACCTTACTTGAGGCCATTTCGGGTATCGGTGATGGTTACAAGGGCGATATCAAGCTCGATGAACAAGACTTATCAGATCTATCGCTTCAAGACTTGTCACTGCATCGCGCTTATTTGTGTCAGAGCGCAAGACCGGCTTTCAATTTAGAAGTGTTCCAATACCTTGCGTTGTCTCTGCCAAGTTCTTCACAAGGACTTGATATTGAAATCAATGCTGCTTTGGAAGAGATAACCCAGATGCTCGATATTGCAGACAAGCTTCATCGCTCTATTCAAGCTTTGTCTGGTGGTGAGTGGCAACGCGTTCGCTTGGCGGGCATGTGTTTGCAAATTTGGCCGACACTTAACCCATACGCGAAGTTGTTGATTCTCGATGAGCCTGCTGCGCCATTGGATATTGCTCAAGAAGCCTTACTCTACAAGCTCATTGAACGAGTGGCAGAGAAGGGCATTGCGGTGATCATGGCAAACCACGATTTAAATCGTACCCTAAGACACGCTGACCAGGTGTTGTTGCTCGACAAAGGCGTTTTACAAGCTTCTGGTGCTGCGGCACACGTGCTGACTCCAGAGCAACTTGAGGCTGTATTCAACACTCAAGTGAAAAGTGTATCAGTGGATGATCAAACATACCTTATATTTGAGTAAGTGGATCTTGAGTCAACAAACCGTTCAGAAACATTAGGTGTTTTAACATAAGGAGTTGGTGTGCTTCGATACATTCAACGACGCAGAATTAAAAAAGTGATTAAGCTTCTTTCAGCCAAGATGGTAAAGAGCTATGGAAGTCGTGATTTCTTCTCTATCGGACAAGTTGAAACCAGTTCTAAAGAGCTGAGCAAGCGTCAACAACACATTGCATTGGCTTTGTTTGCTGATCCACAAGATCTTGATACTGAATTGCTGCCCACCATTCAATTGCTGAGAAATGATGTCTCTAACGATTTCTTTGGCGGCGAGGACTACAACGCACGCGATATTCTGAATCTTCTGGGAGGTAGTGGTTGGAAGGGCGGCCGCATGGATGATGACATGTCACATCGCATGGGTATGAATAGCCGCTATTAAGGTCTTTTGATATTTATCTCATCCGTTATCGTTCTCGTTAAAATCGTAATTTTGGCGGTTTGGGATGTTGGCGATACAGATAAGGCTTTCTATAACGCAATTGATGTTGTGTTTGATGGCGATGACTCTCATTTACCGGGTTGGGAAAAAGTAGGCCAGATAATTCCGACTATGAATTTGAAAAAGGGTGATGCGGTATATACACGTGTATTCGATGGATCAGGTGAAAACACATCATTGAGTACCCGAGTCGAGATTGCGAGTAGTGAGTCCGGACAACCAAAGAACTGGTCAAAGGCATTAGCGACCAAAGTTAACCAAGAGCATGACGATATTAAGTCTGGCGTATGGAGTGAAAACGGGTTCGATCCAATTTATGGCGTTAACCCTATATACGTCAATAAAGACAGTGGCATCCAGCGTGTCGAGATAGGCTACGATGTTGAAGTACCTGAACCAGATACATCACTGACTGTTGAAGGGCTAGAGCCTGAATACATCATTGGCGATGAAGCGACGGTTCTCGATCTTACATTGATTGCCGAAGGTGACGCTCAAGCTGAGCTTACTGTCTATAACCATGGCCGTGAGTCACTAGCGCATTGGAGTGGCCTAGTTGAAGATGAAACCTCTGAATCGGTCACGCTTCCGCTATCCAAATCTGAGGCTGGTCACCATATGTTAGTGGTGAGTGTTAAAAACAGTGAAGGTAAGCTAGTCGGTCAGCAAACTCTCAATTTCCACTTGGTTGAAGCGAGCACTCCGCCGCCACAACATGATTATGTTTACCCTGAAGGGTTTGGTAGTTATATCGATGGGGATATCGTCCTATTCGAAGGGGAGGGCGTCTATCAATGTTACGGCCCTTGGGCGGCAGAATGTAACAATGAAGCTTACTTACCAGGTGTCGCTGCCGACCCAAATTGGGTGGAGCAGCAATGGGAAAAGTTGGACTAAGATCTCACTCATCTAGCTGATTTAATTCTCTTTTGACTATGATAACCTCAAAGTGGCTTACTCGCTAAGCCGCTTTTTTCTTCACTTTGAATATTGTTTCTACAATCAGGACAGGATACTGAGATCCAATAATTAGAAGCAACATCATCTATCTACAACGCTTTTGTTTGAGTTGTGTGATTCCGATTCCTATCGATATAAAACTCGCTGTTATTGATAAAATTGACGTATATATTTTTCGTTGTTCTTTAAACGAAAAATATAAATCCTTGAACTACAATCCTGATTGATTAGCAGTCATTGGCATTGTTTAGGATAAAATAATAGAGAGTGGGAAAGTGACAACAATAAATCATAATCTTCTTAAAGCTGCAGTAGGTATGGCTTTGCTATCGAGTGTGCCGTCAGTGGCAAATGCTCATGGTTGGTCTGAGTTTCCAAGTGCACGTCAGAACACGTGTTACGAGCAAGGTGGTATTTGGTCGGGTACACCACCTAATGCTGCGTGTGCTCAAGCAAAAGACATTTCTGGTTCATATCCGTTTGTTCAGCGTAACGAATATGCAAAAAATATCCAGGATTTCAACAACATCAATGCTGTAAAAGCAGCGATTCCTGACGGCACGTTATGTTACGCCAATGATTCGCAAAAGCGTGGTATGGGTGCGCCTCATACAGGCTGGACTCGTACCGAGCTAAGCACTGGTACCTTTGAATATGTATTCAACGCGACAGCACCACACAACCCTTCATTCTGGGAGTTCTACCTAACCAAACCAAATGCAGACCTAAGCAAAGGCCTAGCGTGGGGAGATTTAGAGCTTATCCAAGAAGAGGGCAATGTTCCTGTAAATGGCGGTAAATACCGCATCAATGTAACCATTCCTTCGGACCGTTCTGGCGATGCAATCCTGTTTGTGCGCTGGCAACGTAATGATTCAGCAGGTGAAGGCTTCTACAACTGTTCAGACATCACTATTACTGGTGGTACAACTCCTCCACCAGAGCCGGGTCCAGAGCCTGATCTAGTGCGTGGTGATCTGTTTGTTTCAGACCAATTTGGAACGCCAGAAGTTGGCGACACCGTTAAGTACGACATCATCAACAAGTATGGTGAAGTAGCGCGTAGTTTCGACATCGTGATTGATGCAAGCAACGTGAATGATTGGGCTCGCTTGCTTGCTTCAGAGATTAACGGTTGGCACGAAGAGTTTAAAGATGGCGCGGTCTTTATCGGCGACTGGCATGCTGAAATGCAGCACTATATGTACTTCCAAAATGATCCTTCACGTAACTTCTTCAACTCAAAAGATGGCCGTGCATCTGGTCAGTTAACGTTGATTGACGGTGGTGATGGCGGTGTTGAACCGTTGAAAGGGGACATCTACGAACTTGTGAAGAGTGACAATGTAGTGAATGCGGGCGACAAAGTTGTGATTGCAACAAGTGAAGCCGCAAACCTTACGCAAACACAAGGTTCTGCTGTAAGCATCCAAAACAATGGTACGGCTTCAATTGTGGTTGATACTACAGCGATCACAGCGAACGAAACATTGTCTTTCATTGCTAGCTCTATTGAAAGTGAGAGTGTTGAAACCTTCACATTCGAAGTGATTGCTGAAGATGGTGGTGTAACACCTGACCCAGATCCAACGCCTGATCCAGATCCGACTCCGGACCCAGACAATGGCACATGGGACTCGTCTAAGGTTTACCTTGGTGGTGAAATCGTGACTTACTCGAACCAGTCATGGAAAGCACAATGGTGGGTTCAGGGCGGTACAAACCCTGAAGCGACCTACGAAAACGACAAGTGGGGCGTTTGGCGTCCAGCTAACTAAGGCCAGTTAACTGCCACCCTGATGAATCCATTAGGGTTGAGTTTATTGTCGTGTAAATGGCGCTACAGAGATGTAGCGCCATTTTTGTTGGAGGCGTTTATTATCTTTTGGCACAAAATGGTAAAACTCTTATTGAGTGAACGACTAAAGTGGTTTCTAACGAAACAAGCGAGCCAAGGCTGAACTCAGCACGCACTACCCAAAATTCGAGAGAGGACTAACTGATGTACGAACTGACACTTATTTTAAGCTTAATGATGGGCGGCAATACGAACACTGCTGAACTGGATGTTGAAACGCAATTTCAGTCTCTAGAGCAATGTAATCAACAAGGTGCTGAGTTGGCAGAACAATTCAAATCGAATGATGTTACCGTTCTTCTCGTTCAGTGTGAACGCGATTGATCAACAAAGCATATCACCTTGTTCAAAGGTAAGACCCTCTCGCCTGTATATTTGCTGACTAAATTGTTAAATTTAAAGAATTTTATCTAACCTATTGTTAAATATTTACTATTTGATAGTGTGTCTAGGTGCACATAAAAAGTGTACTTTAGATTTAGTAAAAAATAATAACAGTAGGAGTTGCGATGAGTATTGTAGTGAGACGCTCTGAACCGTCAGATGCAAAGGGAATAAAAGAAGTTTACGAATGCACTAATGCTTATACCGGTACGCTGCAACTCCCAAATCCATCTCTGGAAACTTGGCAAAAACGAATCTCAAATGTTCCAGATAATGTGTACTCTTATGTCGCGTTATTGGATGGAGAAATTGTTGGCAACTTAGGCTTGGAAGTATGTGTAAATCCAAGAAGGCGTCATGTCGCCTCTTTTGGTATGGGTGTTAAAGACGATGTGTTAGGCAGAGGTGTAGGTAGCCAGTTACTCGCAACGGCGATCGACTTGTGTGATAACTGGATTAACATCAAACGACTGGAACTGACCGTTTATACCGATAACGAACGAGCGATCAGCCTGTATAAGAAGTTTGGCTTCGTGATTGAGGGGGAGTCTGCAGGGTTCGCTTTTAGAAATGGCGAATATGTGGCGGCTTATCACATGGCTCGACTAGTATAGCGCTCGGCTTCTAACCACGGCTACAGTTAAAACAGCCAGAGTTATCCAATAGATAATAAAACGCCACGTTACAATAACGTGGCGTTTTCTATTTCAGTCAACTGATGCTTTGAAGCGCTTCAGTTTTAACTTTACTTAAGCTGTAAGAGGCTCAAGGTTCGCAGGACGGTAGTGTACCGATTTTAGTACTTTGCCTTGGCGAACCGTTTTACCTTCCGATACAAAATCTTCAGCGCATTTAGCAATGATGTATTCACCTTTTTGAACCGCCATTAGCTTAATGTTCTGCTCAGCATAGAATGCTTCTGTTTCTGCGTATTCTGTTTCATTACGGCATACTTTGCTCATGTTGCTTGAGTGTACTTCGTCCCAGCAAGGTAAGAAGTCAACTGAACGGTTTTTGGCAACGTTCAACAGTAAGTCGATTAAGTAGCTGATCGCTAGGTTGTCTTCTACTTTGGATTGGCCAAGGTGAACCAAACGTCCCATCAAAACATAAACGCTGTCTACAATAGCGTCCGCTTGTTCGATTTTTGAGTCCGCTTCTGCAAGTTCTGTTAGCTCTTCGATCGCTAGAGATGTATGTAGCGTATCGCCTTTTTCGTCCATTGTTTCAGGAGCAGCAACCGGCAGATCAAAAGTACTGCGGAACTCTTCAATGTCGCGGTAAAGGTGATCGTAGATTTCTTGGTTTAGTTGAGAAAGGTTCATATTCCTATCCATTCTGTTTCGTTAATGGACCATTTTAACAAAGGTAGGAATGGGGTGCTAACGCAAAGTGGAAGAACGCGACTTTTATTCATAGGACCAATGAGGTATTTTGCACACAAATCAATTGATTATTATGTTTTTCTACTCTTTACTCTTGTTTATATTAGAAATATTAATGTTGTCACTCACTTAGGCAGCAGTGGGATATCGTTATGCACCAAGCTAGTGAAAGCGAAATTGTTATACGCCGCTTGTATCAAATTACCAATGAATATCGAAAAGGCTTCGATAGTCAGATCGCTCAGCTGCTCGCTATGGGGCTCGAACGTTTTGATTTGGATATTGGTATCTTGTCAAAAGTGGACGGTAATACTTACTTGGTCGAGCACTGTGTCACACCTGAAGGCGTTGACCTGAAAAGTGGAGATATGTTCGATTACCGTTCGACTTACTGCGAAATTACATGCAGATCAAACGGTCCGATTTGCATTGAGCATTGTGGCGAACACAACACCTATGCGAGACACCCTGCTTATCAATCCTTCGGCTTAGAGTCATATATTGGTATCCCTATTTTCGTTGATGAAGAACTCTACGGCACGCTTAACTTTTCGAGTGGTAATCCTTACTACCGCGAGTTTAAAGAGTTTGATATCGATGTGATGAAGCTGATGGCCTCATGGATTGAAGTAGAGCTTGTTCGCAGGCAGCAAGAGAGAAAACTACAAGAGTTAAACGAAAAACTCGAGTATCAGGCGCTTTATGACCCACTGACGCATTTACCCAACAGACGCTTTTTATTTAAAACGTTAAACGCAGAAGTAAAGCAACTTAAGGGTTCTTTAGGCAAAGGAACGTTAGCGGTGGTTGATATTGATTTCTTTAAGTCAGTAAACGACGGCTATGGTCACCAAATGGGTGATGTTGTCCTGAAGAAAGTGGCCAATGTATTAAGTAGTAATGCTCAGGAAGGGGAGTTTGTCGCACGCTTTGGCGGTGAAGAGTTTGTGATTTGGTATCCCAATATTGCTTCAAACTGTGTCGAGGATAAACTCGCTACTTTGCTAGAAGAAGTCAAAAAAATCACTCTAGATCGAACGCCTATCACTATCTCTATTGGCGCTTGCCATTTCGAATTAAGTGCTGGTGAAACACGCAATGAACGAATGTCAGCGTTGGATTCACTGATTAAAGTAGCTGATGAGTGTTTGTATGTTGCCAAAGACAATGGACGAGATCAGTTTGTGTCTCGTCCATATCATCAGCAAAAAGGCACTTAGTTACTGCTGCAGGGGAATACTAAGTGATTAACTAAACAAGTACGGGAACAATTTACGACGCTCTTCTGGTGTTAACGATTCAACTCGAGCGATGTTGGTATCTGGAATGGCTTCAGGATTCGGGTAATGCTTCAACACCTTTTCCATGCTCGCTTCACGAATCAAATGGTAAACCGGGTATGGAGAACGGTTCGTTAAGTTTTCATCGTCTTCTGGATCCGCTCCACCAAAGCAGTAATCTGGGTGGAAGGTCGCCACTTGATAAACCCCTTCCCAATCTTGCTGTTTGATCAAAGCTTCAATCCAATCAATGAACATGTTGTAGTCGAAGAAGTCCTGCAGCATGTTAGGGACAACCACCAGAGTCGTCTCTAATTCAGCGACTGGCGTGTTATCGAGTTCAACAAAATGCGTCATGATGTCTTCCAGCAACGCTTCTTCGGTTTCCGCTTCACTCACAAAGATCTTAATCTGCTTATTACGTTGTGGCTTTGCTGCAAATGGGCACAGGTTTAGACCAATAACAACATCGTCTAACCACTGTTTTACTTGGTCATGGATGGTTTGAAGATCAGTGTTTTGAGTGTTCGACATAACAGGTTCCGAAATGAAATTTTGCGTAGGATATCAGAACGGTTGTTAATCAAAAGCACTAATTGTCTCGAAAATGCTGTTGTTTCTATGCCTCTGCGAGTTTAGATGTCGCTACTTGACGTTGTTTCAGCTGGTAGACCCAAGCAAATATCGCGACATAGAAGACAGAACCTCCCGCAATCACGCCATTCCAACCAAATAACTGCCAGCAGTATAAGAGTAAAAACCCGCCCAAGCTGCCACCAATATAATAGTGTACGAGGTAGAGCGCGGTTGCTGTTGCTTTGGCGCTTGGCGCTTTTTGACTGACCCAAGAGTAGGCTAGGGTGTGCGAGAAGAAAGCTCCGCCACTTATCAGCAATAACCCTGCAAGCATGAACGGAATGTCATCAATTGCGGAGACCAGCATTCCTAGCAAGCTGATACATACACCTAATAGAATTCCGTTTAACGGGTCGAAACGTAGCGTCCATTTGTTAGACAGCTTAGAGCTGACGGTACCTGCCAGGTAGCAGAGAAAGATCAGTGATGCTAAGCCAACAGGGACGGAGTGAGGCTCGGATACCAATCTAAAGCCCATTACGGAATACAGGTTAACGAACAGAGCGAAGTTGGCTCCACCAATCAACATTGCAAGCCACAAGGTACGGTTGCGTAAATGCATCACAACTGAGCGATTATGATGAAAGAACAGCCCTTTTTGCGGCTTGAAGTTTTGCTGGTCTGGTAGTCGATAGGCAATAAATAAAGCGCCTAATAGCGAGCCCACAACAAAGATCAGCACGGTAGCGTGCCAATCGAAATAATCTGTCAGCAAGCCGCCTAACACACGGCCAAAGATACCCCCTAATGAGTTGGCAGCAATATAGCCACCAATCGCGACTGCAAAGGCTTTGGGTGTTAACTCTTCGACCATATAGGCGACAGCAACACCAGCAAAAGCGGCGACCGCAATTCCCATCAATGCTCTAGCAATAACGAGTTGTAACAGCGTCGTGGTGAATGCCATGCCTAAACCAATTACTGGAATCGCAAAAAGGCTAAATAGGATGATAGGCTTTCGACCAAATGACTCTGAAGCGATAGCCCACGGTACTAAGCTAATTGATAACCCAAGTGTGGTTGCAGCAAATAGCCAGTTGATTTGGGTTTCAGACACTTGGAAGTGCTGAGCCATGTGCGGCAAGATAGGTTGAAACACATAAAGATTACAGAAAATGATAAATGAACCAATCGCTAATGATTGAGTGATCTGTTTGTATTGAGTACTGCCTTTATCGAACATTTATCTTGTGCCTATGCGAGGAGTTAAGCTATTTGTGAACAAGTTATCAGCACAATGATGATTAAAGAAATATATTAAAAATATCATCTCCATATATTTAATATATCACCATGCTTGAATCAAAACCCCTTCGACATTTTCTCACCGTAGCTCAGTTTGGCAACTTTACCCAAGCGGCCAAAGCCTTACATATCGCTCAACCTGCCTTGAGCATATCCATTAAAAAACTCGAGCAAACACTTGATTTGATTTTGTTCCGACGTGGAGATAAATCGGTCACTCTAACCGAAGAAGGGAAAGTACTGCTTGAGCATGCCAAGCGTATCGCGCAGCAGTTTGATGATGCAGAGTTGGCGATGAATGAATTGAAAGGCTTGGAAAAAGGGGAGGTACGTTTAGGCGCGCCAAGTATGATGGGGAGTTACTTCTTCCCTCAAGTCGTTATGGCATTTAAAAGCCAGTACCCAAACCTCAAGCTGACGTTGATTGATGCGGGCACAGCATCGATTCGTGAAATGCTATTGAACGGCGAACTCGATATCGGTGTTATCAATCATGAAAATGTACCGGATGACCTAGAAACCGACCATTTGCTCAGTTCTGAAATGTTAGCCGTTGTCGGTAAAGAACACCCATTGGCGTCACAGTCATTCATCACATTTGAAGAGTTTTTTGAGCAAGAGTTGGTCATGTTTAAATCAGGGTATTTCCATCGTGATTTCATCGATGCGACCTGCAAAAAATACGATTTAGATATGACTATCGCATTCGAGACTAACTTGCTGCCAATGATTCTTTCTATTGTAAAGCGCGAGTTCGCCATTACCGCACTGCTTAGCTTGGTAACAGAGTATGAGGACGACGTGGTTGGAGTGCCATTTAAAGACCCTGTAAAACTTAATCTATCTTTGGCGTGGCGAAAAGAGGGCTATTTGTCTAAGGCCGACCGAACCTTTATCGATTTCGTTAAACAATATGTGTGATTAGTAAGATATTAACCCTGTAAATACTTGGGACTAATGTCACATTTTTCATGGATTTATGCGACGCATATCACTATGCGTGGCGCGGATATTAACAGTTTCTAATTTACTTGGTATGCATGCCCGTTAAATAATACTAGTACTTTTTGAGTAGGTAGTGAGGGACTATGAAATGTGGGTGTAAGGAGCAAACGTTAATACGAATTCGTAGAACGTTTCTCGACCGAGTGTTAGGAATCAAGGGTCGATATAAATGCAGCAAGTGCGATACTGTCTTTAAAATAAAGGGCTAGGTATTGAGATAAGAGTAATGAGCCCGTTTGAAAATTAATTCGTCGATTATATTATTCTGTGAAAAATGTGTGCCCTACAATATGGTTAACAAGTGGTGACTGGGAGATATTATCTGCCTTTAAATTAATCAATTAGGCAACCCTAGCTCCATGAAATGTAAGTGTAAAGAACGAAGGCTCATTAGAGTTCGTAGAACATCAGTCGACAAAGTTCTCGGTATAAAAGAGAAATACAGATGCGCGTCTTGTAGTGGCGTTCTGAAGGTAAAAGGATAGTGGCGAAAAGGGAAAGGTAGACCTTGGTTTCCGATACTGATAACACAAAGCCCGAATATCTTAGGTGAGATATTCGGGCTTTGTTGTAAAGAGGTATAGCAACTTAAATAGTGTTAAGTGTTTTTTGAGTTATACATCTTATCGAAGTTCTTTTGGTTCCATCCGACCATAATTTGGTCACCGATTTTAAGCACTGGGATAGAGCGAGCGCCCATCGCTTGTAATTCTTTACGGCCGCGTTGCATCTTCGCATTCGTTAAGCGGTAAACAATCTTCTTAGAGTCCAAATATCTTTGGGCATCTTTACAGTGCGGGCATTTGTCTGCCACGTACAATACAACACGTTTCATCTTTACAGTCTCTTTTTGAGTCTAGCTCTTGGTGAATCTCGTTAAAGTGTAACGAATCCTAGGTGATTAGAAAAGTGTGATCAGTTACACTATGCGGCTCAATTTTCGACGTCACACCGTTTTGATGTGACGCAACTTGTACGGTCTTTCAGCATGCATCCTTCATTACGCTACATTCAAGGCTATCCTAAACACATTATCGATCCTGTTACTCAGCTTGTTGAGTCAGGTAAATTGGTGCCGTGGTTTGAAGCTCGTTACCCAAAGAATCATGAAATAAAAAGCGAGAAAGCCCTGTTTGATTATGCGATTGAGATTAAAAATCGCTATATGAAGAAAACACCACCCATTAGTAAAGTGATTTATGATGGCAAGATTCACCTAATCAACAATGCATTAGGTTTGCACTCTTATGTCGCCAAGAACCACGGTGGCAAGATCAAATCGAAGAATGAGATTCGTATCGCCAGTATATTTCGTAATGCCCCTGAGCCTTTGTTGAGAATGCTGGTGGTACATGAACTGGCGCACATCAAAGAGAAAGACCACGACAAAGCCTTTTACCAACTATGCTGTCACATGGAACCGGAATATCATCAATTAGAGTTGGATGCCCGTTTGTTCATGATTTATTTAGATTTAAAGAAGTAGCCCAATGAGCCAATCACAAAAAAGAACCACGCTAAGCCTATCAAAAAACAGTGCTTCTGATAAAAACCGTAACAGTGCGGATTCAAAAGCGACTGGACAGAACAAAGCTAAGCGAGCTTCTGCGAAACCAAGCAACAATAAAGGCGGGAAGGGCAAAGCTCCTTTTAAAAAAGGCACTTCTAATAAGAACGCACCCAAAAGATCGAGCGGCTCTCAAAAGCCAGCTGGATCGAAGCGCACTGGTGGTGCATCACGCAATAAGAATACCGTAAAGCCAGCTGCGGGTTTACACCCAAGAAACCAACATTCAGGACGTTACGACTTTGATTTATTGGTCGCTGCTTTACCAGAGCTAAAATCACACTTAGTTAAGAATCCAGTAGGCGAAGACACGATCAATTTCTCTGATCCACTAGCGGTTAAACTACTCAATAAGGCGCTACTGGCGCATCACTATGGTGTTAAGCACTGGGATATTCCTGCCGGTTATTTATGTCCGCCAATTCCTGGTCGAGCTGATTACATCCACAGAGTGGCAGACATCCTTAATAGCGATGGTCAAGGTGAAGCTTACAACCATCAGTCAGTGAAAGCGCTAGACATCGGTGTTGGTGCTAACTGCATCTACCCAATTATCGGTACCACGGAATACAAATGGCGTTGCACGGGTAGCGATGTTGACCCTGTGTCAGTGAAAGCTGCGAATTTCATTGCTGAAAGTAACGTTAATTTAAAAGGTAAGATCAAAGCACGTTTGCAAGCGGACTCTGAATCTATCTTTAAGGGTGTGATCAAGGATAATGAGCGTTACGATGTCACTATTTGTAACCCTCCATTCCATAGCTCTCTAGAAGAAGCTGAAAAGGGGTCACAGCGTAAATTAGACAACCTAGCGGCAAACCGAGCTAAGAAAGCAGGCCAAACGTTCAAACCTGAATCGAAAAAAGCTAAGCAAAATAAGCCAACCTTAAATTTTGGTGGCCAAAAAGCAGAGTTATGGTGTCCAGGTGGTGAAGCGGCATTCATCATGAAAATGGCAAGAGAGAGCCAATTGTTTGCAACGCAAGTACTGTGGTTCACAACGCTGATTTCGAAGAAAGACAACGTCGATATGATTCGTTCTGAGCTAGGCAAGCTGAGAGCGAAACAAGTGAAAGTGGTTGAGATGTCTCAAGGCCAGAAAGTGAGCCGCTTTGTAGCATGGACCTTTATGGACGACGCGCAAAGACAAGAGTGGATCGCGCTTAAATAACGGTTCACACTTCAAAGTTAGAGAGTCACGTTAACTTTCTTAAATAAAAACGGGCTTGTTGTTCATTCAACAAGCCCGTTTTATATTTTTGAGTGCCTAAGCAGAGAGCAATTCATCCAATTTACTTTGGTACTTCTTCTCAAGCGCGTGGTTTCCTGCTTTCTGCTCGAGGTCGATTAATATTTGAAGCGATGGAACTTGATAGCCATATCGTTGGTGGAACTTGAACAGGCGAAGCCTAGCGTCGTTGTAATCGGCTTCACTCACTTCGATCTTGGATAGCTGCAATATCGACTTTACCCGGTTCGGGTCATGGTCAATGGCGCGGGTAAAGTAGTACTTGGCTTGTTCTGTATTACCTGCCTTAAAAGCACAAAACCCCGCATTCTCATAGCTGGCAGATACTAGATAATAATAGGGCTGATCGATGGCACGGTTAAAGTACTTATCTGCCTGCTCATACTCGCCTTGTTTACACAAAAACGTACCGTAGTTATTCAATACATTCCCGTTTCTCGAATCGAGGCTCAGCGCTTTTCGGTAGGTTGATCTTGCTTCGTCTACTTCGCCCACTTGTTCATAATAATGTGCCATAGAGAGTCGAGCGCGGTAGTAGCTTGGCGCGTGTTTGATAGCAAGCTCTAGGTTTTCACGAGCCCTGACCATATTGCCTTGACCCATGTAACCCAAACCTAATTCAATGCGAGATTCCGACATCGCAATCGGGTCGCTTTCTATTTTCGGTGGTCCCTTTGTTACAGAGACACAGCCAACCAATGAGAGAGATGCAATCAGAGCTGAGAATAGGGGATTTGAAAACAATGACTTGGCAGGCATGTGAAGCTCCTTATGAACACCAGACAATCATATGAGATTGATAAACATAAGGTGGTAAATCTATGGTGGAATGCGACCCACTCTCCATAAAAAAACTGCGTACAACTGGCTTGTTTTCATCGTTAAACGAATCAACAGTTTATTGTACGCAGCTTTCTTTTACTGACTAAATAGCGAATAGTTAATCGTCTTTGGTGAAGTTCTCTTCGCTGAAGTGATCCAAATCGTAAGGCGTTTGTTGGTAAACGCAGTAGTTTAGCCAGTTTGAGAACAGTAAGTGACCGTGGCTGCGCCAGCTCGCGACCGGTTTGTTGTCTGGGTTATTGTTCGGGTAGTAGTTGATAGGGATGACTGGCTCCATGCCTTCACCTAAATCACGGATGTATTCATTGTGAAGTGTATGTGCATCGTATTCAGGGTGACCAGTCACAAATACGTTTCGCTTGTCTTTGGTTGATGCTAGATACACACCAGCGACATCTGAAGTTGCAAGCACATCAAGGTCGGTATGCTCTGCTAGATACTCTGGCGAGAAATCCGCATAACGAGAGTGTGGCGCTAAGAAGGTGTCATCAAAACCACGAAGAATAGGGTGGTAAGGGTTGTGAATCTCGTGGTTGTAAACGCCAGACAGCTTCTCTTTACGAGTACGCTTCGGTAAGTCATACAGCAGTTTCAGGCCCGCTTGAGCAGCCCAGCACACATAGAGAGTCGAGGTAACGTGCTTGTTAGCCCACTCCATGATGGTTTTTAGGTGGTCCCAGTAGATAACATCTTCAAACTGAACCAAGCCCAGTGGCGCACCAGTGATGATCAGTCCATCAAAGTTACGGTTTTTGACCATCTCAAATTGACGGTAAAAGTTATCCAAGTGCTCGGTCGGTGTATTTTTACTTGGACGATCATCGATTCGAAGCAGCTCAACATCCACTTGCAACGGGCTATTGGATAGTAGGCGTAAGAATTGAGTCTCGGTTTCAATCTTCTTCGGCATTAGGTTGAGGATCAAGACTCGAAGTGGACGGATTTCCTGTGTCGATGCTCTTGATAGCGGCATAACAAAGATGTTTTCTTCACGAAGAACATCGCTCGCTGGCAATTGGTCTGGAATGCGAATAGGCACAGCTTTCTCCCTAAGCTAGATATGTAGACGTCTATACTTCTAAATCTATAATAGTTTGATGCGCTTGTCGATATACAAAATGGATAGTTGTAAATTATTTGTGTTTTTATCAAGAGAGCACTTAGTCGCCTTATGGTTATTGCCTCTGTTTAACAATGCATAGACAATGTACAAGTGTGATTGATTGCTGATATCGGCAGTAATAAGAGCAACACTCTACTATTTACGATAAACTCATGTTTTTGATTTAAGCCGAAAAACATCAATGAAGTTAATACTCATTCGAGGGCTGCCAGGTTCGGGTAAGTCAACAAAAGCAAAAACTTATGACGCCTTGCATGTCGAAGCTGATATGTATTTTGTTAATGAGCAAGGTGAGTACTGTTTTGACCCCAAACAGCTACAACAGGCCCATGAGTGGTGCCAAAACACCGCTGAAAATGGCCTTAAGAAAGGGAAAGATGTCGTTGTATCGAATACCTTCATCAAGCACTGGGAAATGAAGGCTTATCGCCAACTCGCGCTTAAATACAAGGCGGATTTAGTGATTGAAGTTTGCCGAGAGAACTACGGCACTATTCACGACATTGAACCATCAGTGCTCAAGCGCATGGCGAGAGATTGGCAAGAGTAGCTCTACTCTGATGTCACTCTATAGACTGGGTAACCCCTCGTATTAAACTAACAAAACAATTCCAAGGTAACGATTGAAATGGCAAAACGCTCTGTCGTCGTAGAGATGACTTCTTACGGTATTTACACCACGTGGGATTCTAAGTCTAAAGACCTACCTAAAATACAAGAGTTTACCACCACCGTTGACGCTGAAATCGACGTCGAGTTTGGCTATATCTTGAATATCAAAAAAGCCAAAGGCGAAAAAATCCGTTACTGCATTTATCACCCGGATATCACAACTGACAAAGGCGAAGTGCTTGAGCCGTTCGATGGTGAAGAGTACGTCGGCAATAACGATTGGGATTTCTACCTAGGCGACACCATTTGGGCGCCAGTCTCAAACAAGATTGGTAAATGGCGCATGACGGTCGAACTCAAAGGCAACATCATCGCAGACAAGACATTCGACCTAGTAGCAAAAGACGAAGGCCAGTTCTGGAAGCGCAGGGGGTTTTAGCCTCGAACTTCTAGACAAATTTGAACTACAAAAAAGCCGAGTCTTATAGAACTCGGCTTTTTGACATTAGCTAGGTGACATTCTTTATCTAGCTTAGAAGTAAGATTATTGTGTTACGTAAGCCACAACAAACTCAGTGATAGCAACCATGTCTTTCACTGCAATGTACTCTTCTGTGGTGTGTACTTTCGCCATACCAGTAGATAGGTTAACCGTAGTTAGACCTTTCGCATTGAAGTTGTTTGCATCGCTACCGCCGCCAGTGCGTTTGGTGTTTGCTGTTACGCCAAGCTTCTCAAACGCTGATTTGATAGAAAGAATGTGCGGATGATCGTCTGCAATAACGAATGCATCGTAAGCACGAGTTGATTCGATTTCTACCTCAGCACCGAATTGTTTTGCGCTTTCTTCGAATGTCGAGATCATGTGTTCAACTTGTGCAGTTAGCTTTTCGCCGTTAAGAGAGCGCGCTTCCGCAACCACTTTTAGTTCTGGCATAACGATGTTAGTAGCTTGACCGCCTTCAATAATACCCACGTTCGCAGTTGTTTCTTCATCGATGCGAAGTAGGTTCATCTTAGTAATAGCGTCTGCTGCTACTTGAATTGCACTGATGCCTTCTTCTGGTGCTAGACCAGCGTGAGCAGGGCGACCTTTGATCGTAGCAACGATTTTTTGTTGGCCTGGTGCTGCGTTTACGATAGTGCCGATTGGGCCGCCTGTATCAAGAACGATAGCGTGCTCAGATTGAATGTAAGACATATCGAAGTTCAAAGAACCGAATAAACCGCCTTCTTCGAACACTGTGAATGCAATTTCAATTGTTTTGTGTGCCTGACCTTCAGCTTGAATGCAGCGAACGGCTTCCATGATAGCCGCAATGCCAGACTTGTCGTCGCCGCCAAGGATCGTGTTGCCCTTTGAACGGATGATGCCATCTTCGATGATTGGCTCAATGCCGATACCCGGTGTTACTGTGTCCATGTGGCAGCTGAATACCGTGCTACCCGGTAGGGTGCCGTCTAAACGCGCGTAAATGTTGAAGCCATTGGATACTTCTTCAGGAACTGCCAGTTTGTGAACGTCAAACCCTAGTTCGCCTAACTGCTCAGCGAGTGCTTCTGCAATTGCCTTTTCGTTGCGTGATTCACTATCGATTTTCACAAGATCACAGAAATGGTCGACTAGACGTTGTTCATTAATTTGGGTCATTGTTAATTCTCATTATGTTTCCGCTCTTTCCTTAGAAGTCACGGCTATAGGAACAGGAAAATCACTATAACGCCTTTTTGTAGGATGATTGCCTGAGTTAAATCAAGAAAACCGCCTGATTATTTCAGATTATGAGAAAAACAAGATCCAGTTCTATAAGTTGACAACATTTTAATCTGTATATTGCTCGGGTATACTGCGAACCGGAATTAACTATGCAGAAACTAAGAAAACTGCGCAAATAGTAAGAGAACTATGCGACTGATAATGGCACTTATAAATGAATAAAAACAATGTATTAGGGTCATTCCTGCTTGTTGTTACAATGAGTGCTGTTCTAGGCTTCTTTCTGCTGTATCCAATCAACGATGTGGATTTGACTAACACTCAAGTCAACGAACCCGCTGTTTACACCCCAGAAAAAGAACTTTCTAAAACAGAATATGGAAAAAAGCTAATTCATATTCTCGATTTGTCTCGAAGCGATCCCCTATTCGCTGATAAAGCGCTGGCTCAACTACCTCGGCTGCATCCAACAAGAGACTTGGCCATCTACAAAGCGTACCGTCTTATGATATTGACGAACGTGGCGCAACATCAGCAAGACACTAAAGCGGTGATGGGATATTTAGACGAGATCAACAACCTTGCTGAACAAGAAGGTATGTTGTGGTTGAAATCGCAGTCATTGGTTGAATCTGCAATTGAATATCTTAAAGAGGGCGACCTTGCAGCATCTGAAATTCAGATTCGTTCCGCTATCGGGATTGCAGAGTCGATTCGTTACGATGAGCTATTGGTCAAAGCTTACAACACGGCGGGTGCAATTAATAATGTGCGTAATGACCTTCAAGATGCGCAGTATTTCTTCCATAAAGGGTTACAACTAGGGAAGAAGTACCCAAAGCATATTTATAACAGCAAGCTCATGTCGAACATGGCTTTGCTTTACATCTACTTAGAAGATTGGCCGAAAGCACTAGGCATTCTAGAAAAAGCCAAAAAGCTCTATTTTGACAGTGGCCTATTTGAAGATGAAGCTATTGGCATCCTTTATATCAACGAATCGTTCAGTTACTTAAGTAGTGGTGATTTAATCAACGGTCGTATTGCTTATGAAAAGGCAGAAGCGCTCAACAGCGATAAAGTGAGCAATCGATATAAAATACTCGTACTAAGAGCGTACAGTGAAGTGCTGCTTGCGGAAGGAAACTTAAACGCAGCACTTACTGTTGCCAACCAGTGCCTTGCTTCAACCGGTATTGAAAAATACACGCTACAGAACGGTCAGTGTTATCTGAATCGCGCCTTGGCAAAAATAGGCCTCAACCAAGACGAAGCGATATTGGATGACCTAAAGCGAGCTTTTGCCATGTTTGAGTTAGTCGGCAGTCGTAGTTGGAAAGTTCTAGCACTTAAAACGCTTGGAGAATACTACGAATCTAAGGGCGATCTAGAAACGGCATTGGATTATTTCAAACAGTATTACCACGGTAACAAAGCGCTGCTCTTTGACAAGCGACAGAGTGACATTTTCCTTTTAGAACAAGATTATGCAACCACGGCGCTTGCTCAAGAGAATGAATTACTCAATACTGAGAAAGACCTCAACGAGCTATTGCTCGAAAAACAGCAACTAAGAAATCGTATTGTGGTGGCGTTAGGTATCATGGTGGGTATCAGTGCGGTTTTATTAATGGTGAGACTGAGAACAATTCAAAGAACGAACGATGCACTGCTAGCTCAATCTACCACGTGTGAACTCACAGGTTTGTACAACAGACGCTATTTAGAAAAGCTGCTGACGAGCTCTACGCCATTTAACGGTAACTCATTTGGCACCAGCTTAGCTATCTTGGACTTAGACTATTTTAAGCAAGTGAACGACACTCATGGACATGATGTCGGTGACCAAGTGCTGGTGGAAGTGGCGAGACGCATCCAACAACACCTATTCTCAAATGATGTGGTTGCTCGTTGGGGAGGAGAAGAGTTTGTGTTGTTGCTTTCTGGCTCTCTGGCCCCACAGCAGCAGTTAGACATCATCCGCTTGGCGATTGCACAAACCCCGATCGATACGCCGTCGGGGCCTTTAGACATCACGACTTCAATTGGCGCTTCGGTGAGTATTGCGAATGATCAGCTCAATCGCGATACCTATAAAAAGCACCTTAAAGTCGCCGATGATGCGCTGTACCAAGCAAAAGAATCTGGTCGAAATAGAGTGGTTAGTGCAGTGAGCTCCATGTAGTAAGACTATCTCTATATCTGACTGTGCCTTGCTATATGAACGAGGCTGACTCCCAGTAGGTATTCGACTTGCCTCTCTGCTTGTGGTCCCAGATGGGAACTGATCACTTTGCTAAGATTACTCATCAAACGGTGAGAGAAATAACACGCTTCAGAACGGATAACTGAGTGATGAAATACCAACCTAAGAATAGCTGTGAACTCTTTGCTTTGAAGTGCTTTCTGCCAAGACAGTTCCAACGCATCACTTCCTTCATTAATCGTCAGATGATCAACTAAAAGCTTTAAGAATCGTCCTTCCAGGGCGATCAGAAAGTCAGTCTTTTTAGGGAAATGGTGGCTAATCCCTGTTCTGGATATCTGCGTCGCTTGGCTGAGCGTGGTATAAGACATATTTTGATATCCGACTGTGAGTAATTGGTGACAGCTGGTATCGAGGATGAGTTGGATAGTTCGACAGGTGTCGACCTTACTGCGCTTAGCCATTCTATGAGAGCCTTTAACTGCAAATCAAAGTAAAGCATACCTCTATATGAAATATCATTCTATATATTGAACTGCTCAATAGTGGAAAACTTAGATTTAAATTTTGCACTTATCTCGTAATTTTATATTTATAGCCTTCAGGGCGATTAAGTTTGGTATAACCTGTTGGCTTTTACAAAATGGCCGGGTAGTCAGTAAACGCAAGATAAACAAAAGCCACTCTGATCTTGATTAGATAGAATGGCTTTAAGTGTTGCTATCGCTGATACAAAAATGTGAAAGAGAGGTGTGGGGCGATTAGCGTCTTTAGCTATGTAACTGGGTTATGTTATTTAGGTGGGTTACTTCGCTATACCTTGTAGCATCTCAACCAGCTCGCCTTCAGTGCTTGGCTCTTTAGCAAGTTCGATTACTGCTGAAGCTCCACCTTTGAGCATATAGGCTTGAGTCCCGCAGTGATCATAGTGGAACCATTTACCATCTACACATACGTCGGTATAACATCTTGGGTCTTGTTTGAGTTCCATATCAATTTCCTTATTAACATTTGGCTAACGTTTTTTAGGCTAATTGATCACAAAACGCTGGGAATTGATCTAGATCAATTCAGGGCTTGAATCGTAGAAGAATATTCAAATTGTTGAGCTGTGTCGAGCCACTAAAATTTACAATCAAGCACTTAGCTAGCTGAGATCATTAAAAGCACGTGATTACCATTAACAACTGATTCTGTTTTTCTTGCCTGTTTGTTGTTTTCTACTTACGCTACAAACTCTCTATATCTCCGTATTCCCTTAACTGTACTTAGAAATGACCAATATATTTATCGTTGTAGTAGTGCTTGTTGTCTTCTTTTACTTCATCCAGAAGTACGTATTTAAACATGACGACACCAAAGACCACGCGTATCAAAAGAGAGGGGCGTTGCTCAACATGCAACAAGCCGCGTTTTATAATGCGCTGACCACGGCGGTTGGCACTCACGGTGTCGTGTTTGCCAAAGTGAACATGTCGAATGTGTTGGCGCCTGCGAAAACGAACACCAAGAAGAATTGGTTTATCGCGAATAACAAGATCTCTCGTAGCTATTTTGATTTTGTGGTCTGTGACCCACGAACGTTGGAACCGCGCGTGATCATCGAGCTTGATAATGGTAAAGAGCTAAATAAAGGCAAAGTGGATCGAGAGAAGCTGCTTATCCATGTGTGTAAGTCTGCTGGTTTGCCACTCATTGGTGCTTCAGTAAAACACAGTTACCAAGTGAGCCGTTTGAAGAGATTGCTCGCGACACATATCGATCTGATCGAGCCTGCCAAGGAGGTTCGATTCTGTAAGAAGTGCGGTAGCCCGATGATCATCAAGCTGGCTAGCCAAGGTGACTACAAAGGACGACGTTTCTTTACTTGTAGCCGTCAACCGAACTGTACTTATACCGAAAACTACAATGTTGTGTTCGATGTCGAAGAGGAATAACAAAGAGTAGGGCACAGGCTCAGTGTGACCTAACTCAAGTTTATTTCTGTTTCACGTCTAAAAAATCAACGTATTGATGCGAATAAGAGCAAACGGTTGATTCAAGTGTAATTTCCACTTGCGCCACAATACATCAGTCGTTAATATCTTCCTCGTTCTTAAGGAATGGGTCCGTAGCTCAGTTGGTTAGAGTACTACCTTGACATGGTAGGGGTCGGCGATTCGAGTTCGCCCGGACCCACCATTCCTTCTGTTACTTTTTGTCAAAGTAGCGGCTTTTGATTTAGTCACAATCGTCATAAAGAAGATTAAGAACATTGTGCGTCCGTAGCTCAGTTGGTTAGAGTACCGCCTTGACATGGCGGGGGTCGGTGATTCGAGTTCACTCGGACGCACCATTATTCGTTCTTAGGAACAAGCAAAAAAGCCCACCTAGTGTGGGCTTTTTTGTGTCTGAAATTCGCCAATTTACCCAGGCCTAGTTCTACTTAACGCTCGTCTTACCTACATAAACAGTTCTTAGATTTGCTTTAATGCCACATCTGTTGCTTCAAGTCTGTAAGTCACACCCTCAAGTGCCAGCGGGCGTCAACGTGGCGAGAACGTGGCGAGAACGCTTCTCTGTGGTTTAGCATCGCTAAGCGCCTCAACTTAGTTTTAACCTGCTAACTTCTCGCATAAATAAGCCATAGTGAGCTCATTACCTACGTGTTGAATACGTGTTATCTAACGCTATCCACGTTTTAATACCCAAAAAATTACTTATAAACATTGGAGATTATTAAACGTGATTAAGCCGTTTATATCGATCAAGCCGAAGCAATGAAAGATAATAAACAAAGTTAGTTTATACGTAATGAGCTATACAATAAAAAAATGTGGGATTTCAATTTATATTTATTTTCTATGGTTTATTTCGGTTCTATATCAAGAACTATGCGAATGTTAAGTATTTCGCCAAGGGCGCTCTACTCACCAGATATGACTATCAGTATTAAAGAGAGCGTTATTGAGCTAAATCCGCAATAAATGTTTGTTGGTAGTGAGTGCTGGACTTGAGCTCTTTTTTGATCCATTGGTTAAACAAGCTAAAGTCAGAATGTATTTGCCAGAAAAGGGAAGCAATAACTCGTTTACCAAAAAAATCAGGGTGGTCGGTAATAACCTTAAGTTTGTCATCTTTTACATGACTATCGATTAAAAAACTGGGTAAAAAAGCAATGCCTTTTTGAGCCTTACATAAATCGATGATGGTATCTAAATCATCCAGCCGCCAAAGGTTATATGCTGCAATAGTCGATAAGTTAAGCAGTTCTTCACACCCATCCATTAATAGCACTCGCTGAGATGGAGCGTGAGACTTTATAGGGTCCAAATCTTTATGAGCCACCCACCAGCAGTTAACGTGAAATAACTCCTCTACGTTGAAGTCATAACTTGTCTTGTGGTAGGGGTTACCTAGCGCTAAATCTATCTTACCTTCATTGATATAGTTACCTAAAACGAAACTGGGTTTGGTGACGACCAATAAGTCCACGTTTGGGAATGCTTCTGAAAATGCCAGTAATGTCCTCTTTACATTTTTATCAAACACCAATGGATCGATACCTACTCGGTAAACGATTTGGTCTGAAATATTCATTTGTTGAGCAACGGTCACCAAGTCCCGATATTTCGACACCACAGGTAAAGATAATTGGAAGAGGCGTTCTCCTTTTTCTGTTAACCAAACTTTAGAGTGTTCTCTATTAAATACATTGAAACCTAAATCTGACTCTAGATTTTGTACAGCCGTACTAACTGTCGATTGTGATTTTCCAAGTTTGCGAGCAGCAGAGCTAAATGAACCTTCTTCAACTACTGCTATGAACGAAACAATATTTTCGAAATGTAGTTTCATGATTCCACTAACCTTTTGACACAAAGAAATTATAATTTTTATGGTTTTCTGATTCGAAGAACAATAGCGTGATGATCTTCGTATTTCAACAATTTTTATAATGAATAATAATGCCTGATAAATTATTAAGTTGTTTATATCTAAAGGTTATATAAGAGCGATATAACTAAAAATATTGAGCTGAGTCTTACTTTTTCAAGTTTATAAAATAAATTAAATATTGATCTTTGGAACTGATTTCATATGTAACTTGTTGTTACATATGGATTTGTTTTCATAGTTGGTGTAGTAGAGTATTTTATTTTGATCATTTTTTGTTCTGCTTATTGATAAAGTCGATAGGGGTTATTTTCCTTACCTTTGACCTGCTAATTATAATGGCGACGAATTTTCAACAGCCCTTATAGGAATAAATAATGATTACTAAGCTATACGTGAAAACAACCATGTTTTTATCTCAATTCAAGAACGATGAGCGCGGCGTAACTGCGATTGAATATGGTCTAATTGCTGTGGCAATGGCTGTATTAGTAACGACAGCAGTGGGTGCAGACGGTTTCATTGGCAAGCTTGAAGGTGCATTCGAGCAAGTTGCTACCGCTATTGATACTGCGAGCAGCTAACATTAAGCCTTATTGGCTAGTGTAGATGATATCGAAAGATATTTGTGCCAGACCTATGTTTTGCATCGGTCTGGCTTAGTTAATTTATGATGTTAAATAAGATTAATTCTCACCAAGTTTAGGCGGTATTCCCTATTTTTAGTCATGAATTGTATTTAGTGACTTTGGCAGTATTGAGTTTATACGTGTCGGCCACTGATTTTCTCTATCGTAAGATACAAAATTACGCCTTGTGCCTATTACTCTTCTTGCAGTGTTTTTTATCTCCGCTAGATATTCAAATTATGAGTTTTTTACTGATGTTAGGTATCGGACTTATTCTTTATAAACTGATTTGGATTGGGGCGGGTGATATTAAATACGTCGTTATTTTGTCGCTTACCATCCCTGTTAATGACTTATTATTGGCGTTTATTCTGACGGCTTTTTCTGGTGGTATTTTAGCTATCTCTTATCTAGTGAGTAAAAAATTAATAAGAAATAAAGTTGGTTTTCAAGAGGGTATTCCATATGGGATCGCTATTAGCATCGGCTTTTACTTAGCAATTTTAACTCAATCTACGCCATATATATAATCCTCAAAATATGAGCACATTATGAGATCACGACTGGTATTACTTGTCGCCATTGCTGCCTTAATCATCGGCGCACTAGGCGTTATCGATCTGTTCAAAAGTGAACCTAAACCAACAACAACTGATGAAGTGGTCGCTGAAAAAAGCGAAAAGCATGTTGGGGTTTGGATTAGCACCGAAAGCTTTGAAAAAGGGCATGCAATCAATGCACAAGGTGTCGTTAAACAGCAATTGCCTCTCAGTGAAGCATTGACGCTTGGTGTTAGAGAAGATGCTCAGATCAGCTTTTCACCTTCCATTCTATTAAATCGAAATCTTAAAGCAGGCGATGTTGTATTGCCTGAATATCAAGTGAGCCCGGGCAAGCCTGGCTACATTGACCTTCTAGTTACAGAAGGTATGACGTTATACCCACTCAAGGTCAGCGATAAAAATCTGATTAATGATTACATCCGACCGGGTTCGTTTATCGATGTACTTACGGTGAGCTCACCTAACGCCAATTTGGCTGGCAACATCGATAAGCCAAAGCGTTTTAGGGGAGTAAAGGCGTCGATGTTTTTGAAACACGTCAAGGTACTCAATATCGGAAATGATGACACGGGTGACAGTTCTATTACCGCTCGCTCTCCGAGTAAAGAAGATGGACTGACAACCGTTGTTATTGAAGTGAGCCCGGATGAACTACCAAAACTCGCGCTTGCGCAACGAACCATGCATATCGAAATCTATCGCAGTCAACACTATTTGCAGCCGGAGTTCGCCGAGGTACGCAATATCATCGATAACTATACAGGCATTGTTGAGTTACGTGGTAACGAGAACAACCCAAGAGAGGCTTTGTGATGATAATTACCCATCGAGTTAAACGAGCACTGTTTGGTTCTATTCTAGTAACGCTTGTTGGCTTACTTTCTACAACAAACACTTTTGCTGCTGATCGTTCTATCACGCTCAATGATGGTCAGCACATCCAATTTAAAAGCCCAATCGGTCAAGTGTTCATTAACAACCCAAGTATCGTTGACTACAAGATAATCAATGACAATACCCTTGTAGTATTTGCCAATAGCGTGGGTCAATCGCGTTTGATTGTCTACGGCGTTGATGACGATGTACTGCTATCTGACCGTATTATTGTTGACCTGAACTTAACGGACATCAGGCGACAACTCAAATTCCATTTCCCTGATGCCAAGGTCAAGGTGCAGTCAGTGGGAGAGCAAGTCGCAGTGAGTGGCGTTGTTGACTCAGAAGCAACGCGTGACGACATCTACCGCTTGGTCGCGACGCTGCTAGGTCGAGAAAAAACGGAGAAATGGGACAAAACGCAAAAGCTAGAGTTTAAATCTGATAGTTCAGACTATGAAGAACCGGAAAGCATGGTGTTTGCCCGCAATATGACGTGGGAAGGGATCATTGAACGGATTGAAGTCGCGACGACTCAGCAGGTGAATGTCAAGATATCGGTCGCTCAAGTAACCGAATCGTTTGGGCAAACCGTTGGTGTTGATTGGAGCACCGTTGGCTCAAGCGTGGGTGAGTTTGTTTTCGACCAATTTGATGCGGCTAACCTCAGTACCTTAATCACGGCGTTAGGTAACGACCAAATCGCAGAGGTTCTCGCAGAGCCAAACTTGACGGTCTTGTCTGGCGAGTCTGCAAGCTTTCTCGTTGGCGGTGAAGTGCCCGTTATCGTCTCTACAAGCAGTAACGTAAACATTTCATTTAAAGAGTTCGGTATCAAGCTGGACCTGACGGCCAAAGTGTTGAGCCAAGACAAAATCCGTATGCAACTAGCACCGGAAGTGAGTGAGGTTGAGGGTTACGTAGAAGCCGCCGGTATAAAAGTACCGCAATTGGCCTCTCGACGTGCCATGACAACCGTGGAGCTGGCCGATGGAGATAGCTTTGTTCTCGGTGGTTTGATGAGCAGTGCTGACTTGGAAAAAATGCAGAAGATACCTTTTGTGGGCGATATTCCAGTTCTTGGTGCCGCATTTAGAAAAGCAACCACTGAAAGAAAACGCACCGAATTGATCATCGTAGCCACCGTAAACCTAGTGGAGCCGATGAAGCCGAAAGATGTTCAACTGCCATATATCAAGAAAACATCGACATTGGCACGTTGGCTGAACATCAAATGGGATGGTAAAGAGGTGACGTCTTCTGATGCAACGATTCGTCTGCTGTCGCAAGGAGGATTTATCCAATGAAGAAACTAGGATTGATGGCGTTGTTCGCGATTTCACTATTCGGCTGTGCTTCTGAACAATATTTTGTCGGTCATGGTTCTGAAGCTCTGGTATACAAAGAGCATCACAGCTTTAAGTTCGAGATTAAAAACCGTGCAGAAACCACCAAGCAACTCGACGTTTTAATACACAAGATTGAGTCGATGGATAAAGAAGCGACCTACTTGGTGGATTATAAGTCGGCCGTTAACAAGAAGATGTTACAGGGGATCTTTGAACAGTACCCATCACACATCATCGCCCCACAGAGAGTGGTTTATCGACATGCCCAGTTATTACCAACTGATCTAAATATCCAAGTGACGTTAACGGGATTGAATAGCCAAGAATGTACACCAGCACAGATTCATGTTCGTGCAAGGCAGTCCGATTGTTTTGTTGAATCGATGAGATTGAAGCAAGTCGCGTACAAGTCGAGATTGGTAGGAGAACAATAATGTTTGATCTAACGAAAGCATTAACAACGAAGGCCAAGCCAGTTCAGGCAACCTCGACAGGTGTCGCTGGGTGTACGTTGTTTTACCAATCACAAGAGTGTTTAAACCTGGTTCAGGAAGTGTTTCGCTTTGAAGGTTGGAATGATCCTGCGTGTGTGAAAGCGACAGCGGGCATCACCAAAATCACCGAGCAACAAAGTAGTCATATCGTGGTTCTAGAGCTTAATGAGTCGAGTAATGTGGTGGAAGATGCGAAAGCTTTTGCCAGCAAACTGCCGACTCATAAAGGCGTGGTCGTGATTGGCAAAGAAGATGCCATTTCAACGCTTCGTTCTCTCAAAGACATGGGGTTCTATTATGTGTTCTGGCCTGTGAATAAGCAGGAGTTCGCAGACTTCTTAACGCACGTAAGTAAGAACCTAAAAACCTTCTCTGGTGTCAGTCAGAAACGTAAAGCAAAGCGTGTTGCAATCGTTGGCGCAAAAGGCGGCGTGGGCACGTCGTTTATCTCTACTGAGCTCGGGTCACTGTTGTCGACACAAGGCTCAGACACCATTCTTGTCGATCATCAATATGCTGACACCAACATTGATGTTTTGCTGGGTTTAAAAGACTTTAAGCCACGAACCATTGATGAGTTTACCGCGCCACTGCATGAAATGGATGAAGAGGGGGCATTGAGTTACGTCACTAACGCTCGTAAGAACCTGCGTTTGCTCGCCATTGACGGTGACATGAGCCAAAACGACGTGCTTAATTACAACCAAACCTTGTGTGAGTTGTTGGCAAGAAACACTAACTTCATCATCGAAGACTTCTCTGGCGCGGTGGACTTCAAAGTTGAACCACAACTCTTGGTAGAAAACTTTGATGTGGTCGTGTTGGTGTTCGACGCGTCGGTGTCATCAGTGAGAAGTGCGAAGCGACTGTTTGAAAAGATAGCGAGCTTACAGCTCACGTTATCATCGCGTACGCGCGTCATTATGGTTGCCAACTACCATCGCCCGCAAGGCGCTTATGTGTTGCAGAAACCCGATCTAGCGAAGTATCTCGGAGCAAATGTTGATCTAGAGGTCGACTATTGTAAGTCGTTGGCGCACATCATTATCGATGGAAAGCGAGCCCATAAACACGACCGTCATGTGAGTCGTTCTATGGAACAGTTGGTCAAGCTGATTAATGGACAGCCGATTGACCAAAAAGCGATGAATTCTTGGTTAAAGAAGGTGCGTGTTAAATGAGTTCAAACAAAGACTTATATCTTGCTTTTCGTGGTCAAATCTTTGAGGCATTAGATGCAGAAGCGGTTCAGAAAATGAGCCGCAAAGACCTAGAATCACAGATCCAAGCCGCGGTTGATTTGCTGGCAAACAGTTACCAAAGACCCATCACATCGATGATGAAGTCTGGTTTGGTGAAAAGTTTAATCGATGAGCTGTTTGGTCTTGGTCCACTTCAGCCTTTGGTCGAAGATCAGTCTATCTCCGATATTATGGTGAACGGGCCAAATAACATCTTTTTCGAACGACATGGCAAGGTCAAAAAATCTGAAGTCTCGTTTGTGAATGAAGAGCAGCTATTGGCGATTGCTAAGCGTATTGCCTCGCGTGTTGGACGACGTGTCGATGAGCTCTCTCCTACGGTCGATGCAAGGCTAGAAGATGGCAGCCGTGTGAACATTGTGATCCCACCGATTGCATTAGACGGTACCTCAATCTCCATTCGTAAGTTCAGAGAGCAGAACATCGGATTTGAAGACCTGATCGGCTTCGGTTCGATGTCTCCAGACATGGCGAGAGTTCTGATGATTGCTTCTCGCTGCCGTATCAATGTTTTGATCTCTGGCGGTACGGGTTCAGGTAAAACGACGCTACTCAACGCGCTCTCTCAATACATTGCGGAAGACGAACGTATCGTCACGATTGAAGATGCCGCTGAATTACGTCTACAACAACCCAACTTGGTTCGACTTGAAACGCGAACCTCCAGTGTTGAACAAACCGGAGCGGTCACCCAGCGAGACTTGGTGATTAACGCACTGCGTATGCGTCCTGATCGAATCATCCTTGGTGAGTGTCGTGGCTCTGAAGCATTTGAAATGTTGCAAGCAATGAACACCGGACACGATGGCTCTATGTCTACGCTCCACGCGAACACTCCAAGAGATGCGATTGCCCGTGTTGAGTCTATGGTGATGATGGCGAACTTGAATCAGCCTCTAGATGCGATTCGTAGAACGATCGTCAGTGCCGTGCAGATGATTGTTCAAGTTAATAGGCTGCGTGATGGGTCCCGTAAAATTACCAGCATCTCAGAAATCGTCGGGCTTGAGGGCGATAGCGTGGTGATGGAAGAGATCTATCGCTTCCGTTACGACGATGCTCATTTCGGTGAAAACGTGAAAGGGGAGTTTGTCACCAACGGCATTATGCAGCGATCTGAGCTTGTGAAAAAAGCGCAATTCTTTGGGCTCTATGAAGAGCTTATCGCATCCTTTAAGGGGGCATGACATGTTGTGGATTTCGTTGATCCTATTCGCTTTTGTACTGCTTTTGATTCGGGACTCAAAGGTAAAAAAGGTCAATCAATTCTTCAATATTGAAGAAGCGGAAGCTGAAAACTTTAACGCTATTAACGTGAAATCATTGGTTCGTAAACAGAGTTGGCACACGTTCAAAGAGTCCATTTCACCAACCTTGATGGTGTTGGGGCCGCGTTCTACCTTGTACATCGCGTTATACATTACGGGCAGTTTAATTGCCTCGTGGTACATCGTGATTGACTTGCTTTCGATGACAAACTCCTGGTGGGTACCTGTGTTGGCTTCGATTTTTTCCTTTTTCGGTTACCGCTTCTTGGTGACCAGAAGGCGTCGAGATTTCGAGAATACATTCCCAGATGCGTTGAACATTCTGATGAGTGCGGTGACGGCGGGTGACAGTTTGATGCAAGCCATTAGTTATGTTGGTGAAGTGATGGACAACCCTATCGGGCGTGAATTTAAGCTGATGGGCGACCGATTGAAATTAGGTGAATCGCCAGAAGTGGTGCTTAAGCGATCGTGCAAAAACTACCCGTATCCAGAATTTTTGTTCTTCACCGTGACGCTTAGAGCCAATATTGCGCGCGGCGGGCAGCTCAAAGGTGTGTTAGCTCGATTGATTCGTGTACTAGTGGATTCCAGAACGTTAGAAAAAAAGAAGATGGCGATGACTTCGGAAGCGAGGATCTCCGCCAAGATTGTTGCCGCTATACCTTTGGTTTTTATGATCATTCTGAATTATGTAAACCCCGACAATGTCAATTATGTCCTGTATGACGAATCAGGTCGTGTGGTGTTGTTTTACGTACTTGGCAGTGAGCTTTTCGGCTTGTTCATCGTTTGGCTATTAGTAAGAGGTGTACGAGCATGATGATACTAGCTTCGCTTATCGTTCTGTTTTTTTCGCTGCTCTTTTTGATTATTGAGTCGGTGCGTACCGATCAAAGGCAAAAGAAGGTTGCTGCGTATATTGGGGGGGATGCCATTAAACCACCTTCGCGCATGAACCGCTTCTTTGTTCGATTTGGTAAGGAGCATAGACATGAACTTGAACAGAAATTAATAGAAGCAGGTTATTACAACACCGAATGGGCAAAGTTTTACTTTCCAGCCAAGGTGTTGGTGTTAGGCCTTGTTTCAGGTTTGGTTCTGTTAGGAGACATGACATCGACCAACAAATTGCTGGTGGTGATTGTCTCTCTAATTGCGGTGATTGTTGTTCCGGATACCTTGCTACAAATGCGACGCAAGATGTTGATCAGCAAAACCTCAGCACAGCTCCCTTATTTACTCGACATGATGTCGGTATGTGTACAAACCGGCATGACAATAGAGGCATCTTTAGTGTACTTGGGTAAAGAGCTGGCCGAGTTTGATTCCGACCTTTGTTATCAAATTAAGCGTACCTCTGACTCTGCCAAGATACATGGTGTAGAGAAGGCATTGAACGATTTGACTGAGCGTATTCCAACTCCGGCCGTTCGAAGCTTTGTTCTGACGATTATTCAGAACTTGCAATACGGTACTTCTGTCGCTCAAACACTCAGTGACCTTGCTGAAGATATGCGTAAAGTTCAAATCCTCACGGTTGAAGAAAAGGTAGGTAAGCTCTCCGCAAAGATGAGTGTGCCGTTGATCCTTTTCATCATGTTTCCAATCGTAATATTGATTCTCGCACCGAGCATCATGCAAATGACATTGAGTATCTAGGGGCGTGATGCATGAATAAAAAAACGATGTATCTGATACTGCTAACGCTAAGCCTGTTAGCCGGGTGCCAATCGACACCATCCGAGCAAGACCACCAGCTTGCCGAGGTGACAAGTATGGAGAAGGTCAAAAACTACGACGGTCTCGTTAACCATTACAAATCTCAGCTTGAGCAAGGCTCCCAAGATCCAGTGGTGAAACAGAAACTAGCGTGGGCGTACTTCTATAAAGGCGACATCGAATCCGCAGATTTTTACGCTCAACACCTGAAAAAAGAGGGCATCGAAAACCCAGACCTTTATCAGTTAGAAGGGCAAGTATTCGATGCCAAAAATGACACGGATAGTGCGATAGCTGCTTATATCGCATCTGTCGAGGCTGGCAACAGAGCTGGTCAAATTCACGTATTACTCGGCGTGTCATACACAAAAATTGGTCAGTATGAGAAAGCATATCAAGAGCTGAATCTGGCACGCTTACGTGGTTATAACGATGTAGTGGTTAAGAACAACATCGCGATGATCCAGATGGCTAACGGTGAGTACCAGCAGGCGATTGAAACATTAGCGCCAGTGTTGAAAGAAGAACCAACCAATCAGATTGTAAAAGCGAACTTGGCGATAGCATTGATGAAAACTCAGCAGATTGATTCGGCCAAAAAGCTACTTAAAGGTGACTTTTCGGCGCAAGAAATTCAAGTGATTGCCGCTGAATTGACTCAACTGGGAGTGAGCGATGAAGCGTCTTAATAAGCAGAAAGGGGTGACAGCGATTGAGTTTGTTTTAGGGGCTCTGGTGCTGTTCTTCGCAACCTTTGCGATCTTTGAGTCGAGCTACCAAATCTACGTTGTAAACATGACCGAATACTCGCTTAGAGAAACGATCAGAAATACCAAGATCTATGAAGGTAAAGGGATCAATGAGCAATACGAGAACAAGTTCCGAAGCTTGATTGAAGGTGACGACAATCTATGGAGCTTTTTGATTGATGGCTCACGCTTCTCGATAAAGGGTCAGTATTTCAAAACCTACGACGATTTTGTTGAGAACAGAGGGCATTCGGACCAAGGTTTGAACTTCAATTACGATCTGGCCGAAATTACCGTGACTTATCGCTACACACCAATCATTAAATTGGCTGGTGCAGCAGATAGAGATATTTCACGCACCATGGTTTTGAACTTAGAACACGAGGGGTGGAACGATGATGCGCCGTAACCCAGGAGCGTTTTATGGAAATCGCCAACAGGGCTCTTTTACCGTTGAGTTGCTGTTCATCCTTGTCGCGTTGTGGGGCGTTTATCTTTTTGGCGCCGACTTAAGCCATCAACTGCTCGCACGCGCAAAGCTCGATAGGTCCAGCTTTGCTTTGGTGAACGTGATTAAAGAACGCACGCGTTATTTTGAAGCAGATGTATTGGCGGGGCAGAACCTGTCTGTGACTAACTCAGAATTACAAGACATGACGAAGGTAGCAAGTCGAATGCTCAATACACCCGTAGACAATGTGGCAATCAAGATCGAGTCGTTAACGAACAACAGTAATGTCGCTGAGTTTAGTAGCAGTAAGTTCAGAAGCTTAAATTGCCAGACGGATTCAATTATTGACCATGCGGATTTAGCGCCGGTAGATAAGGGCGTTGTTTACCCCTTGTATCGCGTTAGCCTTTGCGAAGAGGAAAGCTCTTGGTTCAAGCCGTTCTTTAATGATGGCACGAGTACCACGGTTAAGATTGCCTCTTCTTCTATCATGCCTGGGAGATAATGAAATGAAAATTCATCATGAACGTCATATCAATCGTCAGTATCTCAGTCTACAAAGACAGCAAGGTGTCGCCGCAGTATGGATGGGCTTATTGCTTGTTCCTATCATGGGAATGACCTTTTGGGCAGTTGAAGGTACACGCTACGTGCAAGAGACCAGTCGACTTAGAGATTCCGCAGAGGCTGCGGCAATAGCGGTGACTATTGAAGATCAGCCTGATCTTGCGCGTGGATTAGCAACTCAATATGTCGAGAATTACGTGAGGGACATTAAGTCTACCAATCTTTCTGCACAGAGATTTCATCAAGCGGAAGATGAGGGGGCAGGGGTTCTTGAATATATCCAATACACGGTTAATGCAAAGACCACTCATGACTCTTGGTTTGCGAGCAGTTTTATCCCTTCGTTTGATGAGCAGCAAGATCTTGCTGGGCGCTCACTAGCGCGAAGGTACCCCGTTTACCTTGGTGATAACAACATCGACATTGTGTTCGTATCAGACTTTTCCGGCTCGATGGATGATAGGTGGGGGTCAAGTCGTCATAAAAAAATTGATGATTTGAAAACGGCCATCGATCAGATATCTAGCAAGATCCTGTGCACATCGACTGACTTAGAGTACGTCGATGGTGAGTGGAAAGAGGTGTGTGATGAACCTGGGGAAGACACCACCGGAGATAAGCTACTTAACCGAGTGGGCTTTGTGCCTTTTAACGTGAGAACGAGGGAAATCGTCTCAGGTGGTCGAGCGAACGCGACCAGTCAGTTGAGTTATAAACCCAATTATAAACCCAACGTGTCCCCTTATTCTTACAATGATGTTAATTGGGATTATTGGCGTGCGTATTCGCAGAATGAGGTACTTAATTGCGCGAATTGGCAGTCCTACTGCCCAAGCCCAAAATCGGACAATCAAAAGTACGCTAAGCGCATCAAGGATGTGATCTATTTAGATAACTATCACGTTGCTGACGTATACAACTATGTTGATTTATCGACGTCTGTAGCCACGATGTTTACGGACAAGTCGGGCTTAAGACCCAACTTCTATGGTGTGAATGGAACGGATCTTTTTAACGCTCATGGTTCTTCAAGTTCAACGCAGTTTAAAAACATTCGATTATCGAACAAATTGTCCGATTTAAACCCGATTAGTTCTATGTGGGCAGATGGTGGTACCGCCGCCTTTCAAGGGATCTTAAGAGGCTCTCAAATCCTTAAGGATGGCGATCCCAATAGCTCGGATGACGAAGAACAGCAAGCATACAACAAGAAAATCAAGATGCTACTTATTTTGAGTGATGGTCAAGAAAGCCCTAATAACGGCATTCTTAAAGGGCTTGTTGACAGAGGCATGTGTGACAAAGCAAGAGAGGAGATACCTGGCTTATATATTGGTGTCATCGGTATCGATTTCCGTGCTTCTCAGCAAAGCGGTTTTCAAGACTGTGTTATCGACCCAAATGAGGACATCATCGACGTATCTAACCTTGATGAATTGATTGAAAAGATAGAAGAACTCATCCGTAAAGGCTCAAAAACAAGCGGCATCACTAAGTTGTATTAGAGGAAAATATGAAAAAGTTAATGATCGGTTCCATTGTCCTGTCGACATTGCAATTTAGCCTTCACGCCAATGCGGAGGACGGCATAAGCGTTTATTGCGACACGGCATTCAGTGAATATCAACACAGTGTGAGAGTTGATGATGTTGTTGGTGTCGCGCAGCACAGGTTGGGGGCGCTACAAATAGAGCAACAATCCGATAGCAACGAGTTGAAACAGGCATTAGCCAGCCAATCGAGTCTAGGTATCAATAAAGCCGGATGTAAGACTTGGATCAGCAGCCAAGAGCGCCACGGATTGTTGGCTCGAATCCACTTTGGTTTTGACCAACACAGTCTAACACCAATGGGCAGCAAAGCACTGAGCCAGCTCGCTAGTGAATTACAAACCAGTGGCAGTTCGGTCACGGTCGATGGGCACACAGACAGCACTGGTGATGAAGGCTACAACCAAGCTCTTGGTATGCAAAGGGCGTTGACGACTTCGGATGCGCTCATCGTAGATGGTGTAGACAAGCATCGTTTGGTCATTCGCTCATTCGGAGAAAGCAAGCCTATCGCCTCTAATGAAACCGTAGAGGGAAGAGCAAACAACAGACGTGCGGAAATATGGGCCTCAAAGGACGCTGTTGAATTAACAAACTAGGTGTATTAATGCCTCTTAGCTTTTTAACTAGCGCGATATAGAGAGTCAAGCAGGGGATTAGCGGCCGGGTGTCGCTAATTACAGTCGTCCTTGGCCACAGTAAGCCTGCTTAAATTTAGAGCCCTTAGAATTTTTGTTATAACAGACGCTAATGAATATTCAACAACATTTAATCGTTTGAAACTAAAGAAATATTAATGCTTTTTGATAAGTTCTCTCCCGAAGGGATGGAAAACAATATCGATGTAGATACTTGGATATCTATATTGGACAACATATGCGACATCATGGACGCATCGAATGCGGGGATCATCACGGTCTCCGATTTTACTTGTTTGGGTTTTGAGAGCGTTTTGTGCTCTTCAACCAAGTTATGCGAGTTACATAAGAGTCGAATTAGTTGCTTTTGTGAATATGTATATAAAGAGAATCGCACGGTTTATTTGAGTGGTTGTGCTTGTGGCGAATCAAACTCTGAGAGGGAAACTGACAACTACAATTCCTTTTGTGGCATCCCCGTAAGTGGCATAGACGGCGAAGTGTTTGCTATTTTATTTGTGTTCGACTTAAGCCCGACCCAGTACACGGACAGCCAAGTAAGCCTGATTGAGAACATTTCAACCTTGCTACGGTCTGAAATCCTCTTGAAAGAAGAAAGCCGGATTTTATATAAAAACAGCCACTTCGACATCATGACGATGTTGCTCAATCGAAGAGGGTTCTTTCATGAGTTCAACAAAGCAAACATTGATGATGGAGAGATCGTTTGTCTCTATTTTGACTTGGATAATTTAAAGTACATCAATGATACTTACGGGCATTTTAAAGGTGACGACTATATCTCTGGCTTTGCTTCGTGCATAAGAAACCACATCAAATACAACACGATACCGGCGAGAGTGGGTGGTGATGAGTTCATTGTTGTTATTCACTCAGAAGATCCCGGATACGCTTGTGAATTGGTTCGAAAAATTCGTGCAGATTTTCATAAGTTCATTGAAGGGTTTCGCGGTGATGATGATGTGCCATTAGGGTTTTCCTACGGGTGTGGAACTTCTGATTCTCAAAGTTTGAACATCATTAACTTGATCAAGTCATCAGACGAGAACATGTATCGCAATAAGAAAAATAAGCTGTAGATCTTATCGCTTCTAGGTGCAAATCGCAGATACTAAAAAGCCCACTAATGTGGGCTTTTGCTTGTTTAACTTATCTAAAACTAAGCTCTAATGATCATCTGATCGCGCTCAGGACCAACCGATACCATTACAACTGGTACACCCATCAACTTTTCGATACGAGTTACGTAATCTTGCGCAGCTTGAGGGAGGCTTTCAAAGGTGCGGCAACCCGTGATGTCTTCGTCCCAGCCAGCCATATCTTCGTAAACAGGTTTAAGCTCAGCCGTTTGTGGCCAAATTGGGTTCTCTGTGTGTTCACCTGAGTAAGCCGTACAGATCTTAAGTTCAGCCAAGCCAGATAGGCAATCAATCTTAGTGAGAGCGATTTCTGTCGCCGCTTGAAGCTCAACGCCGTTACGCGTTGCAACGGCATCAAAGTAACCCATATCACGTGGACGACCGGTTGTAGCACCGTATTCATTTGAGCTTTCGCGGAAGCTGTCTTGTTCTTCCATCGCCGTAACTAGAGTACCTGTACCTACAGAAGAACTGAATGCTTTAGCAACCGCAATAATACGTTCTGGGCGAAGGGCTGGTAAGCCACTACCGATACCTGCGTATGCTGCAGTTACATTTGATGAGGTTGTCCAAGGGTATTCGCCGTAAACCAAATCACGACCCGCACCGAGCTGAGCTTCAAACAGTAGGTTTGCGTCTTGTGCTTGGAGAGCTTTAAGAGGCTCAGTCACGTTACAAATGAACGGACGCCACGCTTTAGTCACTTCAAGTAGCCACTCCGTCATCTCAGAAGCAGTCTGAGTGAAGTCACATTTAGGGTAAAGCGCCTTGAGTTGAGGCATCTTCCAATCAAGCATGAATTGAATGCGTTGCTCAAGAACTTCTGGTTGATTTAGCCAGCCCACAAGGATGCCTTTTTTCATCACACGGTCGCCGTATGCTGGCGCGATACCTTGACGCGTTGAGCCATAAGCAGCATCACCTAAGCGTTCTTCTTCAAGCGTATCTTCTAGTGCATGTAATGGTAGGCAGAGTGTTGCGCGATCAGAGATAGCAAGTTTCACGTCAATGTTTGCCGCTTTAACTTCTGCAATCTCTTGGCTCAGTGCCGCAGGGCTAATCACCATACCTGGGCCCAGAACGGCGGTACAGTCAGGGTTAAAAATACCACTAGGAAGTTGGTGCAGTTTGAATGTACCGAAGTCGTTAACCACGGTATGGCCAGCATTGTTTCCGCCTTGGAAACGGATGCTCGCAGATGCTTCAGCTGCTAAAAAATCGACGATGCGGCCTTTGCCTTCGTCACCCCAGTTTGCACCCACAACAACGATAGATGGCATAAGTTTATCTCCTGACTGATTGAGAAATCATGTTAGTGCTGCGACGTGGATAAGAGAAATTAATTATCTTTATTATCTTGATAAGGATTCCATATGGCTCTAAAGTCTTAACCACAAGCGAGATTCCCTATCACGTTCGTTCCTCACTGTAGGGAATGACGGAACTGATGGATTGTGGAATAGAGAGTCACGCGTTTGTAGTTCTTTGCTTTGGAAGTGATGAACCGAACGTTCACTCGATTTGTTAGCGTCATTCCAGAACCGAGGAACGAGGTATCAGGAATCTCACACCACAAGCGAGATCCCTTATTACGTTCGTTCCTTACCGTAGGGAGTGACGGAACTGGTGGATTGTGAAAAGAGAGTCACGCGTTTGTAGTTCTTTGTTTTGGATGTGATTAACCAAACGTTCACTCGATTTGTTAGCGTCATTCCAGAACCGAGGAACGAGGTATCAGGAATCTCAAACCACAAGCGAGATTCCCTATCACGTTCGTTCCTCACTGTAGGGAATGGCGGAACTGGTGGATTGTGAATATAGAGAGTGACGCGTTTTTGGTTCTTTGCTTTGGAAGTGATGAACCGAACGTTCACTCGATTTGTTAGCGTCATTCCAGAACCGAGGAACGAGGTATCAGGAATCTCAAACCATAAGCGAGATCCCTTATTATGTTCGTTCCTTACCGTAGGGAGTGACGGAGCAGAGGGACTGTGAAATAGAGAGTGGCGCGTTTGTAGTTCTTTGCTTTGGAAGTGATGAACCGAACGTTCACTCGATTTGTTAGCGTCATTCCAGAACCGAGGAACGAGGTATCAGGAATCTCAAACCACAAGCGTGATCCCTTATTACGTTCGTTCCTTACCGTAGGGAATAACGGAGCCGCGGGACTGTGAAATAGAGAGTGACGCGTTTTAGTGCCGAACAATTGGAAGTAACACAAGAGAGAAGATGATGCTTGATATCAATTTGTTGAACACGTTTGTGACGTTAGCCGAACACAAACATTTCGGTAAGGCGGCCAACGCTCTACATATGACACAGCCAAACGTAAGCTTGCATTTAAAACAACTTGAACAACTGACACGCATCAAGCTGATAGAAAGAAGCCCATTTCAGCTGACTCAAGCGGGCGAAAGGCTCTTAGAGACCAGCCAAAGAACCTTGCTTGAGTTGCAGGTATGTCAGGCTGATCTCAATGCGATTAATGACCTCAAAATTGGCACGTTAACCATTGCGGTTAGTGACATTATCTCTCGATTTTTATTGATTCGTCCTTTCCAGAAATTTAAAGCGCAATACCCGGGAATCGACCTCACATTGCTCAATACCACTTCATCTCAAGCATCGAGTTTGGTGAAGAACGCTAAGGCTGACCTTGGCTTTGTGATTGCGAAAGAGCAGCATAACGAGTCGCTCTATTTTACCAAGCTTCAAGAGTTATCATGGTGTGCACTAGGAGATGGTTTGGATCCTCAAAATTCTGACAATTCAAAGGATAATGATACTCAGAATGATGAAGTCGATTCTGAACTGACCTTGATCCTTCTGGGTCATGATACGAGAACGCGTGACTTCATCGATGAAGGTTTACCCAGTTTGAATCTACCCAATCACAGAGTCATGGAAGTAGGGAGCGTCGACGCACAAATTGACTGGGCGGAGGCGGGATTTGGTGTCGCTATCATTCCTGAGTTTGCGATCTCAACTAAGCAACACCTTAAGTCCAAGGTCACGCCATTAATCAACTTTTCTAGCACCAGCCTTGGTTATATCGTAAGGCAGAACCAAGTCTTATCGAAAGCCACAAAGCAACTTTTGGGATGGGTGAATGATGAGATTACATTGCTACAAACAAACGTTGATTAGCTTATCAAGATAGCTCGCATACCTTTCTATAGAAGAATCCAAGCCCACTCCATGTGGGCTTTTTTGTCGCTGCCGTTTACGTCACAAGAAATACCGTCTTGACAATGTTTGACTATCAAACTAAATTTAATGACATTAATTTGATAGTCAAACTACTTGTTCATCAAAGTAGTTTGACTGATCAGTAGCATTAACTTTGAACACAAGCTAAGGACACCAATTTGAGCTTTTCAACCCACCATCAACACAACTTCTCTTCACACAACAGCCAAGGTGAAAAGCGCACTTTTTATGTCCTGCTACTGACAGTCACGACTATGTTTATCGAAATCATTGCAGGTACGGTTTATGGTTCGATGGCATTGCTTGCAGATGGTTGGCACATGGGCACACACGCAGCAGCGTTTGGCATCACTTTGTTTGCTTATCGTTACGCAAGAAAACATGCCGATAGTGATCGTTTCTCTTTTGGTACAGGTAAAGTGAGTGTGTTAGGGGGCTACACCAGTGCGATTGCTTTGGGTATTGTGGCTCTGTTGATGCTGGTGGAATCGATACATCGCTTGTTCAACCCTCAAACCATTCAATTTAATGAAGCGATTATTGTGGCTTGTATTGGTCTTGTGGTGAATGTTGTCAGCATGTTTTTGCTGGGGGACCACCATCACGACCATGATCATGGACACGCTCACGGGCATTCGCATGACCATTCCCATAGCCATGACGATACGCATCATCATAGTCACAACGGGCATCATCATGACCACAATCTGCGTGCTGCGTATATGCACGTTCTAGCGGATACGTTAACGTCGTTACTCGCAATTGTCGCGCTGCTGTTTGGTAAGTTTTATGGTTGGAACTGGTTAGATGCAGTGATGGGGATGGTCGGCGCGCTGGTCATTGCCAAGTGGACCATGAACCTCATGAAGCAGACTAGCCCAATCTTATTGGATGAAAACATTCATCAGGAATATCGTGATTCGGTGATCGAGACGCTATCACCTTATGCTTCTGTGACAGATTTTCACATGTGGAAGGTGAGCGGGCATCACTATTCAGCGGCGATTACTCTTGAATCAATCAGTGACAAATCCGTTTCTGATTATAAACAAATGCTCGCCAAGTTTGATAAGATAAATCATCTTACTCTTGAAGTGCACTCAAACGGCCATGCAAAACATAGAACAGCTTAACCAAATATTGACTGAGTTCTACGACAAAATGTCTTCGTGGGAGCAATCCGTTGTTAAAGAAACGGGTTACTCGCTCGCACAGGTCCATACGATTGAAGTGTTGGGCATGCATGGCGCGTTGCGAATGAAAGAGCTTGCTGAAAAGCTTGGTATCACAACAGGCACACTCACTGTTCAAATTGAGAAGCTGGTAAAAGCAGAGTTGATTGAACGTCATGAGCACCCAACTGATCGACGAGCAATTGTGGTTGCTTTGACTGGTGAAGGGCAAAAGATCCACGTTCACCATAACCAACTTCACCTAAATCTCGTCAATGAGCTAACCCAAGGCATAGAAGAACAAGATAAAGCTGTGCTATTGAAGTGCTTAACTCAAATGGTGAAAGCTTTTTAACACGTTGCAGGTTATTCGCTCGCATCCAAGGGCGTGCGAATTTGTGTGTCACAAGATGAACTTACAAAGCCGACAGTGATGTCGGCTTATTGCTTTTTGGCGAGCGGTTACGACGCTCATTGATTAGTGACTTATTTATTTAAATGAAGCACTTATCACTTGGAAGTGATCTAAACAAAAGGGGCGGTGAGAAAATCTCCAAATCCCTTTATTTAAAAGGTGTCAGAGATGTTTTTAACGTTTGTATCAAACATGAGAAACCTTTGTATCCCAATTTTATAATCTTGCTAATGTACATCGTACTAATTTGTGTTATTGATAATTTTAACTTTAATGGGTTTTCCTATTTGCATTTTCAATGAATGTGCAATGGCGAAATATAGGGGCAAAACAGCCCCTGTAAAGCGCCCATTATTGGTAAAAAGATAAAAATAACGAAATAGCATGGGCGAGATAAAACAGTCAGACGCCCAGCCTTAGATACCTAAATTTAGTAAAGACGAGTCACATCTATGGATATAAAGAAAAAGCTCTATTCATTGGGAATGTTTTCCATTTTCGGCATGGTTTCATTGCTGTTCACCACTTCACAATTCGCAGATACGACTGCTCAAATGAGCGAAGCTAAACAAATCACCAAAGAACTCGAAGTTCGCCTGCTTAACCTGCGCCGTAACGAGAAAGACTTCTTGTTGCGAAATGATATGAAATACCTAGATAAGTTCGACGTGAACTACAACAAGTTTTTGGCTTCAGAGTCACAGCTCAATGTGGTTCTGAATGATCTAGGGTTGGTAAACAGCACACACTTACGTGAAGACATCGAGACGTACCATACGAGTTTCGTTGAACTGGTAAAAGCAACGGAAGTCTATGGACTCACGAGAGACAAAGGTCTTTTGGGACAGTTTCATGAAGTGCTAGATAGCATGAGTGCAACCGCGAGCGCTGAGCAAAAAGTAGAGTTCTATCTTTTTAATGATTTGATTGAAAAAGGTACCTTTGATCCGATCATGCTTTCTTTAAGCTCGAGTGCCTTGCTAGAGACAGCAAAGCAAGTGGTTGAACAGAAGAAAGTTATTGGACTTAAGCACAATGAGGGCCTTCTTGGGGAAGCACGCTCTGGTTCACATGTGATTGAGACTCAGTTTAAAGAGTTTTCAGCAGTGCTCGACCAAGAAACTCAAAAGGAGATGGACAAACTATCGCTGATCAACAACATCCTTTGCGTCACATTGCTTGTGTCGATCATTTTGTTCAGCTGGTTAATCGTTCGCTCTATCATTGGCAAAATTGAATCACTACTTTCAGTGATTCGCAATATTGTCGATTCCAACGATGTGTCAATACGTTCACACCTTGATGGTAAAGATGAGTTGAGCACGTTAGGTCAATACTTCAACCAATTGCTTGATCAGCTTGAAGGCTTGATTTCTGCCTCTCAATCTAAGTCTCTACAACTTACTCAAAGTACCTCTAATATGCATGATGAGCTTGAGTCAGTAATCAAACAGTTTGAAGTTCAAGCCAACCACACCTCAACCATGACAACATCCGTTCAAGAGATGGTATTAACGATTGGTGAAATTTCAGAAAGTACTTCAGTTGCTGCAGAAGGCGTTCAACAAGCGAAAGTGAACGCAGACAAGGGGCGTGAAGTGGTGGTCGATACCATCAACAACATTACTCAGTTGTCTGAACGTCTATCAAGCAGCCAAGATTCAATCAGCTCACTGAACCATCATGTTGATCAAATCGGTGATGCAGTCAACATTATCCAAGGCATTGCTGAACAAACTAACCTACTAGCGTTGAACGCTGCAATTGAAGCAGCACGTGCCGGTGAGCAAGGGCGTGGCTTCGCAGTGGTAGCAGATGAAGTACGCGCACTAGCAAGTAGAACACATCAGTCGACGACAGAGATAACCTCGGTGGTAAGTGCGATTCAAAGCCAGATGCAGGCATCGATGACTGAAATTGGCGAGTGTAACCAGCAAGGCCAGCTAACGCTTAAAGATTCAGAAGAGCTGGATGCTAGCCTGCAGCTTATCTTAAGTGACATGCAGAGCATTCAAGGTAACTCTGAACGTATCGCGTCAGCAATTGAAGAGCAGGGGGCAGTAATGGCACAAGTGAGTGATTCCATTACAGAGTTGAACACCATCTCTAATGATAACAATGCATCAGCTCAACACTGTTTGATTGAAGTCGATAAAGTCGCAGAGCAAGCGAATGATATGGACCAAGCTGTAGCGCAGTTCAAGACGTCGTAAGTTCCTCAGGATAAACCAATACCAAAGGCGCAGATCATCTGCGCTTTTTTTGTGTCTGGCGTTTAATGGATGATGCTTCTAACTGACTATGTGAGTGATGTGTATGAATTATACTGTGAATTAGTATGACCATTAGAGATCATTACAGTGTGAAGAAACGACCCGTGGGGGGAGGAGCTGGGTCGTTTGAGCTTAATGATTGATAATACGGGATTCCGTGGAGGTTATTTGCTTCGACCTTCTAGCACGTCAAGTGCAAGTTCAACCGCTTTATCAATGTTGTCGCATCCGGCTAATTTCCCTGAACTGATAGGCCCAAGCACATTAGCGTATAACGAGAGCTGCTTATTAAATGGCAGGCTCAACTGCTCATATAAACGCTGGCGAATCTCGGCATGCTGCTCAGGAGCGTGGGCAGCAAGGCTTTTTAAAGTGTCATAAACAAGAGTGGTAGTAGTGTTCATTCGTCTCTATATCATCAAGTGGGAGATGCTTATTTTATAATCTTTTACTCACAACTTGCTGTGATATATGTCATACAATAAGTCAAATGATCGATGGTTTACGTTAACTTTTGTTTCGCTAGAAGTTTATCAGAATAAGGCATTCCAAAATGGACTTAAGTATCTATGAAATAAGGTTAAAATATTTGTTATCTATTAAGCTTACTCATACCTTCACGATACAGTCCGAACAAATATCGTTATTGTGAATGGTTGAATCTCACTGGAAGAGGAACAAAATGCACTACGACGTATTCAATGGGGATGCAGATGGCATTATCGCATTATTGCAATTGCGCTTGCATGAGCCAAAAGAGAGCACACTTGTCACCGGTGTTAAGCGTGATATTAAGCTAGTCTCGCAAGTGCTTGTTCAACTCGCGGAGCAGGATCCCCAAAGCGATATTACATCGGTGACTATTTTAGATGTTTCAATGGAGAAGAACTTAAGCGAGTTACGTTCGCTGCTTGATAGTGAGATCAACGTCTTCTACTGCGATCATCATCGTACGGGAGAAATACCGAAGTCTCATTACCTCGAAACCTTAATAAACACTGCACCGGAATGTTGTACCAGCTTGTTAATAAACCAAAAGCTAAAGGGTGCGTATGTGGCATGGGCAATAGCGGCGGCATTTGGTGACAACTTAAAAGCAGTGGCGACTCGACTTGCGTTAGCAACTGGTTTTGACCAACCACAAATCGACTTTTTAGAGGAGCTCGGAACTTTGGTAAATTACAACGGATATGGTGCGTCATTGAGCGATTTGCATTTTACGCCTGTTGAACTTTATCAACGCCTTTACCAATACCCAAATCCGTTTGCTCTGTTATCTGATGTAAGTTCCGTGTTTTATGAACTTCGCGATGCCTATAAGAGTGACTACCTACAGCTATCTGGCTTAAACCCAATATACGAGAGTAACGTTGCAAGAGTGTTTGAACTGCCAGCCGAGACTTGGGCAAGACGAATTAGTGGTGTATTTGGCAATGAAATCGTTAACCAAGATCCTGATCGCGCTCAAGCCGTATTAACGAAAAATCCTGATGGCTTGTCTTATACAGTGAGTTTACGAGCACCTTTATCAAATAGGACTGGAGCCGATGAAGTTTGTTCTAGTTTCGATACGGGAGGTGGAAGAAAGGCAGCTGCTGGAATTAATCAGCTTAAGGAAGTGGACAAGATGAATTTTATTGCGCTTATGGAGCGATATTATTCATCTTCTGGTGATTAGCTTGGTGAGTAATGTTTGATTTTTTATCTCAGAATAAAGAATTAAGTCTAGTGTTCCAATCCGATGTGTACTTTTTAAATACACGAAATCTGAACGATTTTGATTTTTTAGTGATATCACTCGCAAACTTAAATGTCTTTAATATCAGTGCTTTTAGAGCCTTTATTCGAATTGGCTCATTAAATTAACTTTACCTAATATAGCTTAATTTTGATTGTGAATTAACTGTGTTTTATATATTCATAATATCAATCAATTTCATTGAAAAACCTCTAATTTAGCATTTTAAATCGAATGAAAAGTCAAAATCATATTGATTCTAATATTCAATCTGTGACTTAAAATCACAAGTTAAATCAAAGGTCGTTTTTTCCTATAAATTCCATTACTTCTCTATAAATATTCATGATTAAAATGAATTGGTTCGGTTGTGATTGGCACAGCTGTTAAGTAAGGAAGTGGGACTAATGTTAAAACGTAAAGCTCTACAATTAGCAGTATCAGTCGGTATGGCGGCCATGTCGGGCGCGGTTTATGCAAATGGATCTGACATGACGAATCCAGATTCAGGTGTCGTCGTTGGTTATTGGCATAACTGGTGTGATGGTGGGGGTTACCAAGGTGGTAATGCGCCATGTGTAACGCTGGATGAAGTGAACCCGATGTACAACATTGTGAATGTATCATTCATGAAAGTGTATGACGTGGCGGATGGTCGAATTCCAACTTTTAAACTGGACCCTACTGTTGGGCTTTCAGAAGAACAATTTATTGACCAAATTTCAGAACTCAACAAGCAAGGTCGCTCTGTGCTAATAGCTTTAGGTGGAGCCGATGCACACGTAGAGCTTGAAACAGGTGATGAAAGAGCCTTTGCTGATGAGATTATCCGTCTTACGGAGCGCTATGGTTTTGATGGTCTAGATATCGACCTAGAACAAGCAGCAGTAACCGCAGCAAACAACCAAACCGTGATTCCAGATGCCCTTAAGCTAGTGAAAGATCACTACCGTGCTGAAGGCAAAAACTTCCTTATTACTATGGCGCCAGAGTTCCCGTATCTAACGACGGGTGGCAAATATGTCCCTTACATCGATAACTTGGAAGGTTACTACGATTGGATCAACCCGCAGTTTTACAACCAAGGCGGTGACGGTATCTGGGTTGAAGGCGTAGGTTGGATCGCACAAAACAACGATGCATTAAAAGAAGAATTCATCTACTACATCTCTGACTCACTAATCAACGGTACACGCGGTTTCCATAAGATCCCGCACGACAAGTTAGTGTTTGGTATCCCTTCAAGTATCGATGCTGCAGCTACTGGTTTCGTGCAAGAGCCACAAGATTTGTACGACGCATTCGATAGCCTAACGGCGCAAGGTCAGCCTTTACGTGGCGTGATGACTTGGTCTATCAACTGGGATATGGGTACCAACAAAGCCGGTCAAGCGTACAACGAACAATTCATCAAAGACTACGGTCCTTTTGTTCACGGTCAAGTGACACCACCACCGGTAGAAGGTGAGCCTGTATTGAAAGGTGTTGAGAATACACGTGTTCTTCACGGCACTGTTTTTGACCCGATGGAAGGCGTGACAGCAACAGATAAAGAAGATGGTGATTTAACTTCATCAATTGATGTTGAAGGTTACGTTGAAACCAGTGTTATCGGTACTTATGTTCTAACCTACCGCGTGAAAGACAGCGATAACAATGAAACAACCAAAGCAAGAACGGTCGAAGTTTACAGCCAAAAACCTGTATTCGATGGCGTGTCTGATACTACTGTCATGTTAGGTAGCGCATTTGATCCGATGGCTGGTGTGACTGCAAACGATGCTGAAGATGGTGACCTAACAAGTTCGATTACACACACTGGTAGTGTCGATGTGAATGAAATGGGCAACTACACGCTTGTATACAGTGTGACAGACAGTGCTCATCAAACCATCACTGCTGAGCGTAAAGTGTCAGTGACTGATGGTTCTAACTGTGCTGCTGCATGGGATGCCGACACTGTTTATGTTGAAGGTGACCAAGTATCACACGACGGCGCGACTTGGGGAGCTGGCTGGTATACCCGTGGTGAAGAGCCAGGAACGACAGGTGAGTGGGGCGTTTGGAGAAAGGTTTCAGACAGCTCATGTGGTGGAAATCCTGATCCAGGTGGTGACCCAGAACTGAACGTATCTGGCCTTCAGTCGGAATACGTACTAGATAACGGCAATGTACGTTTACAATTCACACTGACATCAAACGAAGCGTTAGATGTAACAGCTATGGTGATTAACAGCGCAGGTACTGTAGTAGAGCAGACCAAAGTTAACCTAACTGACAGTCGTGCAATAACAATGGATCTGTACGATGTAACCGAAGGCCAATACAAGCTTGAAGTCGTTGGTAAAGCAACAGACGGCGAAATGGTGATGGTCGATAACTCATTCGCTATCAAAGAAGAGGGCGGTACAACGCCACCTCCAGGTGATTACCCTCCGTATGAAGCCGGAACGAACTACGAAGCAGGCGATATTGTAGTCGGCAGTGACAATGGCTTATACGAATGTAAGCCTTGGCCATACACAGCGTGGTGTGCAAGCGCATCTTATGCTCCAGGAGATAGCCAATACTGGCAAGATGCTTGGACAAAGCTTTAGTCTTATAGCTTAACGCTAGCAATATAAAATAAACGACCAAAGAGAGGCCATTGTGCCTCTCTTTTTTTATTAGTTAATCCAAATCGAATCATGACCTCGGTCTTATTAATGTCACAACTTTTGTCGGCGATATACATAGCGGCTAGGGTGGCAAAAGACTTTGCTTTAGATCAAAATAAGAGTGATTATCAATTGTATTACATGTCTGAAAACTGCACTATGCGCTCATTGAATTTTCAAGTTTGTTAATATTTAAGTAATGAATCTAGCGCAAGTCGACCTTAACCTCTTAGTTATCCTTAAACACCTTCTTGAAGAAAAGCATGTATCCAATACTGCTTTAGCACTTGATATGAGCCAGCCTACCGTGAGTCGTTCGCTGCAAAAGCTACGTACAGTGTTTAACGATGACCTGTTAGTAAGAGCGGCTTACGGCTATGAGCTAACACCAAAAGCAGAAGCGATTAAGCAAGATCTCAATTCTGTGCTGACACGCTTAGAGAAGTTGGTTCATGGCGATGTGTTCGAACCACAAACGAGTGACAGTACTGTTCGTTTCTTCGGTTTGGTTCCTCAGGTTTCTCATCTGTTGCCTAAGGTCGTTTCCGAGATTCGCAAGCAAGCACCAAATATGGTTGTCGATGTCGATTCTATTCCGAAACGTCATTTCGAACCTTTGTTGTCGGGGGATGCACATTTTGTAATGTCGACCCATGAGCCTTTAAGTTCAGAGCAAAACTTGTATCGAATGTTCGTGATAAGCCGTGACTACCGCTTGTTGATGAGCAAAGACCATCCATTGGCTGACAAAGAGATCACGGTCGATGACTTGCTTAACAGCCAGCTAGGTCAGATCTCGCTACAAGGTGATAAGAAGCTCTCTATTGAAAATCGATTCAAAGATCTTGGGCTGATTGATAAGCAGCGCCAACTTTCAATCCCAGTGCAGCTGTCTAACTTCAATATCGCTGCAGATATTGCAGAGACGACCGACATCATCTTTCACCTACCAACCCCTTTTGCCACGCAAGCTGCCAAACAACGTGACTTAATTTGTAAACGCGTGCCGAAAGCGATCAGAAGTCCGTCAGAAGATGTTTACTTATATTGGCATAAACGCTTCCACAATGACCCTATGTGCCGTTGGGTACGCCAGCTATTCAAAGACTTATACGCCTAAATCATGAGTATCATGAATGGGATTTTAAGTATTAGATTGAAATGAATATGGTTCTTTTCTCTTATTTGAAATGTGAATAACGAGAATGAATTTTTGGTATGAAACTTTCGTTGATAACAATGGTAACTGACTGTTTAATGCAAACCATTATCATTACCAATCACATATAAGAATGAATATCATGTCTGAGAGATCCCTTTTTACTCGTAAGCCTTTATCGATCGCAGTCGCTGTTATTTGTACTTCACTTTCGCCAAACCTATTGGCGCAAGAGGAAGTGAAGGCTACAGATGAGCAAATGGTAGTTACCGCTACTCGTACAGAGATGGCGTTGAAACAAGCACCAGCTTCTATGTCTGTAATTACTGCTCAAGATACCGAAGATAGCCCAGGTATTACCTTGGCAGACATCGTTGCTGAATCAACGAGTGTTGAGTCTGACTTTGATAGCACGCGTGCTGGCCGTCAGATGATCTCTATTCGTGGTATGGATTCTGATTACACGCTTATCATGGTAAACGGAAGACGTTTAAGTTCAGCAAGTGCCATTATCCGTGGCAACGATTTCGATCTTTCTACAATTCCTACTGAATCTATCGAACGTGTTGAAATCATCCGTGGCCCAATGTCGGCACTATACGGCTCTGACGGTATGGGCGGTACAATCAACATTATTACTAAAGCCCCTGTCAATGAGTGGAGTTCGACATTAAGTATGGATACCTCGTCACCAATGGATGGTAATGGTGGGCAGGAGCAGTCTGTAGGTCTAACGACCTCTGGTGCTTTGATTGAAGATGAGTTGTTTGCTCGTTTCTCTATTAACCAAACGAGCCGTGATGCATGGCAGCCATATTCTGGTATTCACTCTTCGGGTCATGATAGAGAAGATGTGACTGCACTAGAAGGCCGCGATACGTTAAGCCTATTAGGTACGTTAACTTGGCATGCAACTGATAATCAAACCATCGATTTAGACTTAGGTTACAGCGACGACCAACGTGATGGATTGGCTGAATATGCTACAGGTGCAAATCCAATTGATAGTAAAGTTCTACGTAACAGCCAAGCGATAACACACAGCGGTTTTTGGAGCTGGGGTGATACACAAGTGCGTTACTCGCGTGAAAACGTAACTGATAGTGACGCAGCTGATTTAGGAAATAACTACAGCAGTGATGTTGAAGAATTGACGCAAATTGTAGAAGCTTCAGCAACAACCTATCTAGGTGATAGTCATACCGTTACATTTGGTATGGATTACCAGTTAAGTGAGTTAACAAACAGAGAAAACCTAGTTAACGGGACATCCGAGGCTTACCAAGGTGCATTGTTTATTCAAGACCAATGGTTAATGACGGAGCAACTAACAGCAACAATCGGTGGTCGTCTAGATAAACACGAACTATACGGTGAAGAATTTAGCCCGCGAGTGTACTTGGTTCACCAAACAACGAATGACTTAATTATCAAAGGTGGTGTTGGTAAAGCATTTAAGGCGCCATCTTTAACACAAAACCAAGCGGATTACACAGTGAACAGTTGTAAAGGTGTTTGTGATTTACATGGTAACGAAGACCTTAAGCCTGAAACCAGTTTGAACTACGAGATCGCTGCTATCTATAGCCAACCTCGTTGGAATGTCGAAGGTGCATTGTTCCGAAATGAAATCAATGACCTAATTGATCGTGATGATACCTACTGTGAGAACGGTGGAGTATTTGAAGCGGGTAAAGGGTGTACAGATAGTTCAAGCTCAACAGGTTATGTAAACGGTAAACGTACTTATACTAATGTTTCAGAAGCAGTAGTCCAAGGTGCAGAGCTTACGGGTCAATTCCAAATCACGGACGAGTGGGGTATTTCTGGTAACTACACTTTCCTAGACACAGAAGATAAATCAACGGGTGAAGAGCTGTTAGAGCGTTACAAGCATTCTGGTTTGGTTAAGCTAAACTGGAGCCCTACTTACGATCTAAACACCTTTATTAGCGCGCGCTACCGTGGCGAACGTAATATCGAAACGGATCTAACTCAGGATGCTTACACAACATTGAATATTGGTACGGTTTACAACGTGAATGATTCTGTTCGTATTCGTGCGGGTATCACTAACTTGACGGACGAAGCGGTATCTCAAGAGCTTGAAAACATGGGTTATGTTGAAGAACCACGTACTTACTACGTAGGTATGACGGCTGACTTCTAATCAATCATCGTTTGATCCGATAAGTTAATACACATGAAAAAGACCCCACATGACTTAACGTTGTGTGGGGTCTTTTGATTTAGGCGCTTTTCGTGAGAGCTAACGCTTTACGAGAAGTAAACTAGCTTTTCACACACGCAATGAGTGCATTACCTGAAAGCGTGTCCCAAGGTAAAAGCTTGTCATAGTCATGCTCGAAGATGTGAACCTCAAAGTAGGGTTTCAAAATTTCGATTAACTCTTTAAATGAGAACGCAACCATTGGGTGTTCATCGTTCCATATCTGAGTCTCACCAGCAGTGGTTTTCTCGATGCTAAGCTTCAAAGCCTGCTTGTCGCCCTCGCCAGAGTAATACCAACCCGATCGGAAGGTAAAATCATCCTGTTCTTGGTTTGTCGTATGGCGAACAAACAGATCATTACTGATCTTATCTTTGTCGACCACATTGAAGCAGAACACGCCGCCTTGTTTTAGCGCTTTATGAACGCTGGCAATGCACTCTTTTAACTTCTCGATGCCATCGTTGTAGTGGATCGAATACAAGAAACAAGTAATAAGGTCGAACGGCTCAGACACTTCAAAATTACTCATGTTCTGTACTGAAAAGTTAGCCTCAGGGCAGCGTATTTGAGCGATATCTAACATGGGCTGATTTAGGTCAAGTCCATTGCTTTGATAGCCATAATCAATAAAGTGACGAACGTGTGGGCCAGTGCCACAACCAAGGTCTAGGTGAGTTCTTCCTTCATTTCCAAAAATCTGATGTAGCCTACGAACGCAGTGACTTTGCGCTTGGTAGTCAATATCAACACACATTAAATCATAGTAACCGGATAGGTCGGTATAGAGCGCGTTGGCGGACATGTTTGCCTGCAGCATTTGCTGAAAAAATTGGGGTGGCGCATAGTAAACTAGAACTTGAAAATAACAAGAAAATCTTTGATTGATTTATCGAGTTAATAAACCTTTATTGATGCTTAGCAATTCTTTCATTACTCACATTCTACGCATTCACATTCCGTGTTGACCGACACTCTATTTTTACCATTCGATTTAGCCTGATAGAGGGCATCATCTGTTACACGAATCAAGTTATTGAGCGAGTTACTTGTTCGTATTATACAGCTGTCGGTGACACCGATACTGACACTTGTGCTAAATGATTTTCGGTTAAAACCGATGAATTGATGGCTTCGAAACTCTTCACAAATACGCTCACCGACAATTGTTGCCTGGGATTCTGCCGTGGACAATGCAGTGGCATGGTTTGTCTGAGACTTCGGAAAGAAGACAATAAATTCTTCACCACCCCAACGGCCAACAACACCATTTAGAGCTTTGACATGTTTCTTGATGATGGTTGCGAGTGTGCGAATGACGGTGTCACCGACGCTATGTCCAAATTGGTCGTTCACATTCTTGAAGTCGTCAATATCGAGTAGCAAGCAAGACATATTAGCTTGATTGTTAGTCGGTTTTTTTAGCCAGTCATAAACCGCCTGACGAGTTAATACCTGCGTAAGGTCATCGTGAAGTGCGCGATGAATTAACTCCTTTTCTAGTGCGACTTTACTAGTGACATCTTCGACCACCACTTGAATCGCTTTTTCACCTTCCCAGTAAATGATGTTGTCGTAAATATTGAAGTATTTTTTACTTCCATCAAGGCAACGGTTTTCGACTACAGAACTAAAGCTAGGCGTGTGACCGGCCATAATATTCTGGCTGCGCTTTAGAGCGTTGATACGATTGTCGGGTGGAATAATAGAGATGACCGAATCCATAGCAAGGACTTGCTCAATAGATTTAGCACCCTGCATTTCAACCCATGCCTGATTGACCATCAAAGGTTTGAAGTTTTGATGAATGAGCACACCTTGTTTCGAACTCTTCAGTAGAGTCCGGTACATGTGGTCTTTCTCTTGATGTTTACGTTCAGAGGCAACCACAGATGTGATATCGATGATCATGACTCGAAGAGCTGGGCGGTCATTGAGCTTAATGACGTGCGCTAGGCTGAATAGGGATAGAATACGCCCATTGATAGGTACGTCTTTATAAAATTTGCCTTTCTGAAGCTGGCCTTTAATGGCTGTGAGGTAACGTTCACGAAGAGCGCCGTGGTAACTCTCTGGTACCATGGAATAAACGAAATCGACATTCTTTAATAGCGACTCTCGGTCATCGTAACCAAATAGGGTCGCGATATTATCGTCGACATCAATGACCTGATGATCCTGGAGGGTAATGTAGCCTTGGGCAGAATCGAAGTTCTGGCAAGGTAAGGCTGTCGTTAAGTCTAGTTGGATACTCATATCGGTCTGATCAATTAATCTCTACCGCAAAAAGGTGCTTTGCATTAACTTGGGTATATCGCTGATAGACAGGGTAAATGCAGCGAGACTCTACATGCAAAGTATGATATTCATCATGTAACGACACTAGCGTAATTTTACTGAATGGAAAATGGATTAAAACTTTATTAAGGATAATTAAAGGCTTATGAAAATAATAATTGATGACTTGTCAGGCGGAGAGGTGATTGAGTTGCTGGAAGAGCACTTAGCTGATATGTATGCGACGTCGCCACCAGAAAGCGTTCATGCACTCGATCTTGATGCTTTGAGATCACCAGAGATTACTTTTTTCAGTGCATGGAAAGACAGTCAATTATTGGGTTGTGTTGCTATTAAAGAGTTGGATTCCCAACATGCCGAGCTTAAATCGATGCGAACCTCTCAGTTTGCTCGCAATACAGGAGTGGCGAGCAAACTCTTGCAGCATGTTCTAGACACATCTTCTTCGCGCCAATATCAAAGAATCAGCTTGGAAACGGGTTCTGAGGAATACTTCAAGCCTGCGCGTAACTTATACGAGAAGTTTGGCTTTGGTTACTGTGAACCCTTTGCGGATTACGAATTAGACCCTTACAGCCAGTTCATGAGTATCGAATTACGCTAAATATGGTCTATTAGAATTATACCGTATAAAGAGATTCCCTATCACGTTCGTCCCTCACTGTAGGGAATGACGAATGAAGCGTTCACGTTTTTCTCTCGTGTCATTCCAGAACTGGGAAGCGAGGTATCTGGAATCTCTGTTGTTGTTGTTGTGAAAAGCAAAAAGGTTGCCTCGGGCAACCTTTTTCATAATTAATCAATAGATAATAAGGTGTTAGCGTGTTTCCAACTCTGTGAATATAGCCTCAGCGTCTACCACACTGCCAGAAATCGATAGAGTGTTGAAAGGCACTAAATCTGTCGGGCTAGAAGGCTTTTTAACAAGCAATTCTGGATAGACTTTTGATTCGTTCATTAATAGAGATTTCAGTTCTTTCACTGATAGGTCAGGGTAGCGAGACCACACTAAAGCAGCGACACCTGAAACCACAGGTGCTGCCATGCTGGTACCACTTTTCGAACCGTAAGTGTTGCCTGGTGTAGTTGAAAGAATTCGATACCCAGGAGCAAATACATCAACCGATTTTTGTCCGAAGTTACTGAAGCTTGCCACTAAGCTTTGATCTGCGTATTTTGCAGATGCACCTACATCTAACCATGTTGAGATAGGCTTTGAACGGTAGTGCTTAGCGTAGCGGTTTGGAAAGCTTGGTTTGATGTCGTTGTCGTTACGGCTATTACCCGCAGAGTGAACAATCAGGACCCCTTTACGAGCGGCATAGCGGAATGCATGGTCAACAATGTACTTACGAGGTGAGTAGCTTTTACCAAAACTCATGTTAATGATCTTTGCACCATTATCGACAGCGTAACGAACAGCGTTGGCAATGTCTTTGTCTCGCTCATCCCCATTTGGCACCATACGCACTGCCATAATTTGTGCATGGTCTGCAACCCCATCGATACCGATAAAGTTGCCGCGTTCAGCAGCGATGATACCAGCTACGTGAGTGCCGTGAGAGCCGACAGGCCCCTTAACATCGTTGTTACCGTAACCTTTTTCCCAAGGGTTATTGATGTCATCTAGGACAATGTCGCGACGAGTATCGAGCTCAAGATTTAAATGGAAGTCTAAAGAGTCTTGATAGCGACTACGACGAGATTCCAAGTATTCAAATGAGTACCAAGATTCAAATAGGCTAAGTAGGCCTTGCGCCGCTGCAACGACGCTAGCGTTTTCGTTATCTAATAGCGTTTTTAAACCATTAGTCGAAAAGTCTTTCTGATCAACGTATTGAAGAATCTCTTGTTTGTATTCGTTGGCTTGGTCAATCGCGGTAGTGACACGATTTAACGCATCTTGGTCGTCTTTTAAAGAGGAGAGGTAGTCGGACTCAACGCCTTCATAGTACTTACGCTTTTTGCGTGGAATCCAATGTCCATTTTCTTTCAGTTTCAGGTACTTCTTGTATTCTCGTGTGACCTCTAATGTATCTTGGTCAACGTTAATCCCTAAAGAGTTTCCGAGAAAGTTCCATCCGTGAATATCATCGATGTAACCATTGCCATCATCATCGATACCGTTATCTGGGATCTCGCCCTTGTTCGTCCAAAGCTTGTTTTTTAGGTCTTCATGTTCCACATCAACGCCCGAATCAAGAACAGCCACGATCACTGGCTCTGGCTTTAGTGGTGGCATAAGGTAGTCATATACCACGTCAGAACCTACTCCTTGAAGCCTTGTGTAGCTCGCAGATAGATTGAACCAATCGCCGCGCTGTGAATCAGCAGAGCTCATCATTCTCATTGAGAAGAAGGATGGTTGGATGGGAGCTTTAGAGTAGTCCTCAACAATCGTACCTTTTACATCTTGTATGAATGGCGAATTGGATATGTGTGGCGTAACACTCTCTTCATTGACAGTTGTAGCGGTGGCGTGTGCTGAAGCGATGATAGCTAAAGTAAGAGTTGTAAGTCTGTATCCGTATTTCATCTGTGTAGCGTCCTTATAGTTATGCGGCTAAAACTGTTTTTAAACGCAATGCGTAAACACGCGTTTAGCCAGTTTAGTGAACGGGAAAAGCCCGTTCAAAAAGCAGTCAAAAGGTAATATGCAATTAGATTTCTATCATTCGCTTGGTCAATGAAATGGTATTGAGATCTCACTGTGTTCGATTTTTAAGCTTTAAAGTTTGAGCTAAATTCTATTAATAAATTCAACATTTATAAAATGCACGCTGAAGGTTAAACTGCTTAAAAATCAATTGATTAATTTGTTATTTAGCAGGCGGGAAGGTTTTCATTGAGCTAGTGAAAAGGAGGGGGATAAGGAGCTCGATCTTCTTATTGGAGGAACAGAACGAGCATCCCAAGTGTGTTTGGTTGGTTCAACCTTATGGTTATTTTAGAACGCTACTCATTTGGACTAAACACAAAGTTAGCATCAATAGCAAAATGGTCGGATAAGTGCCAACTTCCCCAAGTCTCAGAGTTTAGTCTTTGGTTGAGTTTCACCGTATTTGTATTACTTACTGCTCGTCTGTGCACTCTACTTACAAAAACGTAATCCAGATACTCTACATCAGCACCACCTGAATACTTATAAGCAGCGTAAGGGTTAATCGTCGGATCAAAGGTTGCACGGGTGTAGCCTCTGAACTCTGGAGGATCAACATCTAACGTAGCAAGCATCAAAAGGTATTCCAAGAAGTCACTATTTTTGTCGATGTTGAAGTCTCCAGCATAGATCACCGCTTCGTTAGCAGGAATGTCTTTGGTCAACATAAAGGTTCGCATTAGACCGAGTTGTAGGCGTCTTAGACGCTTAGCTGAAGGTGTGTTGAAAGAGGCAAGGTGTGTATTGAAAATGTGGTATATCTCGCCATCCTTGTTTATCTTGGTATATACAACGCCTTTGTCTGCGTAGCAGTCAGTGCCTGTACAGTGTTCGAAGACGATACTATCGGTGTCGATGATTGGATGTCGGCTAAATGTCACCACACCGCCATCGTACAGCGCATTACTGTTACCACCAACCACCTCTGTTCTGTATGGATATTCGTCCGCTAACTTATTGAATAGAATGTCTCTATCGGTAGAAAATGCTTCTTGCAAAGTGAGTACATCAAACCCAGAAAGGCTATGGCTCATGATGCTTGCTCGGCCTGCAATATTGGAAGACACAGAAGGAAGCAACCATAAGTTATATGATGCAACGTTTAGGATGTTTGGTTCATATTCTGTGTCATTGATTGTATGTTCAGACACAACAAATTCAACGTCGTCAAAACCCGATGTGTATACCGCTTTAACGCCGAACTCAGAGTGATATCCATCTTGATTATATCGATGAAGAATGTACGGGTTGTAGTCGGTCATCAAGCCTTGACCTTTATACCCATAAGACAGCGTTGTACCTGAACTATGACCAACCAACTTAAGTTGAGCGACGGGTTCTTGCGGTTTGACTTCCCATGTTCCCTCATCAGTCAATCGTGATATTGTGAGAAAGTAATCATATGTAGCGCCATTCACAATTCCATAATATCGATTAAAATCAGCCACTTTAGCTTTTTGATAGGGCCAAATTACTAAGTCATTTTCTGATAGCTTGTATTGGTAACCATTGCTCACGGGAGCACTGGTGTCTAATGAAAAGTTTATCAATATGGGTTTATCAGTGCGGTTTATATAGTAAAGTGATGTAGCATATGCCTGGCTCGTTATTACCCAAAATATCAGTGTTAAACACAGGTTTTTAATCATGTTTCTTCCTTTGATTACATTCCTAAAATCGAAGTCAGAAAGTAGCTCTCATATGCACTTGGTTGCAATTTGGTTGTGTTGGTTTTGTGCTGTGTAACGGATATGTGATCATATTGTAAATTTTGTGAAAAAATACACCAATTTATAGTAACTTATGATTATTCAACCTATTTCGAAGTGCATTTAATGACGACTTATTTTGCTGGTTTCTCCCTCGGACTTTCGCTGATCCTTGCGATAGGTTCTCAAAATGCTTTTGTACTCAAGCAAGGCCTAAAGAACCAACATGTTTTGGTCATTTGTACTGTGTGTGCTGTCTCTGATGCGTTACTGATTAGTTTTGGCGTCACAGGCTTTGGAGCTATTGTTCAGCAGTTTCCTCAAATCGAACTGATTGCTCGTTATGGTGGAGCAATGTTTTTGGGTGTGTATTCATTTTTAAGTTTCCGCTCTGCATTTACTGAAAATCATGCGCTAGAAGCAAGTGCTGAAACCAAAGACTCGTTAACCAAAGCGATAGCCATGTGCGTTGCGTTTACTTGGCTAAACCCACACGTCTATCTTGATACCGTTGTGCTGTTAGGTTCTATTTCAACTCAATATCAACCAAATCAAATGTTATTTGGGGCGGGGGCGGTGTCGGCTTCTTTCGTGTTCTTTTTTTCGCTCGGTTATGGTGCTCGATTCTTGGCGCCTCTGTTTAAGAACCCTAGAGCCTGGAAGGTGTTGGAATTTCTCGTGGGTGTGATAATGGCATCTATTGCAATATCATTAATTGTTTAACTGGCCTTATTTCATTATTTCTAAAAAAATAGAATTTTCTTTCGTCTTTTGTTGTTGATGTTCGTCTTAGGGATGTAACTACAAATTAATGACCTGATACGGAGTCAACGATGATTAAACTGATTAGCTTTAAAAACTGCCCATTTGTTCAACGTGTAATGGGGGCTCTAGTCATGAAGAAAGTGCCATTTGAAATCGAATACATTGAGCTTAACAACAAGCCGCAGTGGTTTTTGGATATTTCCCCAAATGGACAAGTGCCTGTGCTAGTGACTGAAAACGACACGGTATTGTTTGAATCTGATGCGATTGTTGAATACCTTGATGATAAATACGCCCCTATTGAAGAGGTAACAGCCGAGCAAAAAGCATTGGACCGTGCTTGGTCTTATCAAGCAAGTAAACATTACATGCCACAATGCGGAACGATGGGAAGCAAAGACAAAGAAACTTTTGAAACACGTTTGGCTAATCTTCAAAAAGCGTTTCTAAAAGCTGAAAATAAATTAGGCGATACTCAATTCTTCAAAGGGGATTACATCTCGAATGTCGACATAGCTTGGCTGCCACTATTACACCGCGCATCGGTGATAAAAGATCGTTCAGGTTTTGATATGTTAGAAGGCTTCCCTAAAGTGCAAGCGTGGCAGACCGCTTTGATTAAGTCGGGCTTAACGGAGAAAACGGTACCTCAAGACTTTGTGGAGAAGTTTAGTGGTTTCTATTTAACGAATACTTATTTGGCAAGCCTTGCGGAAGTTCATTAATATTATATTCATTATTTTAAATATAATTTAACAGGGTTTTATTCTGAATGGTTGGAAAGGATAAAATAAAGCTCACTCTATTAATCAATAGTGTGAGCTTTTTGTTTTCTAGGAAGGGGAGAGTTAAGTAATAGCTAGAATGTATAAGCCACTTTATATAACTGCATGTGTGATTAAATTACTGATTTAAATGTATTTGTTTATGATAGGTGCAATGTGGATATTGTAACTCTTAGTTGTTTTTTTGCTTTTGCTCTATTTTGTCTCATAAATAAGACTATATAAAATTCGCTAATTATTCGCTTGGTGAATGAAAAATGTCGTGATAACTTCCCAATCACTCCGCAAATGAACAGTGTTTTATTGTTTATTAGGAGTCGCTTGAATAATTTATTTAAACAGTATCGCAACCGTTGGAATAGTGTCGGAAACCTATTAATAGTTGATGAACGGTACTGTGGGACAAACTAAAAAGGGTATTTTCATGCTTAAATCAACATTTCTATTAGGCCTAGTTGGCTTGGTTTCACTTCCTACATTTGCTGCTGGTATTGAGGGCGGTCCATACATTGGTGCTGGCCTTGGTGTACATCAAGATTCGGACACAGATGGTGGTGGCAATTTAGACGCTGAAAGCATGGGATACAGTCTTTACGGCGGTTACCAATTTAACCGTATTGTCGGCATTGAACTTGGCTACACGGACTACGCTGACTATGAATCATATGGTACTAAGGTGTTTTCACCAACGTCTCTGTCTGTCGCAGCAAATCTTGGTTATACCTTCGACAACTCAATTCGCCCATTTGTACTAGCAGGTTTAAGCTACGTTGATCTGAATGCAAACAGCTCTAATGCATTTGATGATGATTCTGGCGCAGGTTTCCGCTTCGGTGTTGGTGTGGAATACACTCCAGTGGATAACCTAACACTTCGCCTGATCTCGCAAGCGGATGCAGTAAACATCGAATTCTTCGATAGCCGTGGCAATAGACTGCAAAGCCGTGATGTCGCATTTAGCACAGTAACACTGGGTGCTTCTTACAATTTCTAACGCATGTTGAGACTTGAAATTGTTTATAGTTGATACGAAAGCCGCTCTGATTATGAGCGGCTTTTTTGTAGCTATAGCCTATGATGCGTTCATGCGTAAAATTAGTTGCTTTTCACAAGCTTATAAAAGGGAATTGTATGAGCGATTTTGGTAGATTATAGGTATTACCGACTTCCAGTGAGCAGCAATGAAGATTCTTCACACGTCCGATTGGCACCTTGGCCAAAACTTCTACAACAAAAGCCGTAAGAATGAACATGAACGTTTCTTACAATGGTTACTTGAGCAAGTTACTGAACATGACATCGATGCGATCATCGTTGCTGGTGACATTTTCGATACCAGTACGCCACCAAGTTACGCTCGTGAGATGTATAACAAGTTTGTTGTCGATTCGAACATGATCGGCTGCCAATTGGTACTGCTAGGCGGAAATCACGATTCCGTTTCGGTCCTGAAAGAGACCCAACAGCTGCTCAAATACATGGGTGCTGACGTCATCCCAAATACCAACGAAGATCATGCGACTCAGGTTGTTGAACTCAAGGGTAAAACGGGCGATGTAGAAGCGCTTGTGTGTGCCATTCCATTTATTCGTCCTCGCGATGTGCTGACCAGTCAAGCTGGTGTATCTGGCGTAGAGCGTCAAAAGCAGCTTGGCGATGCGATCAAGCAGCACTACCAAAGTGTTTATGAGGCGGCAGTCGCTAAGCGTGCTACCTATGAAAACCATGAGCACATGCCAATTATCGCTACGGGACACCTTACTGCGATGGGCGTGCAACAGTCAGATTCTGTACGTGATATTTACGTTGGTAACCTAGATGGCTTTGCTGCGGACGGTTTCCCTGATGCCGACTACATTGCTCTTGGTCATATTCACCGCCCACAAGTAGTGGCTAAACGTGAATTCATTCGTTATTCCGGCTCTCCAATCCCACTTAGCTTTGATGAGCTTAAATCTCAAAAGCAGGTGTGCGTGGTTGAGTTTTCTGAAGGCGAACGAACCATTTCTCAATTGGCTGTCCCGACATTCCAACCACTTGCTGAAATCAAAGGCGATTTGAGCGAGATAGAGTCTCAACTGAACCAATACATTGGCTTAGATGGTGAACAAAGTATTTGGTTGTCGATAGAGGTTCAGGCTCAAGACTACCTATCTGATCTACAAGAGCGTATGCGTGCATTGACTGAAGGCCTGAATGTGGAAGTATTGCAACTGCGCCGCGCAAGAGAGCGTCGTAACCAAGCGTTGGAGCAAGAATCAGCAGAAACCCTGTCTGAACTGAGCCCAATGGATGTGTTTACCAAGCGTATTGCCTTAGAAGAGTTCGAAACTGAGTCTGAAAAAGCGCGCTTAGAACGAATGACGGTGAAGTTTAAGCAAGTCATGGTCGAAGTGTCTGAAAGCGCTCAAGCAACAAACAAAGTAGAAGAGTAACGAGTATGAAGATTTTAAGCCTAGAATTTGAAAACCTAAACTCTTTGAAAGGGCGTTGGAAGCTCGATTTTACTCAATCACCGTTCGCAGAAAACGGCCTGTTTGCTATTACGGGTCCAACCGGTGCGGGTAAAACTACTATTCTGGATGCGATTTGCTTGGCGTTATTTCACCGCACACCTCGTTTGAAAAGCATCGCGAAGGGCAACAACGAGCTGATGACTCGCGGTACGGGTGAGTGTTTCGCTGAACTTGAATTTGAAGTGCAGGGCAAAACTTACCGTTCTAACTTCCATCAAAAACGAGCTCGCGGCAAGCACGATGGTGCGCTGCAAACACCAACATGTGAATTTGCTGATGCAGACACAGATAAAGTCTTAGAAACCATGTTAACCAAGAAGACCAAGTTGGTTGAGCAGGTGACTGGTTTGGACTTCTCTCGCTTTACTAAGTCGATCATGCTGTCTCAAGGCGAATTTGCCGCCTTCTTAAATGCCAACGCAAATGACCGAGCCGAGCTTCTAGAAGAGTTAACCGGTACCGAGGTCTACAGCCTAATATCAGAGCGTATTTATGATCACTTTAAGTCGAGTGAACAATCACTCAACCACCTGAAAGCGAAAGCTGAGGGTGTGAGTTTACTGTCTGATGAGCAGATTCAAGAGCTGACAACAGAGCGTGACACCTTAGAAATTGAACAGAAACGTTTAGCTGAACAATTAAAAGAGTGGCAAGCTCACCTTAGCTGGTGGAAAGACGTCACCAAAGCGCAGCATACTATTGCGACCAGTGCACAGGATTTAAAAACAGCGCAAGGTGATTTAGAGCAAAACCAATCATCCTTGGTTCGTTTGGCAAACAGCGAACCCGCTGAGAAATTGCGACCGTTGCACAAAGACCTAAAACGCTGCGAGCATGAGCTCAATCTTACGCAGATTAACCTCGATAACAGTACCAAGCTGCTCGCAGTGCGCGAGACCGAGAAGCTAGATGCCCAAACTAAGCTGACTCAAAGTAACGAAGCGGTTGAAAAAGTTAAAGCGCAGCAACAAGATCAAGAGAGGATCATTGAGCAAGTCCGCCCACTCGACAACCAATTATCGGTACTCAAAGACAAGCATACTTCGGCAGTTAACGCCGCGAATACGCTGAACGAACAACACGCGCAGCAACGCAATCAACAGCTTGTGTTGGCGCAACAGATTGACGAGTTGAAACAGCAAGAAAAGCTGAGCGCCGAGTACCTAGAGGCACATAAGGCGGACCAACACCTCGAAAAGCACCTAGGCCAGTGGCAAGCTAAGGTTGAGCAAGTACGTACGTTAGAGTCTCAGCATTCACAGCAACTCAATTTAGCCAAACAAACCTATACGGCGCTAGAAGCTCAGCAAGCAGTGATTAAAAACGCACAGCAAACCAAAGCATCGCAAGATCATGCGTTAGCTGAGCTGGTGCTGGCCGAGAACGCTACCAAGCAGCAATGGGAAGCTCTACACGCGAACACCAGTGAAACAGCATTACTGTCCCAAAAAGAGCTGTTGGAGTTTTGGAATCGCAACACCCACTCGTTGTTTGAAATCAATCGTGGCTTTTTAAACGCACAGCAACAGCTACACGTTAAAACACAGGCACATCAAACTAACACCCAGTTGGTCGACAAGCTTTCAAAAGAACGTGAAGTGTTGGTGGAGCGATATAAAGAGCGAGAGACATCGCTTGAGCGTTTAACCTTGTTAATAGACCAAGAAGGAGAGTTAGCTAAGTATCGTGCGAAATTGGAGTTTGGCTCTGAATGTCCGCTGTGTGGTTCTACTGAACATACCATTGAGCAGTCACAAGACATGGCGAACTTGGTTGCTCAGCAAGAGCGTGAAAAACATGAGTTAGCGGTCATTAAGAAAGATGGTCAAGAGCATCGCCAACAGTTGGATTCTCTTGCTCCTATGATCACAGCACTAAGCGATGATATTCAACGAGCACAAGCGGATATCCAACAAGCTCAACTTAATTGGCAATCTGTAATAGGTAAGCTTCAACAGAGTTTGTCTGACTTTCCTAATGTGACGCTGGAGTTAACACTGCTTGCTGTGACTGACTTGGGGAATGAGATGGCGGTGACGGCTTTCGTCGAGCAATGTGAGCTTCACGTAAATCAAACCCAGCAGCAGCTGAAAGTCTTAGTGGATGCTAAAAACAGCTATGCCGATGCGGAAAAAAAACGTTTATCAGCGAGTGTTACGGCTGATAAAGCCCAAGCTAATCTTGTGTTAGCGGAGGAGCGCCTCAACGACCTTAATAAGCAAAACCAAGACGCGAATGAGCAAGCAGCTCAAACCACGCAAGCCAAAGACCAACAATGGCACTCACTCAAAGAGAGTATTGTGGAAACCTCGATTGAGGCACCTGAACTTGAGCACATTGATGCTTGGTTTGCTGAAAAACTGCAAGCCTCAAACACATGGCTGCAAACCAAACAGCAACAGGCTGAACTAGAGAAGCGTTTGATTACCGAATGTGCTGAGCAAAAAGCACTGGATGACAAGCTAAGCAGTCAGCAGAAAGAGCTGGACACGTTAAGCAAAGAAAGCGAATTGCTAACAGCGGAGTTAGCTCGTATTAGCGGTGAAAGAGCACAGTTGTTTGGTGAGCAAGACATTCAAGTCGCAAGCCAAGCAATGAAGCAAAAGGTAACAGATTCAGTCACAACATTTGACGCGGCTCAGCTGGTTCTCAATCGCTGTGAACTGGAACATCGAACCGAACAAACCAAACATACAGGTTTTTCTGATGAGTTAACCGCGAAGCAAACAAGCCTCACGCAAGCGAAGAATGTTTGGTTTGAAGCTTTGCATACGAGCCCGTTTGAAGAGGAAGTTGATTTTGAAGCGGCACTGCTTGATGAGGAGTTGCGAACTCAATTACAAAACCTTAAGAAGTCTCTGGATGAAGCAATTGTCAGTGCACAAGCAAGGCTGAATACGGCAAAAGCCGCGCAAGTGGAGCTACAAAACCACGAAAATGCGCAAACATGGCAAGAACAAGATCAACAGTTAGTGGAGCAGGCAACGGCTGAGTGCCAAGAAGCTCAGCAAAGTCATGCGAGCAAAATTGGCGCAATTTCTGCCAACCTTGAAACAGACAGTCAGAATCGAAGTAACCAGCAAGATTTGTTTAAGCAGATCTCTGAACAACAAGTCGAGTTTGATGATATTTCTCGTTTGAATTCGCTGATTGGTTCTAAGAACGGTGACAAGTTCCGCAAATTTGCCCAAGGCTTAACACTGGAAAACTTAGTGTATTTAGCAAACAAGCAATTACAGCGTTTGCATGGTCGCTATGAGCTAAAACGTAAAGCTGACGACGGCTTAGAGTTACAGGTACTCGATACCTGGCAGGGAGATGTAATGCGCGACACCAAAACTCTGTCTGGTGGTGAAAGCTTCTTGGTGAGTTTGGCGTTGGCATTGGCGTTATCTGATCTTGTGAGTTACAAAACCAGTATTGATTCACTGTTCTTGGATGAAGGCTTTGGCACGCTTGATAGTGACACGCTAGACATCGCATTGAACGCACTCGATAACTTGAATGCCTCAGGCAAAATGATTGGCGTTATTAGCCACGTTGAAGCTTTGAAAGAGCGTGTACCTGTGCAATTGAAAGTGACGAAACACGCAGGCCTTGGCGTTAGCGAGATGGAAAAGCAATACAAAGTGGTTGCTTAATATCTTTGAGATTGGTCGGTTGGCATTCAAAGCCAGCCTGTTTAGTTGAAATGGTTCCAACCTCAGTAAAGCAGATCCCCAACTCAGTCGTTCCTCCTTCTCGGGGATGACGGAGTGGTGGTTTTTAGTTGAGGCAAGCGAGCTTGGATGTGATAACTAACCTCATTCCCTATAGCGAGGTGCTAGCGCAATCGGTAGTGTTGTTGTGAGCTCTTCAACGAACTAGACCTATATAAGGTACCGACATGCACAAAAAACCGCACCTCCCAACAAAGACATGTCCTGTATGTCAGAAGTCATTTGCATGGCGCAAGAAGTGGGAGCGCTGCTGGGAGGAAGTGGTGTACTGCTCTGAGCGTTGTCGACGTAATAAACCTAAACAGGGTTAGATTTTGTTAGCACAGCCTTCGTCATTCCCTAAAGCGAGGGACGAGCGTGATAGGAAATCTCACTAACGTTTAGCTAAGTCTTAAAGAGATTCCCAACTCAGTCGTTCCTCCTTCTCGCGAATGACCTAGAGTGCTATGAGTGACTCGCTAAATGGATACTGATTTCCCCTTAGTAGGTTGCGAGTACGGCTCATATTCTGAATAAAGGTAATGGTAGCTTTGTTAGCGCAATCTTCGTCATTCCCTAAAGCGAGGGACGAGCGCAGTAGGGAATCTCACCAACGTTTAGCCAAAGTCTTAAAGAGATTCCCGACTCAGTCGTTTCTCCTTCTCGGGAATGACGGTGAAAGGTTCTGGAGTGGACTATTGCGTATACTTCCTACTTGCACAGTACTTAGTCATCGTCATGCCCATGTGTTCGGATGTCCCACGTGAGTGTAATAGACTTTGGATGCTTAATTGTCTCTTGGGCATTTATAAAAGGGTTCGACATACTTAATGTCGTCATTCCCTAAAGCGAGGGCCGAGCGTGATAGGGAATCTCAGTGAGGTTCCGAAACTCCCAACCTTTTACTTCTAATTTACCAAGATAATTGTTCACCGTTATACGCGTAGAAATGACCGCTTTGCTCTGGTGTGGCGGTGCGAATAATGTCGACGAGCTGATGTGCCACGTAAGCTGAATCAAATAGCTTGCCTTCCGGTACATTTGCTTGAAAGGGTTTTGACAACGCAGTATCAGTCGTCCCTGGGTGCAGCGCTAATATGGTGCCTTTCTTAATGGTTCGACCCCATTCAATTGACATGGTTTTAATGAACATGTTGAGTGCTGCTTTTGATGAACGATAGCTATACCAACCACCTAATCTGTTATCTGAAATGCTACCAACCTTGGCGGAAACCACCGCAAACTTGGGGTTGTCGCTTGCTTTGAGAAGTGGAGTGAAATGCTTAGCGAGCAACAAGCTTGGTAGGGTATTCACAGACATGTTTTTGAGGAAGAACTCTGGGTCGATGGACGAAAGGTTCTTTTCAGGTCCTAGTTCTGGCGTATGTAACATCCCAACGCAGTTAATCAGCCAATCGAGTTGATCAAATTGAGATCGTAATGCGGCTATATCGGATTCTTGAGTCACGTCAACCTGGTGCCAAGTCAGGCGTTTGTCATCAATCTCAGGCTTTTTAGAGTGGTAAGTCGCAGCAACACGAATATCGAGAAAATCAAAGCGAGACAGCTCAGAGAGTAGGTGTTTAACTACGGCGAGACCAATGCCGCCACTACCACCAATAACCAATATATGTAGTCTGAGTTGCTCCACCATTATAAGTTCTCCAAATTAGTTAGTCGTTGTTCTGCGGTATCTAGTATCGCTTGCTGTTCTTGTTCATCCATGTTGTCCCAAGAACGATAAAGCATTCCCATGCGAGGGTTTCGGTTTAAGGCATCGCGGTGTTGATTCATAAAGCGCCAATACAAACTGTTGAACGGGCATGAGCTTTCACCAGTGCGCTCTTTAATCTTGTAATGACAGCCTTTGCAGTAGTCACTCATGCGATTAATGTACGAACCGCTGGCAGAGTATGGTTTGGTTCCGACGATCCCGCCATCCGCAAATAGTGCCATACCTCGCGTATTTGGCATTTCAACCCATTCAATCGCATCTACGTAAATGCCGAGGTACCAACTGTCGACTTGGTCTGGTGCAATGCCTGTGATTAAGCAGAAGTTGCCTGTAACCATGAGCCTTTGGATATGGTGGGCATAAGCAAACTCTAGAGACTGATCAATTGCGTGTTTCATGCAATTCATCTTTGTGTGACCATCCCAAAAATAATGGGGCAATGCTCGGTCTGCTGAGTAGTGGTTCTTGCTGGCGTAAGCTGGCATGTTCGCCCAATACACCGCGCGTATGTACTCACGCCAACCCAAAATCTGACGAATGAACCCTTCAACCTGTGCAATATCGATAGTGGGTGCTCCTTGCTTAGAAGAAGCGTGATAAGCCGAAAGAGCTGCATCAATAACTTCGCTAGGGCTAAGAAGCTTACTATTTAACGAGAACGAGAGGCGGCTGTGGTACAAGCTCCACTTTGAATCGTGTTCCACCGTCATTGCATCTTGAAAGTGACCAAACAGTGGCAGACAAACTTGGCAGAAGTGAGCGAGCAAAGACAAACTTTGTGCACGATTCACAGGCCAAAGTAGTTGGTCACCAACTTGTCCTATGGTCGCTACTTGATGGCGTTCAATACGCTCTAAGATGGATGAGATATCGTTGGCAAACATCAAGGGTTGTGGCAGGTTTACGATGTCTTGTTTCTTGAGCTTTTTACGGTTGTTTGCATCATAGTTCCATTTGCCGCCGACTGGTTTTCCATCGTCTAAGAGAATGTCAAAACGCTTTCTCATTCGGCGATAAAAATGCTCCATCATGATGTGTTTGTCTTTTGGAAACTGTTCTTCGATTTCGGCAAAAGGAAACATGAAGTGCTCGGAGTCAAAGCACCCTTTGACGGTATTAGGTAGTTTGAGTTTGTTAAGCTGTTCTAATAGGCGATATTCGTCTGGTCTCTGGTATTCAAATTTCTCAGCGTCAAACTCATTTGTATAGTGCTGAAGAACGGCATCGAGATCTTTAAACTGTGCCGTATCATCCAAGGTTAAATGCAACACTTGGTGCCCACGTTGTGTCAGCTCTTCAGCGAAATAACCCATAGCAGAGAAGAACGCCGCTACTTTTTGGATGTGTGAGGCAACATAGTCGGTTTCCTGCTTGAGTTCGGCGATGATGTAGATCACTTCATCACTGACATGACCGAACCAAGAGTGCTCAATATTGAGCTGGTCACCTAAAATTAGGCGTATAGTTTTGTATTTCATATTACGTCCTGATATCGAGTTGACGCTGAAGCTTTATCGTCCCGGTGCCACTTGCTGATAAAGGCGTGTTCTGGGTCATACATTTCTGTCTGCTTAACAAGATCGAAATGACGGGATTTAGATTGTGATTGATTGGCTGCATTTTGTTTGTTGGCGTTTGGCGCAGCCTGTGAATTTAAAGCTCCGGCGATATAAGCCCAATTACCCCAATTCGACGCGACATCGTAATCAATGAGTTGGCTTTCGAAATAGGCGGCACCGTGACGCCAATCAAGACCGAGCTCGTGAATCAAGCAGCTCGCCACCAGCTGTCTGCCTCTGTTAGACATATAACCCGTTGCGTTAAGCTGACGCATGCAGGCATCGACAATAGGATAATTGGTGTTGCCGCTTTTCCATTTGGAGAAGCTTGATCCCGAAGTGGTATCGAGCAATTGTTCATTGGGCAGGTCACTAGATTCTCGACCAAACAATGATGTCCCCAGCGTTAAACACTTCCAGTAGAAATATTCACGCCACAACAACTCAAAATAAATCCAGTAGGTAGAATCGTTCGCGCCACGATGCGCTTCGAATTGCTTTAAGTGGCGGTAAATAGTTTTTGGCGAAACACACCCTAGTGCTAGCCATGGCGAAAACTTAGTTGAGTTCTCGATGCCATCTAATGCATTTCGAGTCTGTTTGTAGTTTCCGGCGTAGTCATGTGAAAAGTAGTTTTCTAAGTGGATTAACCCTGCCGTTTCACCGCCTACGTAGTCGCCTGTTTTTGAGTCATCTAATCTAAGTGTCGGCTCTCTGTAAGAGCCAGTAGCCGTGTGTGGTGTAGGTGGAAGGTAAGTTATCACGCGCTCTTCTGTCTCAATCTCTAAATGTTCAACTTGAAGACGGAACTTGGTGAACGAACGAGGCAACTTGGACAGTTCGAAGGGGAACGCATCACTCTCAAACAGAGTAGTGTGATCCTGCTGAGAGATGAACAAATCAGGACACTGCTTTAACGTATCGATTATTAACTGTCGCTCGTCATAGGCACAATGCGAATTGGCAAAAAAGTGTGTCACATGTTGAGATTTGACGAGTTGAACTAAGTTCTCGTTAGTATTTTGGTCTAACACAAAAAGGCGTTGTCCAAGGTGTGACAAGCTCGAGGCTAAATCATCAATAGACTGTTTAATGAAAAGGTGACGATGCGGCCCGTTTTCCTGTTCTTGTGAAAGTCGGACTGAATAGGTAGAAAGCTTTGGTTCAATTGCAACACACAGTAGCTCATCGACGATCTGCGACGCCTGATAAAGTAGTGTGTTATCGTTGATTCTTAAGTCATTTGTAAAAAGATAGAGACCAATCTTTTTCATGCTTACACTCGTGAATTGTTAATTATTAGACGCTTACGATTTGATACGTTAACAAGATCACAAATGATGTCGGGAAAGAGGTAGTGCTTAGCCAGAGGAAAAGGAACGATTATAAAAGGGTATTCAGCCAATCGGACTATGCCAACCAATAATACCGATAGAGGTTGGCAGTGCTGAGTGCTTTAGCCGTTTAACAGGTAGGCGCTATTCCATTGGAACAACCAAGATATCGATCGGAGAAGTATCGATTATCTGTTTAGAATGGGAAATAAGCTTGTGCCAAAAATCATGGTGATGGCCGCACATCAATAGGTCAACGTTATTTTGTGAGATAGTATTCTTGAGCTTATCGTTGAGATCGCCCGTACCTACAAAAATATGCTTAATAGGGTGCTTTGCGTAAGCCTCGAACTCTTTCAAGTGGTTAACGGCATCTTGATTGATGGGAAGATCCCCGTCGTTTGCTTGAATATCAACCAACTCAGGGTAGATTTCTCCATGAGTACCATCGATGTAGACAAACGAAATACCCGCATCGAGTTTATCTGCAAAGAAAGTCGCTCTATCAATCAGTATCTTAGTGTCGTCAGACAGCTCAACGGCGACTAGAATATGTCGGTATTCCATAATTTAAGCCTTTTGTTGTGGATTATGTAACAAGCATAGTTTTTGTTAGCGCAAATGATATCGAAGAGGTCTCATATTAAGGAAAATCATCATTCAAAGATCTTATAAAGGCTTTCTTGTATATAGCGCTTTGATTGATAAGAAATTTACAAAAGGTTGATATAGTGGATGAAGCGCTAGCTTATGCTGTAGATAGGCTTGAAAGTTCTATGCGCCACCAATGAAGAGGCATCAATGACAGCATTACTCACCATTCCCACCCGAACACTTGGATTTGATTACGATATCGAGATTCGTGATTGGTCACAAAAATTGGTTGGCTTCCATGTGTTTGAAGACGGACGACGTCCACTCGATGGTGGTATTGGGTTAAGCCTTAATCTCATAGAACAATTTGATGTTAACGGGCGATGGTTAGAAACTCTGCCAGCACGCTACCGTGAAATCACAGATAACTTTCCGGAATATCAGTACCAAATGTTATGGTTGGCGGCTAACACCTATGAAGCGGCGCAACTGTTGGAGTTACGGCCTGTTATCTTGGCGCTGATTTGCATGAAGTACAGTGTTGATAATCAGAAGGCTTTGGAACTGAGCCGTTTAGGGCAAAAGAAGATCCTGGCTAAGCTTGGTTTAGATAGCAGCAAAGCGACGCTAAAGTTTATTGATAAGCTTGAGCTGCACTATAACGTTGGCGATGAACTCGACCATATTGTGCGAATTTTAGAGCCGCTGCAAAGACGTGTTCTGAAGTTTAAGCACTATTCGAAGGTTGGCTACACGGCACTACGCTTAGATCAGGTACACCCATTTTTAACTGGCAGTCGATTGGGTATTGCAATGGTTGAAGAGGGTAGACTCAATTCTCCGTCGAAGATGGCGATGTTCCAAGATGCAATATTGTTGGGACAGGATTTAGAGATTGATGATCCTTTACGTTCAATAACCAGTCAGAACTCGTTCGCAATGTTCGAACAACTCCACGACCGTTGGACTGAGCAACGTCAAATGCGACGTTTAGAAGGCAGTCGCCCTATGGATATGGATATCCCGTATCCGGTTCCTTTGCCGGGGAATGATAACATTCATCCCATTGTGGATTACTTTGACCTTGAGAAAGAGGGCATCGAGCAAAAGCACTGCATTGGCGTGTATCATAATCGCATAATGAGTGATCGCTATGTGGTGTTTCGAATGATGAAACCTCAGCGCTTAACCATAGGTTTACGTCGTGTTCCAAGTAAAGCGTTTCCGTTTGAGATTGACCAAATCTGCGGTAAAAGAAACGCGCCACCGACTGAGGCAGCTCGCCAAGTGATTCACGATTGGTTAGAAGCGAGCAAGCAAACGTACCCTAATCAAAATTGGCTGAAGTAGACTGGTTAAAGTAGAAGGGAATCTATATGTATCAACAAGGCGATTTGTGCCCACATTGTGGTTTGATTATTGCGATGCCAACGGACTTACAAGCGGAATGCTTAGGTTGTGGAGAAGAGATTAATCAAGACGCAGACTATGATCATTATGAGGAAGAAGAGTAGCGTAATACTGCTTTTAGTGATTTGCTTAACTCACTGGTTCTCATTTCTATCGTTCGTATTTAAAAAGGAAGTTTAAATGCAAAAAGTCGTTTTTAGACAATGTGTCCAGCATTCTCCACACTGGCAAGAGCTCGAACGCCTTTTTCAAAGTGAATGGGCGGACTTTGAGTTTAAATCGGCCTATCCAGAACACTCGGACCCAACCAACACTCATCTACCGCCAGTTATCGTGGTTATTCGCGAAAATGTTGTCATCGGTGGTTTAGCGTACTCCCATTTTCAAGAACCTCATCAAGTAAGGGATGTCGTGTGGATTAATGCTGTTTATGTTGATGAGAAATGGCGAGGCCAAGGCATTGCGAGTGAATTGATTAAGCGAGCGGTTGAACAAATGCCAGCCTTCTACCGGTCTAAAGCCGAGGAAGATTCTGCGTCTAACCTTTATGCCTATACCAACATACCGTCTTTGTACCTTTCTCTCGGTTGGTCGATCGTTAACATCAATACCGACCCAGACCATCATGTGGTGTGTGTTTCTTTTTGAGCAAACGTATCGGCTTACGATGTTAAAAGTGTTTAGTTTTATGTAAGAAACAGAGCCAATATCGCCAATAAATCAAACAACTAGACGCTGATTAAAGCTACCAATACGATTTATTACGGCAGTTGTTGAGCACAAAGCCTATATTGACTAGAATGACGCACTTTTTTTATTTACGTACATACAGGTAATGAACATGAGCGATACTAATTCAAGACCAGCTTTACCAGATCATCTTGCAGGCAACCCACGCAGCCCACACCACGTGGCTGAGTGTTTCGAATACCCAATCGGTATCCGTCTAAATGGTAAAGAGCGTACTGATGTTGAAGAATACTGCATCAGCGAAGGTTGGGTTAAGATTCCTTCTCCTAAAGCACTTGATCGTTTCGGTCAGCCAATGCTTATTACTCTTAAAGGCACTGTAGAAGCTTACTACATCGAAGAATAATAGATGGTTGTAGCTGACTCAGCTGCCGAATTCTGTTTATAGAAGGGTCTAGAGAAATCTAGGCCCTTTTTGTATGCATCGTTTGGATTAGTAGTGTTTACCAAGCAATACCTGCACCGATGGAAAACTCTAAATCTTCTCCTTCGGCTTTATCAAAACCTGCGGTCACAACGAAGCCTGTGTCCGTAATATAGGTTGCATCTAAGCCACCAACTTGTTTTGTCGCGCTATCAGAAAGCTCGTGTCCTTCGAAAGTAATATCCGTGTGTGTTCGTTTGATCCCGTAGCCGGGTGTGATGTAAAAGTTATCAGTGATACCGATCGGTGCATGGAACTGATATTCGTTGTCGCGTTGTTTGTATTCGTAAGCCCCGTCATCCTCATTATATGCCGAGCGTGTAAACTCAACACCATAACCAACGGTTCCCGGACCACGGTATTTCACATAAGAAGCAGACCAATCTCTCCAGCCTCTTTCAGCAGATAGGCCAAACGTAACGGCTGTTTCTTCTTGAGTCTGTTCGAAAGCGTTAACATGAGATGTAGAGAACAAAAGAAGAGAAGCTAACACTGTAAAGGGAAGGGCTTTGATAATCATTGGATCGCTCGCTTATGTGTACTTAATAGAGACGCATATCGGTGATATGGAACGCCAGTAAATGAGTAAACTAGTCGGGATCGTCCTTGAGTTGTTTTTGTTATCTGTTTCCGTTGTTCTTGTTTTGAACAGGCACTCTCCAATTGAAAGAGTGCCTGCTCTATAGGGTGTCATTATCGTGAGGAGTGAAAGTCCACTATTTTAAAGTGCGTAGTTTGTTTACCTGCATCTTGGTACGTACTTTTGTCACTTCAGCATGAGTAGGCAGTTTGTCTTTAATTTTGTTCTTGATGTCGGCAACCGGGATAAAGTTCCACTTACCATCATGATATTTAACAACAAATGTTTCACGGTCTATTTCTTCACGGAAAATCCAAACACCATCGTCTAAACGTTTAAAGTCGCCAATCACGTTACCGGCGGTGTCTCTCACTGTCCAAAACGTGTATTCAGTGTCTTGGTAATTCTCTCTAGTACCATTAATTTCTTTATCGCCAACCGAGACTGTAACTTCGTCACCTTTAACCAAGATTTCTCCGACAAAGCGGTCATTCACATGAATACCATATAAGGTTTCATTTTCATCTGACCTGAGCTTTGTAGCGGAAATATGCGCATTTCCGTTGTCACGATTGAAGAAAGGAATATCACCTAGCTCTGGGATGTGTATAAAACCAAGGTCAGCTTGAGCGATTTTGTCTTTCAGTGTTGGTGCGTCAACGCCATATTTCGGGTCTGCGTTCTCATAACCACCATCGTTATCTGTATCGTCATATCCAAATCCAGGGTCGATATTTTCATAGCCATGATCCCCATCGAATTGTGGTTGTGCGGGGTCTGAGGCTCCGCCAGATGAGCAACCCGCAAGAACGGCAGTAAGGACAAGCGCGATAAGTGATTTGTTCATGATGTTTCCTATCGTTGGGTTTGTTCTAAACAGTTGATGCGCAGAAAGTGTGTCTCGAATGCCAATAAGTTTGACTTAGTTATTTTGCTACATCGCTTGAAGTGAACGATACGGAAACTGGAGTGCTCGATAAATAAACCGAACGTTAGTTTTAACATCACGATTCATTATGTATTAGCGAACCAAAAGAACGCCCTTGGATATGGGTGGCTTCGAATGCGGAAATGAGCAAGGCGATAAAAACGTAATCTCACCACAAAACTCAGCACTCAATATGAAGCCAGAACAATAATACGACGTGTTGTGGTTGTTTTGTGCTCGATTGCTCAGTTTTGGCTAATTATAGTTCGGTTAACGATTGGTTGAATAGTAAACGAATCGTCAAAAATATGAAGCGTGGTCTAATTAAATGAAACTAATTTGCTGTATTTAAACAATTTTATTGTTAATAGCTATATGCATCACAGAAATTATCCCTGAAGCACATACAATCCCTCCTGTTTTCGAATGAGCGTATATTTTTTCGTTCGAGCATTTTATATTTCCTTCGCCCAATAATATGAGGTTCCTATGTTTGGAATATTCAAACCTATGGCGCATATCGATCGTTTGTCGTCAGATAAGATCGATAGCACTTACACACGATTACGATGGCAACTGTTCATCGGTATTTTTGTTGGCTATGCGGGTTACTACCTAGTCCGTAAAAACTTCAGTTTGGCAATGCCTTACTTGATTGAACAGGGTTTCAGCCGTGGTGAGCTAGGGGTGGCATTAGCAGCCGTATCTATTGCTTACGGTTTATCTAAATTCTTAATGGGTAGCGTTTCTGACCGTTCAAACCCTCGTTATTTCCTCAGTGGTGGCTTGTTAATGTCGGCACTGGTTATGTTCTGCTTTGGTTTCATGCCTTGGGCAACGGGCAGCATCACAGCCATGTTTATTCTTCTATTCTTGAACGGTTGGTTCCAAGGTATGGGCTGGCCAGCGTGTGGACGAACCATGGTGCACTGGTGGTCACGTAAAGAGCGTGGGGAGATAGTGTCGGTATGGAACGTTGCTCACAACGTGGGTGGTGGATTGATTGGTCCAATGTTCCTATTGGGTCTGTGGGCTTTCAACGATGACTGGCGAACCGCTTTTTATGTTCCTGCATTTTTTGCCACTCTCGTTGCTATTTTCGTTTGGTTTACGGTAAGAGATACGCCTCAGTCTTGTGGTCTACCGCCGATTGAAGAGCACAAGAACGACTACCCAGATGATTACGACAAATCTCATGAAACTGAGATGACAGCGAAAGAGATCTTCTTTAAGTACGTATTCAATAACAAACTGTTGTGGTCAATTGCCATCGCGAACGCGTTCGTATACTTGATTCGTTATGGGGTACTGGACTGGGCTCCTGTTTACCTAAAAGAAGCGAAAGACTTCTCTGTAGATAAATCTTCTTGGGCTTACTTCTTGTATGAGTGGGCAGGTATCCCTGGTACGTTATTGTGTGGTTGGATCTCAGATAAGCTATTCAAAGGTCGCCGTGCTCCAGCTGGTATCTTGTTCATGGTATTGGTTACTATCGCCGTTCTAGTTTACTGGTTTAACCCAGCGGGTAATCCAACCATTGATATGTTGGCTCTTATCGCGATTGGTTTCCTAATCTACGGTCCGGTAATGCTAATTGGTCTATACGCACTTGAACTTGCACCTAAGAAAGCTGCGGGTACAGCAGCAGGTTTAACAGGTCTATTCGGTTACTTAGGTGGCGCAGTTGCAGCAAACGCAGTACTTGGCTTCATGGTTGACCATTACGGATGGGATGGTGGTTTCACTATCTTGGTGGGTGCTTGTGTCGCTTCAATCATCTGTCTTCTATACGCGTTTGTCGGTGAGCGTAAGCACCATAAAGAGAAAAGCCTTGAGCGAGAGAAAGAGGCAATAGCTTAATCATTCTTTAACTCAACAGCATCATACTAATAGTTAAACGAGGCAGGGATAACCTGCCTCTATTTTATCAAGGAATAGAACAATGAAAACAACGTCACTGTCCCTGACTCTCTTGGCTCTAAGCTTATCGGCTAACGCATTTGCCGACCCTTTGGTTATTGCTCACCGAGGCGCGTCGGGTTACTTACCTGAGCACACTCTACCTGCTAAGGCTCTTGCGTATGCAATGAAACCCGATTACATCGAACAAGATGTTGTGATGACCAAAGACGACCAGCTCGTCGTACTTCACGATCATTATCTAGATCGCGTTACCGATGTTGCAGAAGCTTTCCTGACCGTGCGCGTGAAGATGGGCGCTACTACGCGATAGATTTTACGCTCGCTGAGATTAAGTCATTAAGAGTGACAGAAGGCTTTAAGCTTGATGAGCAAGGGAATAAAGTCGCAGGGTATCCAACACGCTTCCCAATGTGGCAGTCTGATTTCCGAGTACCAACGTTTGCAGAAGAAATCGAAATGATCCAAGGCTTGAATAAGACCCTTGGTTATGACGTTGGTATCTACCCTGAAATCAAAGCACCTTGGTTCCACCGACATGAAGGCAAAGACATTTCTAAAGCGGTACTGGCTACCTTGCATCAATATGGTTACCTATCTAAAGACGATAAGGTTTACTTGCAGTGTTTCGATGCAAACGAACTAAAACGTATTAACGACGAACTCATGCCAGCGATGGAAATGGACCTCAAGCTTGTTCAGCTAATGGCTTACACCGACTGGAATGAAACTATGACTTACAAAGGCGACGTAGCGACGCCTTATAGTTACAATTGGATGTTCGAGAAAGGCGGTATGGCAAAAGTGGCGACTTATGCTGACGGTATTGGCCCTTGGAAACCTATGCTGGTGGACGATGCATCAACCAAAGACAACATCATCATAAAGCCATTGATGAAATCAGCGAAAGACGCAGGCTTAGATGTTCACCCATACACATTCCGCGCTGATCCAGGCCGAATTCCACGTTATGTCGATAACTTCGATGGGATGTTGGATGTGTTTTATAACCAAGTGAAAGTCGACGGTGTGTTTACCGACTTCCCAGATAAAGCGGTAGACTTCTTAAACCGTTAATTGGTTAATCCAAAACAAAATACAAAGAGTTAAAAGCACTGCCTGAAGGTGTTTTTAGCTCTTTTTTTGATCTAACAATCTTGCATTAAATCTACTCTCTCAACACATTTTCATTGTTACTTGGTTTACACCGTTTGTACTCCTTGATAGGTTACGCGCAATGCAGTCAGTTGCTCAATATGTAGCGCTTCTGGCTGAAGCGAATATTGAAAATGGACACATCATGGAAGAAAGAAGCAAAGCCTATCTAGATAGTTATCTCAACTCACTGCCGGCTGAAGTTGCCAAACAATACACCTCATTCAGTTCCGACTATTACTGTGCAGATGAATACAACGCCAATCTATGTGCGCAGCTGATACTGAAAGGTGAAAAGCAAGCCTCGTGCAGCTTGGAGTATTGGTACAGCCATGAAGGCGAAACCATGCCCGTTGTTGGACACTTGCAGGTGGTCACTGATTGGCACGGTGAGCCTGTCTGTATTGTTGAACTTACCTCGGTGTTACTATGCCCATATAACCAGGTGACGGCTGAGTTTGCTGCCGCTGAAGGCGAGGGTGACAAAACGTTGGAATGGTGGCGAGAAGCCCACTGGAACTTTTTTTCTCGTGAGTGTGAAGAATTAAAGATCACACCAAATGAAGACATGATGTTGGTGCTTGAGCGTTTCAAAGTCGTCTATCAATAATTGGTTTGATCTATGCAGAGTGTCGCAAGTTAAATGAATCTTAACCCGTGGCACTTAAAGCTCAAAAACGGCAAAGCAATAGAACAAGGAGTGTGTAGTGAAGATTGCGATATTGGATGATTATCAAAACGTAGTAAAAAGCCTCGAGTGTTACCGTAAGTTAGAACAACATGACGTCACCGTATTCACCGAGACCTATCCAGAAAATGAACTAGCGTTGAAGCTATACGATTTTGAGGTACTTGTGCTCATCCGCGAGCGTACCGAAATCACGGAGTCGCTGCTATCTAAACTGCCAAACCTAAAAGTGATCAGCCAAACCGGAAAAGTCAGTAATCACATCGATCCACAACTGTGTGAACGCTTCGGTGTCACAGTACTGGAAGGGCGCGGTTCACCTGTCGCGCCCTCTGAGCTCTGTTGGGCATTGATTATGGCGGCATCTCGTCACATTCCTACTTACGCTTCAAACCTTAAACATAACCAATGGCAAGATTCAGGCGTACTTGGTTTAGGCAGAACGCTAAGGGGCCTAAAGCTTGGCATTTGGGGCTATGGAAAAATCGGGCGCTGCATCGCGCAATACGCCAAAGCGTTCGGGATGGATGTCATGGTGTGGGGTAGCCAGAACTCGCGAGACCAAGCACAAGCCGATGGTTTTGAGGCTGCAGCAACCAAGCAGGCATTTTTCGAGAGTGTTGACGTACTCTCATTACACCTTCGTTTAAACAGTGTCACTAAAGGCTGTGTTACTGCCAGTGACCTCAGCGTAATGAAACCTGACTCATTATTCGTGAATATCAGCCGAGCGGAGTTAGTCGAACCAGAAGCCTTGCTTAACGAACTCACTAAGGTACCAAGCAAAAGAGCAGCAATAGATGTGTTTGATATTGAACCTGCGACACCAGATAACGAACCGCTGTTGTCTCTACCAAACGTGACAGCAACGCCGCATTTAGGCTACGTTGAACAAAATAGCTACGAACTCTACTTTGATATCGCTTTCGATAACATTCTGTCCTATCAAAGGGGTGGCATATCGAGCTAGAATCTGCCCAAGGAAAAAAAGGTAGAGAAAGTATGAGCTTAACAATCAGACAAGTTACAGTAGATGATGCTCAGGGTATTATCGATGTATTAAACCCAATCATCATCGAAGGGCGTTATACCATCTTAGATCAGACGTTTACGTTGGATGAAGAGAAAGGTTTTATTGAGTCGTTTCCCGAACGTGGCGTGTTCAGTGTTGCTGTTAATCAAACGACTAATCAATTGCTTGGTTTTCAAAACGTAGAACCGTTTGCCTCTTATACGAAAGCCTTTGATCATGTCGGTATTATTGGGACGTATGTAGACGCAAACAGCCGGGGGCAAGGCGTTGCAAAGCAGCTATTTGATCACACATTCGAAGTCGCAAAAGCCAAAGGCTACGAAAAGCTTTTTGCTTATGTTCTAGCCGATAACGAGCGCGCATTAGCGGCTTATCTTAAACAGGGCTTTGAAACTGTCGGAATAGCAAAAAAACACGCTAAGATTGGCGGCCAGTACTATGATGAGATTCTTATCGAGAAGTTCTTATAAGTACGGCGATACATTCGAAACATCATCGATGCAGGAGGCATGGTGAACAAAGCTACAACATCAACGGCTCAAATCAAGCTAACTAAAACCGTCTTATTTGATTGGGGCAACACCTTAATGATCGACTTCCCAGATGCACAAGGGAAAATGTGTGACTGGGAAACTGCACAAGAAGTGAGTGGGGCACAAGCCTTACTCGCTCAATTGACGAAGCATCACAACATCTATGTTGCCACCAATGCGGCCGATTCCAGTAAAACTGACATAATCCACGCGTTTGAGCGAGTTGGCTTGTCCCAATACATTGATGGCTACTTCTGTAAGGCGAGTATTGGCTTATCTAAATACGAACCGGGCTTTTATCCTGCGATCATCTCGCAACTCGGGATAAAGCCACAAGAGATCACCATGATTGGCGATACCCTAGAAAAAGATATTTACCCTGCGCTTGAAGCTGGCCTACAGGCTGTTTGGCTGAACACCGAAGGCGCGAGTACAGATACAAACTTACCTATCGTTGAGGTTCAAAACCTGACCGAACTACTGGAGTTATACAATGGATGATCATTCCGAGATTTGGCGTCAGTATTATCAAAAAGCCTTAGATAAGCCTCATTCAAAAAGAACAGAATTCGCTATGAAGCTGAACGAGTCACGCTTAAATGTCGCGATCGACTGTGGTTGTGGTACAGGAAGTGACATTGCGTTTTTAGAGCAGCAAGGCAACCAAGTTTATGGCTTCGACGTAAATCCTGACTCAATATCGATATGTAGAGACAGGTTCGGTCAAAAAGCTTTGGTCGAGATATCTCAGAGCGCATTTGAAGATTATGATTATCCCAAAGCCGGGCTAGTGATTGCTAACTCCAGTCTATTTTTTGCAGAGCCGAATCAGTTCGATCAGACGTGGCAACGAATCATCGATAGCATTGAAATCGGTGGTGTATTTGCGGGCGATTTCATGGGGGTAGACGATAGTTGGGCTTATGGTTATCGAACCTCTACGACGCCTCTCACAAAGGCAAAAGTACTGAGTCTATTTGATGCGTTCGAAGTTATCCGTTTTCACGAGCGAGACGAACAAGCGCTTACATCATTAGGCAAGATGAAGCATTGGCATACTTATTCTGTTGTGGCGATTAAGCGACGTTCAACCTAGTAACGTTAAGCTAAAACTTTCTGTGCGTTCATTTTGAAAGCAACCTCTCATTTGTTGTCTAATTAATACTCTAAGCTAAGCCTATATTTTTAATAGAGGGGCTAGGTTATGAGTATCGAACGTCATGGAATATCGGTTGGAATTGAGCGTGTTAGCGGCGAAACCATCATCGTGTTCAAAGCGAAAGGGAAATTAACGCACGACGACTATCAAGCAATGATACCCATCTTAAAAACCACTATAAAAGAGATCGATTCGTCCGCACTGAAGATGCTTGTTGATATCTCCACATTAACGGGCTGGGAACTGCGCGCCGCGTGGGATGATTTCAAACTCGGGCTAGAACTCAACTCCAAGAGAGACAAAATCGCTATTTGTGGTGACAAAAGCTGGCAAGAATTGGCATCAAAAGTCGGTGGCTGGTTTGTGTCTGGGGACATCAAGTCATTCGAAGAACACGACTCTGCCATAGAGTGGCTTGTTGATTAGATTCATCACATCTTATTTCAAGTGACAGCTGGTGGTAAGTGTTTACCTTTAACGAACCACCAGCTGTCATTCATCGACTTCCAACGTCATTTTTTATGTAATTCAATAGAATATGCTGACTGCTGTAGGTAACATACCGCCCATGCGATATCGTCGCTTTAATTAGAATAAGAAGCACAATAACAAGGTCTAAGAACATGAATAAGGTAATTGATAAGCTCGCTTGGGTATTCATTCAAGATGGCAAGCTGCTGATGGTGAGATCAAAAGGAAAAGAACTGTTTTACTTACCGGGCGGAAAACGCGAAGAGGGTGAAACTGATGAGCAAGCATTGCTTCGTGAAATCAAAGAAGAGATTTCAGTCGATTTAGTGCCTGATTCACTCAAATACGTTGAGACGTTTACTGGTCAGGCTGATGGCAAAGCGGAAGGTATTTCAGTGCAATTGACTTGTTACGCTGCAGACTACACGGGCGAACTATCACCAGACGCTGAAATCGAAGAGCTTAAGTTTGTCGATGGCAATGACAGAGAAGTATGTTCATTGGCGGCACTGGTTGCGCTAGATTGGTTAGAAGAGAATCAGTACTTGTCTTAACGACTAGGTAAAATCCTTAAAAGATCACAATTATGAAAAGCTTGAAGGGCGACTTCCTTTCATTAAAAGGTCGAGTCTTCTTTGAGCTTTTTTCGTATCTTGCAGATCCACCACTTCAATCATCTCACACTCATCCCTCGCCATTTCATTGATTAGGCTAGGGTAGTGTCGGCAATCCTCTGGGCGGTCTAAGTAAATACTGCAGGTGTATTTGGCTTGAGCGTTCGTGTTTTTGTTCGGGACGAGTTCTAGAAACGGGCAACGAGTTAAACGCTCACCAGATTCAGGATCAAACCAAATCTCACCACCACGAACATATTCAAAGATGTCTGGGTTGAACAGTTCCCACAAGTCAATCTCTTCTTGAGTCGCGGCGAGGTCGCCATCTCCATATTTGATGCAGCATTTTCCGCATTGATTACAATCTTTCATTCTTGGCTTCTTAGTTAGCTAACTCTTGTAATGTTATCACTGATACGCGTGGCACGTTGATTTTGTTGTCCAGAGCTTAGAAATAGCGCGAGGCGCAAACAACCATTGGCAAAGTGAACCGACGCACTGCCATAAACAGTGATACAATTTGGCTTCATAAGTGATTAATACAAAGGCTCCAAATGAGAACGATCTACACCACTGAAGGCGACATTAACGCAAAGAAACAGAAAGACGCTTATCCAAAACTGGCGTTATGTGAAAACTGTGTGCGTGACTATGTGGTGATTGAACAAGGAGAGCGCACTTACAAGCCTTGTGCTAAATGTGGTGTCGACGATTAATGCGCCTCGATAAATTTCTTTGTAAAAGCACAGACCTCACTAAGTCAGAAGCGATTGAAAGAATTCATAATGGTGAGGTTAGTGTAAACAGTGAAGTTGTGCTCGTTGAATCAACTCAAGTACACGAAAGTAATACCATCGTGCTGAATGGTGACGCATTAACGCTACGCGCGTTTCGTTATATCTTGATGCACAAGCCAGCAGGCACCATCTGTTCCAATATCGACGAAGTGTATCCATCTCTTTTCAATTATTTAGAGTTAGATAAAGTGTCTGAACTGCACATCGCAGGGCGTTTAGATGCTGATACCACAGGATTAGTGTTAATCACCGATGATGGTCGTTGGTCTTTCAATATCACATTGCCCACGAAGTCGTGTAAAAAGGTGTACCGCGTGACATTGTCACGAGATATTAAAGACGATGTCGCTGATAAGTTCAAAGCAGGGGTTCCGCTGCAAGGTGAGAAGAACCTTACGCGCCCGGCAGAACTAGAAGTAATTAGCCCCAAAGAAGTGCTCTTAACCATCACCGAGGGTAAGTTTCATCAAGTTAAGCGAATGTTTGCTGCTGTTGGTAACCGAGTGGTTGGGCTACATAGAGAACAAATAGGCGACGTCCGTTTAGATGTTGAAGAAGGTCACTGGCGTTACCTCACTGAATATGAAGTTAGCTCTTTCGGCCAGTAACCTAAAACAAATTTAAGCATAATGCACAAAGCTCAGCGATACTTCTGGGCTTCAAAACAGAAGGAATTGTTTATCATGGAAAACCTCAAAGTCACTGAAATAAAATCGTTTGTGCCCGCAAAAGAGTTCGACTTATCTAAGCGGTTTTACCAAGCTCTGGGGTTTGAACTCATGTCTGAGTTCCATGATATCGCCTATTTTCGTCACGGTGATTATGCATTCCTTTTACAAGATTTTTACGAACCTGCGCACTGTCACAATTACATGATGCACTTGCTCGTAGAGGACGTAAAAAGTTGGTATCAGCACGTACAAAACTCTAATGTAATGGCGGAATTTGAAGTAACCGTTACCGAGGTTGTTGAGCAGCCTTGGGGAATGCTTGAGTTTTGTATCACTGACCCAAGTGGCGTGCTATGGCGTGTTGCCGAGAACATAAGCCCGCGCAACTCGTAACTTGTTTTGAGACCAATGAAACGCTTCAAATTATCCATATGTCGCTTTATGTATGCTGTTATTCGGTAATTATCAAATAGGTTCAAACATGGATATAAAGGCAAAAATGCACAGCCAAGACGTTTATTACTGTGATGACGTCGATCTGGTCGCCGAGCAAACGCAATGTTTAGAAGTGCTGTACGATTTCAACCATACTCGCCCGAGTGAAGGTAAAAAACGCCAACAAATTATGCAGCAACTCTTCGCAGAGGTCGGCGAGGGTTGTTACATAGAGCCGCCACTACACGCCAACTGGGGGCGTCATACTCACTTAGGTAACAACGTATACGTAAACTTCAACCTAACGCTTGTTGATGATACCGACGTATTCATCGGTGATAACGTAATGATTGCACCTAACGTAACCATCGCGACAGGCACACATCCCATCAGCCCGGAATTGAGACTCAAAGCTGCGCAGTTCAATGTTCCTGTCCGTATCTGCAACAACGTATGGCTTGGCGCGCACACGGTCGTGTTACCTGGCGTTACCATAGGTGAAAACTCGGTCATCGGAGCGGGCAGCATAGTCACCAAAGACATCCCAGCCAATGTGGTTGCCGTTGGTAACCCTTGCAAAGTAGTACGAGAAATCAGCGAACGCGACCGAGAGTACTACCACAAAGACCGGCGCATCCCAGACGAATTGAAGTAAGCCGTATTGACCAGATTCTTTATGTTGGGAGTTTGGTCATATTAGACAGAAATATTCCATACTTTCTCTCACGCCAACCCTAGCTGTGATATAAGTCGTTGTTATATAATGACTAGATTGCATATGAGATGTAAACGGTAGAAACTAGATAGAATTATTCTGCATTTAAATACAGAATTTTTCTGTCTAATAGAGCTGTTAGGCTTACAGAGGAAACTATGAAAATATTGTATTCAGGCGGTCTACAGGTTCGCTCTCACGATGCACAAGAACGCTTGTTAAATGTTAATACCTTCTTAGAAGGTGAATTTGCTTTCCACAACTTGTATCGAGAAGTTAAAGCAAGCGATTTTCCTATTGCTCAGGATTGCTTTGGCGACCAATTCCTTATTCGAGATAATTTGGTAGTTAAGTTGAGTGCTGAAACTGGTGAGATTGATGAATTTGGTTGTACCTGGGAACAATTTTTGGCTTGGGTAGACGAGGACCCAATTGAAAGATTGAATATTCCAAGCGATTTGGAGCTAAAGGTTGGTCAGCTGCTATTCGCTTATCCGCCTTTTTGTACTGTTGAAGGCAGCAATGCATCAATAAAAGCAATTGATGGTATTGAGCTAATCAGCTTTCACGCGGATTTTGCAAGACAGATAAATGGTGAAAGTTAAGCCTAACAAGAGACTATGGCGTCAATAGTTAATTTTTGACGCTATCTTTATCCCATATTGCACCATCTCTTAGCATTGAATTGAGTGTCACAACCATCTTTCTCATG